>JBAWVC010000045.1:0-14363 GCA_037147455.1 Verrucomicrobiota bacterium | reverse complement strand
CGCCGGGGCTGATCGACATCCACGTCCACCTGCGCGAGCCCGGCCAGTCGCACAAGGAAACGATCGCCACCGGAACGAAGGCGGCGGCGGCGGGCGGGTTCACCAGCGTGGTCGCCATGCCGAACACCTCGCCGGCCGCGGACAGCTCGGCGACCATCACGTGGATCCGCGAGCGCGCGAAAGCGGCCGCTTGCGTGAACGTTTTTTGCACAGGAGCCATCACGAAGGGGCTCGCCGGCGAGGAGCTGGCGCCGTTTGGCGCGCTCGCGGCGGCCGGCGTGGTCGCCCTCACCGATGACGGTCACTGCGTGCAGAACCACGAGGTGATGCGCCGCGCCGTCGAGTATGCGCGGATGTTCGACCTGCCGGTCATGGACCACTGCCAGGACTATTCCCTGGTCGGCGACGGGGTCATGCACGAAGGCGAGTGGAGTCTGAGGCTGGGCCTTCCCGGATGGCCGCGCATGGGGGAGGAAATGATCGTGGCGCGGAACATCATGCTCGCGGAACTTTGCGGATCGCCGATCCACTGCCAGCACATCAGCTCCGGCGGCAGCGTGCGCCTCCTTCGCGAGGCCCGCAAACGCGGGATCCTGATTTCCGGCGAGGTCTGCCCTCACCACATCGCCCTCACCGACGCGTCCCTGAAAACTTTTGATACGAGCTTCAAAATGAACCCGCCGCTGCGGGCGCAGGAAGATGTCGAGGCCATCCTCGAGGGGATCGCCGACGGCACGCTCAACATTCTTTGCAGCGACCACGCGCCCCATGCCTCGTATGAAAAGGAAGTGGAATTTGACCGCGCCCCGTTCGGCATCACCGGGCTCGAGACCGAGTTCTCCACATTCTGCGACATCCTGGTCCACAAGCGGAAAGTGATCTCGCTGGAGCGGCTCATCGAACTCTACACCTTCGAGCCCGCGAAGCTACTGCGCCTCGACCGGGGAACGCTTTCCGACGGCGCCCCCGGCGATGTGACGCTGATCGATCCGGACAGGGAATGGACGTTCGATAAAAAACAATCCCTCTCTCTCTCCCACAACACCCCGTTCGATAAACACGAATGGAAGGGGCGCGCCGTGGCCACGATCGTCTCGGGGAAAATTGTCTGGCAGGCGGGCAAGTGAGTTCAGACGTGAACGTGCTTATCACTTTTCTGACGAGAGCTTTTCTGCTGGCCGCTCTGGGATACCTTCTCATTTGCCTTTACGTGTTCATCCGCCAGCGGGCGATGCTCTACCATCCGCAGGCGGTTTCCGAGGGGGAGATGATGCGGATGGCCCAGGAAGCCGGGATGTCGCGGTGGCTCGACAAAGGCGGAAAACCTTTGGGCTGGATGACCCGCGACGGCACGGACGAAACCCCGGTCGTGATTTTCCAGGGCAATGCCGGGAACGCCCTCGACCGGCTGTCGTTGATCGGAAACCTCCGTGTCGCGGGTAGCCGCGGCCGGATTTACGTGGCCGACTATCCCGGCTATGGCTCCGCTCCCGGCGTTCCCACGCAGCGAAGCCTCACCGGGGCGGCGGAACGGGCCCTGGACGCGTTGCCAGGACGCGCGGTCTTGGTGGGAGAATCCCTGGGAACCGGAGTCGCGGCCCAGTGCGCCGCAAGCCGTCCCGAAAAGGTTCAGGGGATTATTTTGATCACCCCGTTCGAATCCATGGGATCGGCAGCTGCCCACCATTACCCCTGGCTGCCAGTCCGGCTGCTTCTGCTCGACCGCTTCGATTCGGCAGCGGCGCTGAAGACATTTCCCCACCCGGTCGCCATCATCGTGGCGGACGACGATGCCACGACTCCCCCCGATGGCGCCCACCGGCTCTTTGCCGCCCTGTCCGGACCGAAACGGCTCTGGGCTGTGAAAAATTCCGGCCACAACGACGCCTCCTCAAATCTCCCAGACAGCGACTGGCACGATGTTTGGAAATTTGTATCCGGGGGGTCGCTCAGCGCGGCTTCGGGGGAGACTCCGACTCGCGAAAAGTGATCCGGGCCTTGGTCAGGTCATAGGGCGACAGCTCGACGGTTACGCGGTCGCCGGGAACGATCCGGATGAAGTTTTTCCGCATCTTTCCGGAGATGTGCGAGAGCACGACATGGTCGTTGGGGAGCTTCACGCGGAACATCGTTCCGGGCAGCACGTCCACCACCACGCCTTCGCTTGTGACACAGTCGTCTTTTGCCATGCGTGTGTCTTACTATCAAAGTCGGGGAACGAAATCAACCTATCCCACGAGGAAGGCGGAATTTTGTCCCGAACCGGATTGCCATGCCGAGGTCCTGCATCGGACAGATCGGCGAAAAGCCGGAATTATTCGGAGAGGGCTTTCCGGAGGACGCCGAGATTTTTCCTCATGGCGGCGAGGTAGGAATCGCGGGCGGCGGCGGGATTCTGCGGGCCCGTGACGGCGGGGTCGAGGATGCCCACGGAGACTCCGGTTTCGCGCTCGATGACTCCCGCGCTCCTGGCAGGATACTGGGGCTCGGCGAAGATCGCGCGGGCTTTCCGCTTTTTGATGATTTCGATTGTTTCGGCGAGTTCCTTCGCGTTCGGCTCAGAGCCCGGCTCCCGCTCTATCACCCCGGCGATGTTCAGGTGGAACTCGGCGGCGAAGTAGGGAAACGCCTCGTGGAAGGTGATGATGTCCCGGTTTTTCAGCCCGTCCAGTTCCGCGTGCATCTCGTCGCGGAGCGCCTCCAGCTTCGCGATGTAAGCCGCCGCATTTTTTTGGTAAAGCCCGGCGTGGGCTGGATCGGCTTCGGCCAATCCATCCGCGATGTTCTTCACCTGCCGGATCGCGCCCGAAACGCTCACCCAGACGTGAGGGTTGTCTCCGACAAGCGGGATCCCCTTGCTCGCATCCACCAGCTTGAGCGAGGGGGACTGCTCCAACGCTTTCCCGATGAAGGTTTCCATGCCGGCGCCATTCGCGACAAAGATGTCCGCCCTGGCGATCTTCTTCATGTCGCCTGGCGTGAGCTGGTAGTCGTGCAGGCAACCCACGACCGGCGGGGTCAGGCAGACGACAGCGACGCCGGGCGTGCCTCCGGCCACGTTGAGCGCGCTCACATACGCCGGATAAAACGACGTGAGGATTTCCAGAGGCTTCGCCTCCGCGCAGCAGACGGAAAAAAGCGAAATCGCGGCAAATGCCGCCGCGCGGGTGCGTCCGTTCATACAAGTGGCACGGGCGGGATGCCCGTGCCGCGTTTTCCTGCAGCGTGAGTTCACCTCCCGCTCAAGGCTTCAGCTCGTCGCCGGTGATCGCGTTGGAGATGACGTATTTTTCCTGGTGGAAGGTGGGGTCGGAGCGGAAGGAAAGCCGCCCGGCATACCGGCGCTCGATCTCGATGAGATGGTCCTCATCGTCCGTCCGGAGGCGGCTGAGCAGGTCGGGGTGCACGGTGATTTTGATCTCGTGGACGCTTTCCTGGTGTTTGCGCATCACCGAGTGGAGCGCGCGCTGGAGTTCGACGCTCATGGTCATCGGGCTCTTGATGAGCCCCTTTCCGTGGCAGTGCGGGCAGGCCACGAAGATCGCGCTGGCGAGGCTTTCGTTGGCGCGCTGGCGGGTCATTTCCATGAGGCCGAGCTGGGAGATCGGCAGCACGTGGGTCCGCGCCTTGTCGCGCTTGAGGTGTTCCTTCACCCGCTGGTAAACCGCCTGCTGGTCCCTACGGCTCTTCATGTCGATGAAGTCGGCCACGATCAACCCCCCGATATTGCGGAGCCGAAGCTGGCGGGAAATTTCATCCGCGGCCTCAAGGTTCGTTTGGAGAAGGGTTTTCTCCATGTCCCGGACGCCCTTGTTCCGCCCGGTGTTGACGTCGATCGCGATCATCGCCTCGGTCTCATCGATGACGATGTAGCCGCCGCAGGGGAGCCAGACCTGCCGGTGGAACGCCGTATCAATTTGCGCCTGGACCCCGAAGCAATCGAAGATCGGCTGCGCGCCGGTGTAGTGCTGGATAGATTTTTTCGCGCGCTTGGAAACGTGTCCGACGAGCGTCTGCATCCGCTCCGCCGCCTTGGCGTCGTCCACGATGACCGCGTCCACCTCGTCGGTGAGAAAGTCGCGCACCGTGCGGTCGATCAGGTCGGGCTCCTCAAAAAGGCACGCCGGCGCGTGTTTCTCTTCGAGGCCGGTCTGGATCGAGGTCCACTGCTCGAGCAGGATGCTGAGATCGCGCACGAAGTAGCGGGACCGTTGGCCGGCCCCGACCGTCCGCATGATCACCCCCATGCCCTCCGGGACTTCGAGCTCGCGGAGGATTTTGCGAAGACGCTCGCGCTCTTTCGGGTCATCGATTTTGCGCGAGATGCCGAACTGGTCGTTGAAAGGCATAAGGACGAGATACCTGCCCGCGAGGCTGATATCGGTGGTGATGCGCGGACCCTTGTTGCTGATCGGGCCCTTCTTGACCTGGACGAGGACGTCCGAGCCCACGGGATAAATGTTCGGGACATCCTTGTGGGTGATGCGGGGGGCCTTCTTCTTTTTGGCGTCCCCTCCGCGGTTGACCGTCTCGATGCCGCTGTCGAGCGCGGCGGGGATGGCGTCCCAGAATTGGAGGAAGGCATTTTTTTCGAACCCGATGTCCACGAACATCGCCTTGATCCCGGACTCGATATTGCGGACTTTCCCCTTGTAGATCCCTCCGACGATGTTGCGGTCGGTCTCGCGCTCGATCGTGTATTCCTCGAGCTTGTTGTTTTCGAGAAGCGCGACCCGCTTTTCGAGTCGCTCGCAACTGACGATGAGCTTGATGCCTGTGGATTTTTTACGGATTCCTAAAATGCGTTTTACGGTGTCTATCATGTGATGAATGTGCTTGTTGTTGTTGCGTGTGGCACGCGGTGGTGAGGTTGTTCAGCGGCGGGGTTGTGGAGGAGGTTTCGTCTGGCGGTTTTCGCCGTCGGTTTTCTCCTTTTTCCCACCGAGGAAATTGAAAAATTTCTGCAGGGCATTCGGTTTGCTCGGCTGGTTTTTGACGCGCCCGCGGTCGTCGGCTTCCTCGCGGACGTTCGGCCGGGCGGCGGGCCTGTTCTCCTGGGCGGCCCCGGCGGCGGCGTCCGCGTTGGCGGCGGCCTCGCCGTCCTCTCCGAGGGTGGTGGCGGCCGGGATGTCGCGTCCGAAGTCGATGCTATCCACAAAGCGGAAATTTCCCTTGGCGGGATCGAGGGCCACCAGCCGGGGAACCTCGTCGCCATTTTCCATTTTGAAAATATCCTCCAGGATCTTGGCGGCGACCGGAGCGCAAACGCCGCCGCCGGACTTGGCTCCCTGGATGAATGTCACGACCGCATATCGCGGGGCGGCGAACGGAGCAAAAGAGACGAACCACGTGTGGTTGTCCTTCACCCCGGAGCGCGTGAACTGCGCGGTGCCGGTCTTTCCGGCCACCTCGACCCCCTTGATGCGCGCTCGTCCCGCAGTGCCGCCGTCCTCGTTGACGACTTTCCACATGCCGCGACGCACCTTGTCGATCTGCTCGACGGTCAATCCCGCGTCGGTGATCAGGTTGCCGCGCACCCGGGCCGGTTCCTGCGAAACCACGGTGCCGTCCTGGGCGACAATCCGGTCGATGAGACGGGGATAGTAAACCGTGCCGCCGTTGGCCACTGCGGACGCGATGATCGCCATCTGGAGAGGGGAGGCCAGGACGTCGCCCTGACCGATCGCGGTGTTTGCCGTGAGGCCGGCCGACCAATGCGCCTGGGGGTTGACGCTGGACAGCCAGGCCGGTCCGGGTAGAACGCCGGGCGCTTCGCCGGAAAGTGGAATTCCGGATCTTTGCCCCAGGCCGAGCACCGTGCCGATCTCGTCGATTTTATCGATGCCCGCCGCATTTCCATATTGGTAGAAAAAGGCGTTGCACGAGTGCTTGATCGCATCCGAAAGCCCGAGCGTGCCATGGGGCGACATGTGCCGGTCGGTGACCCAACATTTCATATACTTGTCGCCGTAGGTGACGCCGCCGCTGCATGTGAACGTGCGGTTCCCCACCCCGGCGCTCAAGCCCGCGAGGGCAATGGGGATTTTGTAGGTCGATCCGGGCGCGTAGGCGCTGATCGCGCGGTTCAGCAACGGGTTCGTCTCGTCGTTAGTCAACTCCTTCCAATCCAGGCTCGCGATCGAGGGAATAAAGACATTCGGGTCATAAGAAGGAACCGAAGCCATGGCCAGAATATCGCCGTTCTGCGGGTTGACCACGACCGCTGCCCCGCGGCCCACGGAGCGGAGCGCCTGCTCAGCAAAATACTGGATCCTGGCGTCGATGGTCAGGAACACGTTGCTCCCCTGCACGGGCTCCCTTCGGCTCACCTCCCCCTCGATGACCCCCTTCACATTGCGCTGCAAAATCCGCGCGCCGGGCTGGCCTTTGAGAACCTCGTTGAAGTAAAGCTCGATCTGGGCCTTGCCCTCCATGTCCGGCTCGTAAAAATTGAAATTTTTCAGGTCCGGGAGTTTGTCGATATCGTTCGGCATCCCGACGTAGCCGAGGAGGTGGGCAGCGAGCGCGCCATAGACATACCAGCGGACTGGCTTCACCGTGACGTTCACGCCCGGCAGCCCGAGATTTTTTTCCGAGAAGACCGCCATCTGGCCGAAATCCAGATCCTGCCGGTAGCTGTAAGGAACCTCCTGGTTGGTGCGGTAGTGGATCTGCAGGGCGTTGGCATTGTAGTCTTCCGCAACCCCCAGCTCCTCCAGCCGGGGGATCACCTCCTCGGAGACAATTTTCACGACGTCGGCTTCCTTGAGATCCCGCGGCATGTTGTGAACGCGGCCCCGGTAGGTGGTCATCGGCACGGACCCCTTCGATTCCCGGTAGGCCCTCACCATGTCCGGCAGATAAAAATCCACCTCGAAGCTCGCCCGGTTCTCGACGAGTTTGATCCCGTTCCGGTCAAGGATCTCGCCGCGCACCGCCGGGATCCGCACCGAGACCTGCGAGCGGTTGCCGATCCTCGCCGTGTAATCCGCACCCCGCGCGATCTGGACATACCAGAGACGGAAAACGAGCCCGGACAATGCCGCGAGCATGATCAGTCCGAGGAGCAGGAGGCGGGCGGTCGCGCGGGTGCGTTTCATCTAGTAGCTCCTCGTGCTCCAGGGGTTTTCGGGGATGAGGGCGGCGAACGGCTTCACCACTGCGTGGAGCAGCGGGGCGAAGAGCCCAGCAAGCAGGCCGGGTGCGAGAGAGCGCCAGAGGATCGCCTCGTCGAAAACAAACCCCTCGCGCCTCAGCGAGATCATGGCGAACTGCATGAAGAGAAACGCCCACGTGCAAACCACGCTCAGCGGAATCACCGGCCACCAGTGGCCGCGCAAATACGCCGGCCGGAACCCATTAGCAATGCACCCGTAAATCACAAAGAAGACAATAGAGCAGCCCAGCGCAATTTCAACCCGGCCCCCCACCGCATTCAGATACATGAGATCGGAAAGCAGCCCGGTGAAGCACGCCGCCAGAAGCATGGCGGGAAACGGGAGAACCATCGCCGCATAGCACAGGATCATCGGCACAAGAACGAAACGCGCCCCGTGAAGCACGTGGATTGGCGGAAGGGCCTGCTGGAGCAGGAAGGCGAAAAACACGCCGGCGCAGGCGGCCAGGGCTCCGACCGCCGCCTTCATTTCGCCCCCACCACCACGAACACATCCTCGGTCTGCGAGATGTCCACGGCCGGCTCGACGATCGCCTGGCCGTCCAGCGGACGTGTCCGGAATTCTTTGACCTTGCCGATCAAGATGCCCGACGGGAAAACCCCGTTGCTGATGCCGGCCGTATAAACATTTTTCCCGGCTTCGAGAGCCGCGTTCTTCGTGAGAAAATTCAGCTGCAGCTCGCCGCTTGTCCCGCTCTCCTGGATGCGCATTCCCGAGAGGATCCCCTGCTCGCGCGTGCCCTCGACCTTGGCTGCGACCCGGCAGGTTTCGTCGGTGATCAGGACGACGATCGATTCGCTTTTCGTGACGGTGGTCGTCTTTCCGACCAGCCCGAGATCCGTCAGCACCGGCTGGTCAGTCTCCACGCCGTCCTCGAACCCGCGGTTGATCTTGACCGTGTTCCACCAGGTCGAGGCATCGCGGGAAATCACGCGGGCGGCCAGGAGCCGGAAGACCGAACGCTCGCGATATTCGAGAGCGAGCCGCAGTCGGTTATTCTCGGCTTCGATTTCCCGGAGCAGGTTGTTCGTCGTGAGAAGCACCCGGTTGACCTCGGTGAGCTTCCGGTTATCCGCCTCGACCTCATCGAGGGTTTTGAGCCCTTTGCCCATCGAGCCGATCTGTTCCTGCACGGCCGTTCCCGTGCGGAGGAACGGCGCGAGAATGGAAAGAAATTTCCCCTGCACGGCCTGCATCGCGGCGGGCGAAAGCACCGAGAGGTAAACGGCCAGCGCGAGCACGGCCAGCAGGAGAGCGATGTTGAGCTTCTTCATGCAGGGTCAGGGGCGGAGGCCCCGTGCGGTCACGGACGAGGACGCTCGGAAGAAACCGCCCGGAGGAACTTGAGTTCCGAGAGGGCGCGGCCCGTGCCTTCGGCGACGGCGCTGAGGGGATCCTCGGCGACATGCACGGGCAGTCCTGTTTCTTCGGCAAGCAGTTTATCGAGCCCCCGGAGGAGAGCCCCTCCTCCAGCGAGCACCAGCCCGCGGTCCACCAGGTCGGCGGAGAGTTCGGGAGGGCATCTTTCCAGGGTGATGCGGACGGAGTCCACGATTGTTGAGAGCGGCTCCAGAAGGGCCTCGCGGACCTCCTGCGAAGAGATGGAAATCGTCTTGGGAAGGCCCGCCACGAGATCCCGCCCCTTGACCTCCATGCTGACTTCCTTCTCCAGCTTGTAAGCCGATCCGATTTTGATTTTGATCTCCTCGGCCGTGCGCTCGCCGATCATCAGGTTGTAGGCGCGCTTCATGTAGTTGGCGATCGCCTCGTCGAGCTCGTCGCCGGCCACGCGGACGCTCCGGCTGAAGACGATTCCCGAGAGCGAAATGAGGGCCACCTCGGTGGTGCCGCCGCCGATGTCGATGATCATGTTGCCCGCGGCATCCTGCACCGGCAGGCCGACGCCGATCGCTGCGGCCATCGGCTCCTCGATGAGATAAACTTCCCTTGCGCCCGCATGGGTCGCGGAGTCTTTCACTGCGCGCTTCTCGACTTCGGTGATCCCGCTGGGGACCGCGATCACCACGCGCGGGCGCACCATGCGGCGGCGGTTGTGAACTTTGCTGATGAAGTGCCGGAGCATCGCCTCCGTAATTTCGAAGTCGGCGATCACTCCGTCCTTGAGCGGACGGATCGCCACAATGTTGCCGGGAGTCCGGCCGAGCATGCGCTTGGCTTCGTCTCCCACTGCGAGCACGCGGTTGGTGCCCTGTTGGACGGCAACGACTGAGGGCTCGCGCAGAACAATCCCGTGGTCTTTGACATACACGAGTGTGTTTGCGGTCCCGAGGTCAATGCCGATATCGTTGGAAAAAAATCCCAGTAGGTTGTCAAACATCAGATGGAAATATGAATTGAGGTAAAGTGTTGATTTGGAGCGACAGCTTCACTCCGCCCCCGTCGCCAAGTGGCGGCGAGAAACTGTCGGAATGGATAACTTGATTTTCAGAAGCCCCCCCGTCAAGGCTATCCTTGACAAACTTTCCGATTTTCCACGCCTGGGGGATGGATGGACGATCGCCGTGACGTCCGCGGATAGCAAGGGTGGGTTGTAGCGGCGCTCTATGAGCGTCGATAGCGTCGATCCCTTCTTGCTCAAAAAGCGATCGACGGCCACAGGCCGCCGCTACAACCTGCGGCCTCCCAAATCGTGGCGTTATCTTTCCGCCCTAAATCGCTGCTCCTATAGCCTTCCCCATCTCCTCCGTCCCGACCAAAGTTGTCTCCGGGGTGTGGATATCGGCCGTCCGCAGCCCGCAGGCGATGACTTGTTTCACGGCGGCCTCAATGGCGGAGGCGGCATCCTCGCGCCCGCAGGAAAGGCGGAGCATCATGGCGGCGGACAGGATCTGAGCGATCGGGTTGGCGATGCCTTTGCCGGCAATATCCGGGGCGGTTCCGCCGCTGGGTTCATACATGCCAAAGCGGGTGGTTCCTCCCGTCGAATCTCCGAGGCTCGCGCTGGGAAGCATCCCCAGCGATCCGGAGATCATCGCCATCTCGTCGCTGAGAATGTCGCCGAAAAGGTTCTCCGCGAGCACCACGTCAAAGGACTTGGGATTCTTGATGAGCTGCATCGCGGCGTTGTCCACATAGAGGTGGTTCAGGGCGACATCCGGATAGTCCCGCGCGATCTCCGTGACCACCCGGCGCCATAGGATTCCGTTTTGAAGAACGTTCGCCTTGTCGATCGACGTCACGCGTCCCCGCCGCGCGCCCGCGGCCTCGAACGCCACCTTCGCGATCCGGCGGATCTCGCTTTCCCGATAGACCATCGTGTCCACGGCGATTTCCTCGCCGCCTTCTTTCCTGAGGAATTTCGGCTCTCCGAAATACAGGCCGCCGGTCAGCTCGCGGACGCATAGGACATTGAATCCGCCCTCGACGATGCGCGGGTGCAGCGGTGAGGCGTGCGTGAGTTCGGGCAGGCAAACCGCCGGCCTCAAATTGGCAAAAAGCCCGAAGTGTTTCCGCAGCGGAAGAAGCGCCGCCCGCTCCGGCTGCTCGGCTGCGGAGAGGGATTCCCACTTCGGTCCTCCGACCGAGCCGAAGAGAATCGCGTCGGCCGCATCGCAAGCCGCCAGCGTCTCCGGCGGCAGCGCCCTGCCGGCCGCATCGATCGCTGCTCCCCCGACAAGCCGCACGTCAAATTCCAGCGCGACGGAAAATTTTTTTGCCACGGCGTCGAGGACCCTCCGGGCCTCGGCCATCACTTCGGGCCCGATTCCATCTCCGGCAAGGACTGCGACGCGGAACGGTTTTTCAGAATTCATCGGCGCCATCTAAGCGGGGGTTCTCCGCGGAGGCAAGAAATCGATGGCATGATTGATGACACGAAAAGACGGTGAATTTCCTCATTGCAACGGGAACTCATCTGAAGGAATCTTTTCCGTTTGCCGTCCGCCTGCGCCACTGGCTTGGATCGAGCGGACAAATCAAACCAAGTTTTCATGAGTGAAACCAAAGATGATCCTGCGGCCGCTGATTATGCGGGGGCCGAAATCAACGCGTCCCTCGGCGCGGAGGAAAAGATCCGCTTTCTTGCGGAGATGCTGCGCATCCGGAGGTTCGAGCAGACGGCCCTGAAATACTACAACCAGGGCAAGATGGGTGGTTTTCTCCACCTTTACATCGGACAGGAAGCCGTCGCGGTCGGGACTGTTTCCCTGATGGGAAAACACGACCATGTGATCACGGCCTACCGGGACCACGGCCATGCGCTGGCGGTGGGGATGGACATGAATTCCTGCATGGCGGAACTTCTCGGCAAGGCCACCGGTTGCTCGCGGGGAAAAGGCGGCTCGATGCACTTTTTTGCGCCAGACAAGAACTATTGGGGCGGCCACGGGATTGTGGCGGGCCAGACTCCCCTGGGCCTCGGCCTCGCCTACGGTTTGAAATATAAGGGGCTCAAGGGCTGCTGCCTCTGCTTTCTGGGGGACGGCGCCGTCAACCAGGGGGCCTTCCACGAATCGCTCAACCTGGCCGCGCTCTGGAAACTTCCGGTGATTTACGTCATCGAAAACAACCAATACTCCATGGGGACGAGCATGGAGCGCTCGTCTGCCATCAAAAACTGCCTCGCGGAACGCGCGGAAGGATACGGGATCGCCTGGGATGACGCGAACGGGGAGGACCTCTACGAAGTCCGCGCAAAAACATGGAATGCGATCCGGCGCGCGCACGAGGAATCGCTCCCTTTTGTCCTCGAGGTGGACACCTACCGCTACTACGGGCACTCGGTCGCCGATGCCAACGCGAAAAAGTATCGCGCCGCGGACGAGATCGAGCGCTACAAGACCGACCACGACCCGATCCGCCTCTGGCGCAAGCGCCTCGTCGAGGAAAAGATCCTCACCGAGGAATCCGCCGACGAGCTCGACGCAGCCATCAAACAGGAAGCCGCCGAGGCGGCCCGGTTCGCCCTCGAGAGCGAAGACCCCGCGCCGGAGAGCATTTTCGAGGATGTGTATTGGGAGGTCGACAACCAGACCGAGGCCGGACAAAGCGGCCGCCATTTCTTTGGAGACTAGAAGAAAAGGATGAAATCGGAAATCAGAAACCGGAAACGGGCCGCACTGCGGCCGCAAGCCGCGCTCTGCGCGGGAATTCTTCCATTTCGCATTTCACATTTCGCATTTCAAATTTTCTAAGATGCCACTCATCACCTACCGTACCGCTCTGAACCAGGCCCTCGCCGAGGAGATTCTCCGCGACGAGAACGTTGTCATTATCGGCGAGGAGGTCGCCCAATACAACGGGGCCTACAAAGTCACCGAGGGGCTCTGGGAGCGGTTCGGCGACAAGCGCGTGGTGGATGCGCCGATCAGCGAGGCCGGCTTCATCGGCATGGGCATCGGCGCCTCGATGCTCGGCATCCGCCCGGTGATGGAGCTCATGTTCTGGAGCTTCGCCTACGTGGCGTGGGACCAAATCATCAACAACGCCGGGCAGGTCCGCTACATGAGCGGCGGCCTCATCAACTGCCCGATCGTCATCCGCGGGCCGGCAAACGGCGGCACGAATGTCGGGGCCACCCACTCCCACACGCCGGAAAATTTCATCGCGAACACGCCTGGCCTGAAGGTCGTCTGCCCGGCGACCGCCTACGACGCGAAGGGCCTCATGAAGACGGCCATCCGCGACAACGACCCCGTCTGTTTTATGGAGAACACCCTCCTCTACGGCGAGTCGTGGGAGGTTCCCGACGAGGAATACCTGATCCCGCTCGGCGTGGCGGACATCAAGCGCGAGGGTTCGGATGTTTCGCTCATCGCGCACGGGCGGGCGGTCATCACCGCGCTCAAGGCCGCGGAGATTCTCGAAGCCGAGCACGGCATCCGCGCCGAGGTCCTCGACCTGCGCTCGATCCGCCCGCTGGACGAGGAGGCGGTTCTGAACACCGTCCGGAAGACCCACCGCGCTGTGCTGGTGGACGAGAACAAGCCGTTCTGCGGGGTCTCTGCCCAGATCGCAGCGACGATCCAGGAGAAGGCGTTTGACGAGCTGGACGCTCCGGTGCAGCGGGTCTGCACGCTCGACGCCCCGGCCATCTATTCCCCCGCGCTCGAACCGGTCCAGCTGCCGACCCCTGAGCGGGTCGTGATAAAAGCGCTGGATATTTGCTGATCAAACTCCACCATTCCAAACAGCCATGCCAGACATCACCATGCCGAAGTTGAGCGACACCATGAACGAGGGGACGCTCGTCAAATGGCTAAAAAAAGCCGGCGACAAGATCGAGGTCGGCGACATCCTCGCGGAGGTCGAAACCGACAAGGCCACGATGGAGATGGAGGCGTTCGACGACGGCGTGCTCGTGGAAATCATCGTTCCCGAGGGAGGGGTGGTCAAAGTCGGCGAACGGCTCGCCGTCGTTGACGGCGGATCCTCGCCGGAGAAACCCGCAGCCGCGCCCGCCGCGAAACCAGCTCCCTCTCCAAAACCCGCCCCGACGTCCGCAACTCCTCTCACGCCCAAACCCCGTGCGGCCGCGAATCCCGGCGGCCCGCGCACCAAAGCCTCGCCGCTGGCAAAAAAAATCGCCCTGGAACGCGGGGTCGATCTTGCCGGAGTTTCGGGATCCGGCCCCGGCGGCCGCATCGTGGCAGCGGATGTGCCCGAGAAAACCGCGCGGCCTTCAGCCGCCGCATCCTCATGGCAGACCACCGCGCCCACATCGGCAGCCGACAAGCGGGTTCCGCTCTCGGGCATGCGCCGCACGATCGCGGAGCGCCTCCTGGCCAGCAAGACCCAGATCCCCCATTTTTACCTCTCGCTCGAAATCGACGCCGCGCCGCTCGTCGCGCTGCGCAAGGACATCAATGCCGCCGCGGAGGCGCAGGGCACCCCGAAAGTGACAGTGAACGATTTTGTCCTGCTCGCCACCGCACGCGCCGCGGCCCTGCACCAGAAAATCAACTCGTCCTTCGCGGGGGACTCTGTCGTCGAATACGCCACGGTCAACCTCTCGGTCGCGATCGCAGTCGAGGACGGCCTGATCACCCCGGTGATCCGCGATGCCCAGAATCTCACCCTGCGCGAAATCAGCAGCGCGGTGAAGGACCTCGCCGTCCGCGCCCGCGCAAAGAAACTCAAGCCCGAGGAATACCAGGGCGGAACGGTCACGGTCTCGAACCTCGGGGCCTTCGGGGTCGAAAGCTTCTACGCGATCATCAATCCGCC
>JBAWVC010000044.1:0-14387 GCA_037147455.1 Verrucomicrobiota bacterium | reverse complement strand
TCGTCATCGAGGGGATCAAGGTCGGGATCGAATCGGGCAGGAACAAGCTCGAGGTCGTCCGCGAGGTGGTCGCGGAAAACCAGTGGCCGCTCTTCGGGGCGACCGCCATCGGCATCATCGCCTTCGCGGCGATCGGCCTCTCGGAGGACCGCACCGGCGAATACACTAACTCGCTCTTCTGGGTGATCCTCATCGCCCTGAGCCTGAGCTGGGTGTCATCGGTCACCGCCACGCCGCTCCTGAGCTACCTCTTGTTCAAGCCAAATGCGGCCGGAGGGACGTCTGAAAACCGCGACCCCTATGCGGGGCCTCTGTTCCAACTCTACCGGAAACTCCTCGTTCTGGCGCTCCGCTTCCGCTGGGCGGTGGTCGTCGTGTGCATCCTCGCCTTCATCGCGGCGGCGATCGGCTACCGGAAGGTCGATCAAAGCTTTTTCCCGCCGGCGACCCGCCCGCAATTCATGGTGGACGCATTCCTGCCGGCCGGCACCCACATCCGCGAAACCGAGGCGTTCGCCGGCGAGGTCCAGCGATATGTCCAGGGTCTGCCCGGCGTCACCCATGTCACCTCGTTCATCGGCGGCGGCGGCCTGCGCTTCCTGCTCGTCTATTCCCCCGAAAACGAGAACCGGGCCTATGTGCAATTTCTGGTCGATGTGAAGGACCCCGGGAAAATCAAGGGGCTGATGGCCGATATCCAGAAGCGGCTGGACGAAAATTATCCGAACGCCAACGCGATCGCGAAACAATTCCTCCTGGGGCCGGGCGATGGCGGGCGCGTTCAAGTGCGCTTCTGCGGTCCCGATTCCGCCAAGCTGCGCGAACTCGGCGATCAGGCAATAAAGGTTCTTGAAGACGACGGCGGCGCATTGTGCGTGCGCGGCGACTGGCGCGAGCGGGTGAACGTGATCCGCCCGGGGTTGCTTGAATTCCAAGCGCGCCGGAACGGGATCACCCGCGTCGAGGTTGCCCGTGCGCTGGGGAGCAGTTTTGAAGGCCGTGCGGTCGGCTTCTACCGCGAGCCCGGCTCCGCAGGCACCGGCGTCTTCCCGCAGGAGACGCGCTTGCTGCCGATCGTCGCCCGTCAGCCTTTGGCCGAGCGCGGGGACGTCGCCGCGATCAACAGCCTGCAGATCTGGAGCCCCGTCGCAGGACGGATGATTCCGTTGAACCAGGTCACTGCGGGTGCCGAGGTCGCTTGGGAAGATCCGGTCGTGGTGCGCCGCGATCGCTTCCCGACGCTGACCGTCCACGCCGACCCGCGGTCGGGTTTGCCCAGCCAGCTGCGCGACCGGGTGAAGACAAAGATCGAGCAGATCGTGCTGCCGCCGGGCTACTCGCTCGAATGGGGCGGCGAATACGAGGATTCTGTGCGGGCGCGCGGCGCCCTGGCCGAGCCGCTTCCCTATGTTCTCGCGCTCATGATTTTTATCGTCGTGTGCCTGTTCAATTCGATCCGCACCACGCTCCTGATCTGGCTGATCATCCCTCTCGCCATCATTGCGATCACGGCGGGACTGCTGCTCACCCGCATGCCGTTCGGCTTCATGGCCATGCTCGGGGTGCTCGCCCTGGGTGGCGAGCTGATTAAAAACCAGATCGTCGTCCTCAGTAAAATCCTGACATTGATCGGCAAAGGGACGCCGCCATATCAGGCGATCCTGGACGGCGGAACCAGCAAGATGCGCCCCGTGTGCATGGTCGTGCTCACGACCGTCCTCGGCATGATCCCCCTGCTGACCGACCCATTCTTCGGGTCCATGGCGGTGTGCATTATGTTCGGGCTGTCGTTCGCCGCCGTCCTGTCATTGATCGTGACGCCTGTGCTCTACGCGATTTTCTTCAAAATCCACAAGCCTTCCGAACCTTTGAGGTAGGCCTGACGTCTGTATCCAAGCGGGTCAAGGGGGCCTCCGTCCGGGCAAGCGGATTGTTTCCTTGCAAAGGCGTTCAGGCAGACCGGAGTACGACGTCGGCCTCTGCGGCCTTGCGGGCCAGCTTGCGTTGCTTGCGCAGCGGCAGATGGTCATAGACGAGAAGCTCTGCAGGCCGCCACAGGGCCACCCAGGCGACAATCACCAGTCCACGGCTGAGAAACTCTGGCAGCATCCTCTCGTTGAGCAGAAGAAGCCCTTCTGAAATCAGCAGGAGAAAAAGCGCGAGAGCCCCCCCGATCCGTGCGCTTGCCCAGCCATTACAAAGAATCTCCCGAATCCCTTCGCTCAAGGAGGCCACCTCGTTGTGGAAATGCTGATGCAGAGCTTCACGAACTTCCCCCTCACGGGACAGGTCGGACGCTGGAACGACGATCTCGAATCGAAAAGCCGCCTTGGGGTTGACTTGCCGGATCGCGTTCCAGAGGGCTTCGCTGACATCTGGGTGAAGCCGTGAAGAAATCACCGGCGAGTCAGCGCGGATCATTTCTTCCACCGACCGGACCTGAATGCTGAGCGTTTCTTGAGGCATGGGGATTTCATTCATCGGAACAAACGCGCTGAGAGGCGCGAGGATTAGCCCGGCTGGTTCCGGAAAAACAGATTTTTCTGGCCCGACCCTGTCGCCCACATGTTATCTTTTAGTCACACTCGGCCGACTGGCCCTCCCGATTAAATGATTGTCGTTTCCCGGAGGGAATGAGAAAATTCTGCAATTATGACCAACGACTCTTCCATCACTTCTGCCGCAACGGATCTTTCGAAAAGCCGGGGCTGGCTGATCGCCGGCGGCATCCTCTCGATCTTCGTCGGCTTTTCCGCCATCGGTTCCCCGTTGATTTTTTCGCTCGTGATCGCGCAGTTTCTCGGCTTGTTCGCCCTGATCAGCGGCGTCATCTCCCTGGCTCTTGCCGTTTTCGGAAAGCACAAGGGCCATCGCGTCATGGAGGCCCTCTCCGGCCTCATTCGGATTGCGGCGGGCATCGCGCTGCTGAATTGCCTGACATCGAGCGTTCTGGTGATCACTCTCATCTTTGCGATTTTCCTGATCATCGAGGGCGTTTTCGTCTCGGTAACCGCCCTCTCGATGCGGGCTACTCCGGGCTGGGTATGGATGCTCGTCAGCGGCGTCGCCTCGCTCGTTCTTGGCATCATGGTTTACAAACACTGGCCATCCGACAGCGCCGCAATACTGGGCCTATTTTTCGGCATCAATCTCCTCTTCAAAGGCAGTTCTCTGCTCGCGCTCGGGCTCTCCGCGCCAAAAGCGTCCGCGCCCTGACCTTAAAAACTCCATGAAGCGTTTCCTACCGCTTTCCTGCAGCCTCGCTCTCGTTTTTCTTCTCGCAGGCTGTCTGTTCCGCCCGATGGAAAAGTCCGGTGCGACCGGATCCACCACGATTCGAAACACGACTCCGGAGGCCATCCGCCGCGCGGCCGTCCCGGTCTTTGCCCGGCATGGATACACGGAAGGCCGAAGCCGTTTTCCGCAGTCGCTGACTTTTGAGAGGCCGGCAGGCAAGCTCGGCGAATTCATGTTCGGCAGCTTCAGCCAGACGACGACGTTTCGTGTGGTCCTCCAGTTGGTTCCCCTGGCGGGATCCCGGGACTTCCGGATCATTCCCAGCATTTCCCGCGTCAATAGCGCGGGTGTCGCCGGCTTCGAGCGCGATACCCGGATGCTCGGGATGTGGTCGGGCCAACTCCGCCCGATCCTTCGCGAAATCGACGAGCGCGCCAGCGGGGCGGCTCTTCGCAACCAGCCAGCCCGCTAAACCCATCCTGACTCTATCATGAAACTCCCTATGACCACGCGATTGCTTGTCCTTCTTCCCTTGGCCGCAATTCTGTCCGCCTGCCAGACCCCGCCGAAAAACCATGCGGACTGGGATGTCCCGCTGACGCTGAGGACCGTCGGCCCCGCATACGCGGACTATGTGATCGAGAGAACCGGCGCAACCAAGGATGGCAGGGTGACGCTGGTGGAGTGGACCAAGGCCGGCGGCACAGAAAAGTGCTTCCTGCTGGTGGACACGAACAAAGACGGAGCCGTCACGCGCACGGAGCTGATCCGCTTCGGCTCCAACAAGAAGTTCCTCGACTTCACCCGCCGCTATACCGATTTCCACAAGGACAACAAGCTGACGCCGCGTGATTTCCGCTCGCCGTCCGGCGTCCGGGTCCTGCGGATTGAGTTTTAAACCCGGATCTGCCCATTATGAAAATCACCTTCCCATTATGCCATCCCGGCAGAGCCGTCCGTTTTCTCATCGTCGGACTTCTCCTCGCTGCGATGCCCGCCTGCGTGGTTGCGCCGAGACCTGTGGTGGTCGCACCGAGACCCGTGGTGGTCGCGCCGAGACGCGCGGTGGTCGCGCCGAGAACTGTGGTGGTCGCACCGAGACGCGCGGTGGTCACGCCGGGTCGGCGCTGGTAATCCTCCTGCCTCACGGCCGGTTTTAGGAAAAATTCCGCTTCTGCCACGGAAAAAAACAGAAAGCTTGCTGACATGCGAAACGAGCTTGAAAATGCGCTGGGAACCCGGGGGCTTCGCGGGCTCCAAGCGGCAGGTTGGATGGTCGTGATCGCGATCTCGTTCGTCCTGATACGGGCGGGCAAGGACCTCTTTATCCCGCTGGTGATCGCGCTCATCGGGGTTTACCTCATCAAAATCCTGGAGCGATGGATCGGATACGTGAAGATTTCCGGGCGAGGGCTTCCTCAGCCGGCGGCGCTGGCCTTGGCTTTTGTGGCGGTGATCGCGATGGGATTTGTCCTGTTTTCGATCGTTGCGGAAAACGCCACGAAGGTGGCCGAGTTTGCCCCCCGCTACCAGAGCCGCCTCCTGGCCATCCAGGCCGATCTTTTTCTTGCCATCGGGTTCGAGCAACCTCCCGCGATCCGCGAGTTTCTGGGCGGATTTGATATTCCGGGAACCGTGACCCTCGTGGCCACGAACCTTGCCACCCTGCTGAAAAACGCCGTCCTGATCCTGATCTTCGGAGTCTTTCTGCTGCTGGAGTCTCGGTTCATTCCCTCAAAAATTTCCGCGCTCTTTCCCGGCGAGGAACACCGTGTTCGCGTGCAGGGGATCCTGAAGCATGTGGACCGGGATATTCAGACCTACTTCGGCGTGAAGACGGCTGTCAGCCTCGTCACGGCGGTCCTGAGTTATGCGGTGATGAAATTCGTCGGCCTCGACTTCGCCGCGTTCTGGGCGCTCCTGGTTTTTATCCTGAACTTCATTCCGACGATCGGCTCGATTTTTTCCACCGCCCTGCCCGGGCTTCTCGCGCTGGTCCAGTTTGAGGAGTGGAGGCCAGTGGTGACCCTCGTGGTCGGGATCACGGTCATCCAGCAGGTTCTGGGAAATATCGTCGAGCCGAACCTGATGGGCATCACGCTCAACCTCAGCCCGCTCGTCGTCGTGATGTCGCTGCTCCTGTGGGGAATGCTCTGGGGGGTGGTCGGCATGTTCCTCTGCGTGCCCATCACTGTGATCCTGCTCATTATCCTCGCCAACTTCCCAAGCACGAAATGGGTCGCGGTGCTTCTTTCAAAAGATGGCACGGTCCGGCTGTAGGGAGCAGTGCAAAGTCGGGATTATTGTTGAACCGCGCCAATAAAGGAGACTAGATGCCGTTGGCATTTTTCCTCTATGACGCAACCCGCTGAATTGGCAGACGATTCGTATGTTTCCACCGGGCACCTGCCTCCGGAAGATCTGGTGAGAGCCCTGGTGGCCGAGGCGCACGGGCGGTTTCAGTCCGATACGGAAGGCGAAAACTCGCAGGTTTATCCAGCGCTGGCGCGCGTGCCATCAGGGCTATTCGGCGTGTGTGTGGCCGGCACCGGCGGAAGTGTCTATCCGGCCGGAGATGCGGACTACGAGTTCACGATCATGAGCGTCTCGAAGCCGTTCGTGTTTGCCCTGGTCTGCCAGGCGGTTGGCGTCGAGGCGGTCCGGCAGAAGGTCGGAGTGAATGCCACCGGGCGGGCGTTCAACTCGCTGGAAGCCATCGAGCGGGGGCCGGACGGGCGGACAAACCCGATGGTCAACTCGGGGGCAATCGCCACGACCAGCCTCGTCCCGGGCGACGGCTTCGAGGAAAAATGGAGATTCATCCACGACGGGTTGTCGAAGTTTGCCGGGCGGACGCTTTCGCTGAATGGCGAGGTCTATGTCTCGGCCTCCGAAACCAATTTCCGGAACCAGAGCATCGCGCGGATGCTGCAGAGCTTCGGGCGCATCGACTTCGACCCCGCACTGGCCGTGGACCTTTACACCAAGCAGTGCGCGCTCAACGTGAGCGCCATGGACCTCGCGGTGATGGGGGCGACGCTCGCGGACGGCGGCGTCAACCCTGTCACCAAAGAGCGCGTCGTGGACGCGAGCGTTTGCCATTACGCGTTGGCCGTGATGGCGACAGCCGGGCTGTATGAGACCTCGGGCGACTGGCTTTTTGACATCGGGCTTCCGGGCAAGAGCGGGATCGGCGGAGGGATCGTCACCGTCTCGCCGGGCAAGGGCGGGCTCGGCACATTTGCCCCGCCGCTCGATGCTGCCGGCAACAGCGTGAAGGGGCAACTTGTCGCCAAGTTTCTTTCGCAAAAGCTGGGCATGGATCTGTTTGTCTCGCAGCCCGAGAGAGGCAGATCATGAGCAACGTCACGATCCTTTTCGCAATCCTCGCGGTCGTCATCGTGCTGTTCGTGACGGAGAAAATTCCCGTCGTGCTCGTTGCGCTCGGGACCGCGCTGGCTCTCTATTTCACCGGTATTCTGGACCTCGGGCAGGCGCTGGGAGGGCTCGGTGACACCTCGACCATATTTATCGCGTCGCTGTTTGTAGTCAGCGCCGGGCTTGAGATGACCGGCGTGACGGCATGGGCGGGGCAGTTGCTTGTCCGCAAGTCCGGCGAGAGCCGGGTGCGGCAGCTCGTGCTCATCATGCTGCTCGGCTCGCTGCTGACGGGGCTGATCAGCCTCAACGGCGCCGTGGCGGCGCTGCTGCCGGTGGTCGTGGTGATGGCGGTGCGGTTGAAGCGTTCGCCGTCACAGCTCCTGATGCCGCTCGTTTTTTCGGCCCACGCCGGCTCGATCCTTGCGCTCACGGGATCGCCTGTGAACGTGTTGGTTTCCGAGGCTGCAAAGGGCGCGGGCACGGGTCATTTCGGGTTCTTCGAGTTCTCGATCGCGGGGGTCCCGCTGCTGATCGGGACGATCGTGATCCTCGTCCTGCTGGGCAAGCATCTGCTGCCGAATCGCGCCGGAGAGTCCATGCCGATGGACCTGAGCAAGCATGCCCGGACTTTGGTGGAACAGTATCAATTGGTGGACGGGGTGTTTCAGATGCGGGTGCGCGCCACTTCGCCCCTCGTCGGGTTGACGCCGGGAGCGGTCGGGCTGGATGCCTGCCCGGGCCTGCACCTGATTGGTCTCCAGGCTGGCGACACTGGTCGCCCGCTCACAGGCGCCGCGATCTCCGAAGGCGATACGTTGCTGATGCGGGGGGAGTCCGATGCGGCCGCCTTGCTCGCCGCCGACAAGCATCTGGCGTTCGTGCACGCCGATGGGGATTCCTTCCTTTTCAACCGGACCTCGGGGCTGGCGGAGGTCGTGATCCCGCCGCGTTCCGCGATGGTCGGGCAAAAGGTGTTTCCCGGCATGGTGACCGAAAGCGGCGACCTCATCATCCTGGCCGTTCAGCGGCGGGGCGAAAATCTGCATGCCGGCCTCGCGGTGCTGGAGGTGGGCGACACGATGTTGCTGCAGGGCGCTTGGACAGCGCTCGACAAACGCCTGACCGATCCGCAGGTGCTCGTCGTCAATTCGCCCGACCTCGTGCGCCGGCAGGCGGTTCCCATGGGCCATGGGGCGATGACCGCCATCGGGATACTCATCGCCATGGTTCTGGCGCTGGCCACCGGCGTCGTGCCCGCCGTGATCGCCGGAGTGGTTGCCGCATTTTTGATGGTGCTGCTGCGCGTGCTTTCGGTGGACCAGGCCTACCGCTCGATCAACTGGACGACCGTGATTCTGGTCGGCGCGATGACCCCGCTCTCGGCGGCAATGGCGGAAACCGGCGCTGCGGGGATGATGGCGGACTGGCTTGTGGGCATGGTCGGCGATGCGGGCCCTCATGCCTTGCTGGCCGGGCTGTTCATCCTGACGGCGGTGCTGGGCCAGCTGATCAGCAATACGGCAACCGCCCTCATCATCATCCCTATTGCGGTCGCTGCGGCCGGCGAGATCGGCATCTCGCCGCGGCCCGTGCTGATGAGCGTCTGCATCGCTGCCGCGGCTTCGTTCCTCACGCCGGTGGCGACGCCGGTCAACCTGATGGTGATGGGCCCGGCCGGCTACAAGTTCAGCGATTACTGGAAACTCGGTCTGCCGTGCATGATTTGGTTTTTTGTCATGGCCGTGTTTTACGTCCCGCTCATCTGGAGGTTTTAGAAACGATCTTGGCAACGCGGGCAGGGACGATACGCTCAAGAAGCTCCGCAGGATTAACCCACAAAAAATTCCGCTCAGGCGGTCAATGGAAAAAATTCATATGGAAATGATTCAAACACCTCAAGCAAGCGGCGGCCTGATGAAGCGGATGCTGGATGTTGTCGAAAAGGCGGGGAACAAGGTCCCGCATCCGGCGATGATCTTCCTGTCTCTCATGGTCATCGTGATCGTGCTGTCGCACATCCTGCACCTCTTCGGCGCGTCCGTCACCCAGCAGGCGATCGATCCGGTGACGGACAAAATCCAGACGAGCACCGTCGCGGCCCGCAGCCTTCTCACGACCGAGGGGATCCGATTTATCTACGCGTCCGTCATCCCGAACTTCATGGGGTTCACCGCCGTGGGACTCATCATCGTCGCGATGGTCGGGGTCGGCGTGGCCGAGGCATCCGGCCTGATCAAGGCGCTGATCCGCAAGCTGGTGGCCGTCTCGCCCGGATGGGCCATCGCCTACATCCTGGTTTTTGTGGGCATTGTCTCGAGCATCGCGGCGGACGCGGGCTATCTCGTTCTGATCCCGCTGGCCGGGTCCGCGTTCCTGAGCGTTGGCCGGCACCCGCTCGCGGGATTGGCCGCGGGCTTTGCCGCGGTCGCCGGGGCGTTCACTGTGAATATGCTCATCAAGCCGCTCGATGCCGTCCTCACCGAGTTTACGAACGACGCCATCCATCTGGTCAACCCCGCACTCTCGATTGACCTGACCGCCAACCTCTGGTTTTCCGTCGCGTCGGTCATCGTGCTGACGGTGGTGATCACGATCATCACGCAGCGGGTGATCGAGCCGAGGCTCGGCAAATACGAGGAGGAAAACGCGGGCGACCTGGCGGGAACCCCCGACACCGCAGAGGCCGGGGTGCTGGGCGACGAGCCGCGCGGGTTGAAATTCGCAACTTTCGGGCTGGTGGCAGTCCTCGTCCTTCTGGGTTTCCTGACCATCGGGCCGGGAGCGGCTCTGCGCAATCCGGAGACCGGCGCATTGATCGGGAACTCGCCCTTTATGAACGGCCTGATCGCGGTGATCATGGTGCTGTTTCTGGTCACCGGTGCCGCCTACGGCTTCGGGGCCGGGACGATAAAAAACAGCACCGATGTCATCAAGGCGATCGAGAAGGCGATCTCGGGCCTCGGCAGCCTCATCTTCCTGCTCTTCGTCCTCAGCCAGTTCATCGCCTACTTCAACTACAGCAACATCGGCACGATTCTGGCCGTGTCGATGGCCGACGTGCTGAAGTCCGCCAGCGTCCCGCCCCTGCTGCTGTTGCTCGGGTTCATCGTGGTCGTCAGCCTCATCGATTTGCTCATCTCCGGCGCGATCGCAAAATGGGCTCTCTTCGCGCCCATCTTCGTGCCCCTGCTCGTCCAGTTGGGCGTTGCTCCCGAGGCGGTGCTGGCGGCCTACCGGGTTGCGGATTCGCCGGTGAACGTCATCACACCTCTGAACGCCTACTTTGCGCTGGTGGTTGTCTTTGCACAGAAATACGACCCCAAGGCCGGGGTCGGAACGATCGTAGCTCTGATGATTCCGTATGTCATCGCCATTTACGCCATCTGGACGCTGCTCTTCGTCGCGTGGTTTTTGCTGGGGATTCCTTGGGGGCTGTAATGGGGGCTGACGGGAATGGCGCTGACTTAAGCAGCGTAGAGCAGGCGTCCCGCCTGCTATTCCCACCACAAGCTGGCAGCCGGGACGGCCGCCCCACGTCCAAACCCCGCCTTAAGTTTGTGCGATGCCGGGCTAATGGCCTCGTTCGCAACGCGGCTCACGCATCATGAGCACTGAATCTCCTGCCCCCGAACCGCAGCCCGTGCTCCCGGCTCCCAACACGGCCGCCCTCCTCGAGTTTCTGTTCCGGCTCGGGCGGGCCTATCTGGCGTGCGGCGAGCAAACCGCGAAGGTGGAGAAGCTCCTGCGGGGCATCGCCTCAGCCTATGGCATGCGGAAGTCGCGGGTCGTGGCGTTCCCGACGGCCGTCTTCATTTCGCTCCACGACAGCAAAGGTGAGCGTGTCACCCTGGCCGAAAGCGAGCCGCAGATGCTTCGCTTGGACCAGATGGCCGATGTTTATGCGCTGGGCGAGGAGGCCCAACGTGCCAGGGTGGATCCGCTGGAAGGCCTGAAGCGGCTGGCGGCGATCCGGCGGCAGAAGGCCCGCTTCGGGCCGGCGGGCCTCGTTGTCGGCCACGCGATCCTCACGGTCGGGCTGGCCCTGGTGTTGATGCCAACGCCGACCAACCTCGCTGCCGCGGCGGTGCTCGGCTTTATTGTGGGGCTGATCAAGCTTTTCAACCGTGGCCGCACGATGTTGTCGGTGCCGCTGCCGGTGATCGCCGCTGCCGTGGTTTCGGCCCTCGTTTTTCTGGCGATCCGGAGAGGGATTCCCGTTGACCCGCTCCATGCTCTGGTCCCGCCGCTGGTGACGTTCCTTCCTGGCGGGATGCTGACGCTCGGAATGCTGGAGCTTGCCTATGGCGACATGGTCAGCGGATCCAGCCGCCTGATCGCCGGATTCGTCCAGCTCGTCTTGCTCGCGTTTGGTCTGGCCATCGGGGCTGCCTTCACCGGGTATCTCCCGGCGGACCTCGTCCATTCGGGCAGCATCTATGGCGGCGTGCTGTGGGCGCCTTGGGCGGGCGTGCTGGTGTTCGGTCTCGGCGTCTATTTTCATTTTTCAGCGCCGCGAAAATCCCTCCACTGGATGTTGCTTGTTCTGCTGCTGGCCTTCGCCGCCCAGCGGCTCGCCTCCGGCTTTTTCGGCAGCGAGCTCAGCGGATTTTTTGGCATGCTCGTCGCGACCCCGCTGGGCTACCTCGTCCAGCATCGCTTCCGGGGACCACCGGCGGCGGTGACATTTTTACCCAGTTTCTGGCTGCTGGTGCCCGGCGCATTGGGCCTGCTCAGCGTGACCCGCATGCTCAGCGATCGGGCCGCAGGGATCGATGGTTTGGTCACCGTGGTTTACGTGATCACATCCATCGCCCTCGGCACGCTGGTCGGTGCTTCGCTCTACCGGTGGCTGAGCGAAAACCTCGTCGCCCTGCTGGCGCAGATCAGGCGCGCGGACAAGCGCTGATGGTTCGATCTCAGGCCACTCCGGCCAGTTCCGGCCACAGGTGCGCCGCCATTTTCATCCCGGCCATGTAGGCATCGAGGGAAAACTTCTCGTCAGGCGAGTGCGCGTTGTCGTCCGGCAGGGCGAGGCCGAGCATGAGGGAATCGGCTTTCAGATACTCCTTGAACGCCGCGATAATCGGGATGCTGCCGCCGCCCCGGGCGAGGAGGCATTCCTGGCCAAACCCGAGCTTCGCCGCGCGCATGCACGCCTGTGCGAGCGGTCCCGTGGGGTCCACCATGTAGGGTCCGCCGCCCTGGCCCTCCGTGACCGTGAGCTTGACGGTGGGCGGGCAAATGGTCTTGAGGTGCTTCTTCACAAGCGCGATGATTTTTTTTGGATCCTGGTCCGGCACGAGGCGCATCGTGATCTTGGCGCTGGCCCAGGAGGGGACGATCGTCTTGCCGCCCTCGCCCTGATAGCCGCTGGTGAGGCCGTTGATTTCGAACGTGGGCCGCGCGGCGCGCTGTTCATCCGGGGTGTAGCCGGCCTCGCCGAAAAGCGCCGCCACGCCCACGGACTTGCGGAATTTCGCCTCGTTGAATGGCACCTTGGCCATCTGCTTCCGCTCGTAGGCCGAGAGCTTCACCACGTCATCGTAGAAGCCGGGAATCGTGATGCTCCCGCGCTTGTTCCGCAGCTGACCGAGCATCTGGCAGAGCACCATAGCGGGGTTGTCCACCGCGCCGCCGAAGAGGCCCGAGTGCAGGTCGCGGTCCGGGCCATCGAGCCGGATCTCAATCGGTGCCATGCCCCGCAGCGAGTAGCAGAGCGCGGGGTGCTTCATGCTCGGGATCTCAGTGTCCGAGACCACCAGGGCCCGGCATGCAAGTTCCTTGGCGTGCTTGGGCAGGAAGTCGTAGAGCGCCTTCGAACCGACTTCCTCCTCTCCCTCGATCAGGAAGTTCACGTTGCAGGGCAATTCGTTTCCGGTCTTCAGCCAGGCTTCAATCGAATTGATATGGGCGAGGTGCTGGCCCTTGTTGTCGCTGATTCCCCGGGCATAGACGTTGCGGCCGACCCGGCGGGGCTCGAACGGCGGCGAGGTCCAGAGGTCGAGCGGATCCGGCGGCTGCACGTCGTAGTGGCCATACACCAGAAACGTCGGCTTTTTTGGGTCCTGCTTCGGCGTCTTCGCGACGACCACCGGGCAGCCGCTGGTCTTGCGGATTTCGGCCTTCAGTCCGGCCTTGACGCATCGGGCGACGAGCCACTCCGCGCAGCGCCGCATGTCGCCAGCGTGGTCCGACTGGGCGCTGATGCTGGGGATGCGCGCGTAAGCAAAGAGTTCCTCGATGAAGCGATCTTCATTGCTGGCGAGGTATTGGAGGACGGCTTGAGGAGTCATGATGGGAAACTTATGGAGCGAAGTTCGGCATCGGACAATCCAATTGTGGGGTCAACCAAAGCAATATTCTTCGGCGGTGTCGCTTGCAAGCGATGGGCCATTCGGGCATGGTGCCGCAAACTTCCAACAACACTCAGAAAAAATGAAGCTGACAAACGAAATGGGCGCTTTTCGGGGGGCTTGGTTTTTTGCGCTAGCGGGCTTTCTGTTCTGGAGCGCCACCCCCTTGAGCGGGGCGACGTCCGCCAAGCAGGCGGTCCCGGCAGAAGCTGCGCCCGCCGCCGTTGAGCCAACAATCCACGACATCGAGTCCTCGAACTACGATGCCGACTTTTCACCGGGCGAAGCGACAACCAACACGCCCGCCGAACTCGACGAGATCTACGCTCCGAACCATGGCTACTTGGATTCTTACGGTGTGAACCGTCCATTGGACCTGCTGATTGCCCCGCTCGATTCGCTCTATGAGAAGACCGGCCTGCGGATCGGCGTGTCGAACACGATGCTCTTCATGCAGCCGATGGGCGGGCAGAGTTCCAGATACGGGGCGGCGGGCGATCTGGATTTCATGTCCTCGTGGACGCTTATCGGCCGCGGAACCAAAGACACCGGGCGGTTTGTTTTTACCGGCGAATACCGGTATCAGATGGGCAGCCAGCCGCCTTCGCGAATCGGCGGACAAATGGGGACTCTTCTCGCCCCCACCGGCACTTTCAATGACCGCGGCTGGGTGATCCGCGACGCGTATTGGGTTCAGCGGCTCTTCGATGCCCGCGTCCGGATTCTCATCGGCCGGGCGGATCCATCGGACTACGTCGGTTCCTATTGGCTGCAAAACGTGAACAACTCGTTCGTCAACCGGAACTTCTCCGCGAACCCCGCTGTCCCGTTTCCTGGACACGGCCCGATGCTCGGCATCTCGATACGACCGACCGACCAGTATTATCTCACCGCCGGAGCAAGCAATGCCTATAGCACGACGATCCGTGATGAGATCGACACGGTTTTCAGTGAGTGGGAGATCTTCAGCTTCGCCGAGGTTGGCTATACGCCCACATTCAAGGGGCTTGGGGCAGGCCGGTATGCCTTCGGCATCTGGCACATGGATGCGCGCAGTGAATTCGGCCTGCCGGAGGACTACGGATTCACATTCATCGCGGATCAGAACCTCACAAAAAACCTCCAGGTCTTTGCGCGTTACTGCTATTCGGACGGGGAGCTCACTAATGTCCGCCAGGCCGGGCAAATCGGTCTTGGGCTCAGCGGATTGCTCGGAAGAAAAGACGATCTCACGGGTGCCGCCTTTGCCCTGACCGTTCCCTGGAACGAAGTCTCGCGGAACGAGACCGCCCTCGAGGTCTTCCATCGCTTCCAGGTCAGCCAAAATACCCAGCTCTCCGTCGGCCTGCAGCTCATCGCGAATCCGGGCAACGCGCCGGACAACGACACGGCAGGCGTCTTCTACGCGAGGCTGCG
>JBAWVC010000043.1:0-14582 GCA_037147455.1 Verrucomicrobiota bacterium | reverse complement strand
ATCCGGTTCTCATCGGCTTTTGCAGCTTTCTGGCATGCGCCGCGATTTCAAGGGCAGACCAGGTTTCTGTTGACCGGAGGGAAGGACGATGGCAGGTTCCCCCTAACGATCGCAACACGATGAATGACTTCCTCCGCCCCTGTAACTGCGTTCATCCTGCCGAGGAAGACTGCGAGAAATGCGTCCAGGAAGCCGGCGTGAAAAAGCCGGCCGAAGCGCGCGGCGAGGAAAAGCCGCAGAAGGAAAAGCCGAAGGCTGCTGAGAGCGAAAAAAAGATCTAAAGCACCCTGCCGGGCAGCTGCTTTTACCGGCGTGTCTGTGCGTGTTCCGGGAAGAGGGCGGTGATGGAGGATTCGGCGGCTTCGCAAATTCCCCGTTCCGTGATGAGGCCGGTGACAAGCCGCGCGGGCGTCACGTCAAACCCGTAGTTGGCGGCATGGCTGTCCGCTGGGGCGACCAGCACTTCGACATGGCGTCCGTCTGAGGAAATGCCGTCGGCATATTTGACCTCCTCCGAGCCGCGCTCTTCGATGGGGATTTCCTTCAGCCCGTCGCGCATCGTCCAATCGAACGACGACGAGGGCAGGGCGACGTAGAACGGAACCCCGTTGTCTCGGGCGGCCAGCGCTTTCAGGTAGGTGCCGATTTTGTTCGCGACATCGCCCGTGCGGGTGGTCCGGTCGGTGCCCACGATGACGAGATCCACCATGCCGTGCTGCATCAAGTGTCCCCCGGTGTTGTCCGCGATGATCGCGTGGGGGACCCCGTGTTGTCCCAGCTCCCAGGCGGTGAGCTTGGAGCCCTGGCTGCGTGGCCGGGTTTCATCCACCCACACATGCACGGGAATGCCGCGATCATGGGCGGCATAGATGGGTGCCGTGGCCGAACCGTAGTCCACAAAGGCCAGCCAGCCGGCGTTGCAATGGGTCAGGATTTGAACCGGTCCGCCGCCTTTGGCTCGGCTGATCTGCTCGACGAGCGCGACGCCGTGTTCGCCGATTCGCCGGCACGCCGCGGCATCTTCTTCCGCGATGGCCAGCGCGGTGTGCATGGCGATGGCGACGGCCTCCTCCGGGCTTCTGGCGGCCGCGATGGCGGCGGACTGCCTGTCAACCGCCCATGCCAGATTGACGGCGGTTGGGCGGGTCTCCTTGAGCTGTTCTCCCGCCTCACGCAAAAAATCCTGACCGCGGCCAGCCGCCTTGGCCTCGATGGCGGCCAGATACATTCCGAACCCCGCGGCGGCTCCGATGAGACCGGCTCCCCGCACGTGCATGTCCCGTATCGCCGCGGCGACCTGCCCCACGGTTGAGAGATCTTCGATGACCCATTCGTGGGGGAGCGCCCGCTGGTCAATGATTTGGACCAGAGCGCGATTCTGCGGGTGGAGCCATATGGTTTGGGTCGGTTTGCCGTGAACGTTCATCGGGATGTATTTTTGATTGCGCAAATCCTACGCCGTTGCGGGTTCCAGGGCACACAGAAAAAATCCGCCCTGCCGGCGATAGGGTGTGATCAAAAGCGGGGGCGGTTGGGGGGAAGTAAGCGTCGAGCATTTGGATGGTTGCCAGTTTTTCGATGGCGGCCCGCGGGGTGAGTCCCGGGGCGTGTTTGTGCAGGCGATGCCGTATTGGTTCCGGATCTTTTTCAGGAAGTCGCGCAGCGTTATCTTGTCCGTCGTGTTGCCCGGCAGCACTTCGTAGGCCAGCGAAAAGCCTTCGGGAGTCACGATCAAGGCGATGCCCCCCTGCACGCAGTCGGGACGTTTGTCGCGAGAGCATGCGCGTCACCTCAAACTTTTCGCGACCTCCACGAGATGTGCGGCGGTGATTCCAAATTCCGCCATGGCGGTGTCGCCGGGTGCACTTATTCCGAACCGGTCAACCGCCACGGTGCGTCCGTCGAGGCCCACGTAGCGGAACCACGGGTCCGAGACTCCGGCCTCGATCGAGACGCGCTTGCGGCAGGCTGCGGGCAGAACGGATTCCTTGTATTCCGCGCTCTGTCCCTCGAACCGCTCGAAGCACGGCATCGAGACGACGCGCGTGCCGGGGCCGAGGTCCGCAGCCGCCTTGATCGCGTGCTGGAGTTCGCTGCCGGTCGCCAGAAGGATCAGGGCGAGCGGGGAGGTTTCCTTCTTCGCGATATACCCTCCGGCAAAGACGCCCTGCCTGCGCGTGTCGACGGGAATTTCATTCAGGGTCGGCAGGTTCTGGCGCGAGAGCACGAGCATCGTCGGGCCGTCGGTTTTTTGGAAGGCGGCGGCGAATGCGCCGGCCGTCTCCTCGGGATCAGCGGGCCGGATGACATCCAGCCCCGGAATCGTGCGCAGCGCTGCGACCGTCTCCACAGGCTCATGCGTCGGGCCGTCTTCGCCGACCCCGATCGAATCGTGCGTGAAAATATAGACGACCGGGAGCTTCGAGAGGGCCGCGATGCGGATCGAGGGCCGTCCGTAATCGCTGAACACCAGGAACGTCGCGCCGCTGGGGCGGAAGATCCCGTCGTAGGCGAGCCCGTTCATGAGCCCGCACATCGCGTGCTCGCGGATCCCGAAATGCAGGTTCCGTCCCGAGCGGTTCTCGCGGTTAAAATCTCCGCCGTCCTTGATGTAGTTGAGCGTCGAGCCATGGAGGTCGGCGCTGCCGCTGACCAGGAGAGGCATGGCATGGGCGACGGGCTGCAGGACGTCGCTGCCCGCTTTCCTTGTCGCGATGTTCGAGGCGGGATCGAAGGGCGGGATGGCTTTCAGCAGGTCCGGAACTTTTCCGGCGCCGGCATCATCGAGCTCCTTGGCGAGATCCTTGTTGGACGCGCGCCACGCCTGATATTTTATATCCCAATCATCGTAGGCGTTTTTCAGCAGGGCTCTGCGGGAGGCGAAATAGGCGCGGGTTTCGGGGGAGACGAAGAAGGTTTCCTCCGGGAGCCCGAGCGCCGCTCTTGCCTCGGCGACAAATTTCACGCCTGCTTCCCCGTGCGCTTTGTTGGTTCCTGAAACTTCGGGGATGCCTTTCCCGATGAGCGTCTTCGCGATGATGAACTGCGGCTTCCCGCTGGTCGCGGATTTCGCCTTGTCGATCGCGTTGGCAATTTCCTGCAGGTTGTGCCCGTCGATCTGCTGGACATCCCACCCATAGGCCACATAGCGCGCTGCCGTGTCCTCGCTCTGGGTGACCGGAGCCATGGCGTCGAGGGTCACGTTGTTGGAATCGTAAATCAGTATGAGGTTGTCCAAGCCGAGGTGCGCGGCGAGCGCGCTGGCCTCCTGCGCCACCCCCTCCTGGAGGCACCCGTCTCCCGCGAGGGCGAAGACGTGGTGGTCGAAGATCGCGTGCTCGGCCGTGTTGAACCGAGCCTCGCTCATCTTCGCCGAAATCGCGTAGCCGACCGCATTGGAAACCCCCTGCCCGAGCGGACCGGTCGTGGCCTCGACGCCGGGCGTCTCATGAAATTCCGGGTGTCCGGGAGTCATGCTGTGGAGCTGGCGGAAGTTTTTCACTTCCTCGATCGACAGTGCAAACCCTGAGAGATGCAGCCATGAATAGAGGAACATGCTGCCGTGGCCGGCCGAGAGAACGAACCTGTCGCGGTTCAGCCAGCGCGGCTCGTCGGGATTGTAGCTCATGGAATACCCGTAGAGCACCGCGCCCACGTCTGCCGCGCCGAGCGGAAGCCCCAGGTGTCCGGATTTGCATTTTGCGATCGCGTCCATCGCGAGCCCCCGCGCATCGCGGGCCGCCAGTTCAAGTGTGGGAATACCAAGTTTCATAATAAGAATAATAAGATTGAGGAAACGGAAGCAAAGCCGCTGCGGGAGAAAAAGGGAAACGCAAAATGACACCCGGGCAGATGAGGCATGAAGGAACTCAAGAATATATTTTTCAGATTTTGTTTCGATTTGCTTGCTTCAGGCAACTCCGCGACCTTTCCCGATAGGTTCATGCTTGCAGGAGTTAAAGGTTCAGCTTCGCCACGACCAGAAGGCCCCGGAGGGTGAGAAGAGGGTCCACGGCATCGAAAAGCGCCGACCCGGAAGCGATGAGCGAGGCATCGCCGCCGGTCGCGATCACTTTGGGACGTTTCCGCGGGAACGCCTCCTTTCGCACCTGCCGGATGATTTCCGAAACGAGTCCTCGATACCCATACACGGCACCGGAGACCATGGCATCACGCGTGGAGCGCCCGACAGCAGTCACCGGCTCGCTCAGGCGGATGAACGGGAGCAGGGCCGTGCGGTCGTGCAGATATTCGGTCATGGCATTGAGCCCAGGGGCGATCACGCCCCCGATGTAGTCGCCTCCTGCAGAGAGGACATCGAAGGTCACCGCCGTGCCAAAATCCACCACGATGGCCGGCACCCCGTAATGAGCCCGGCAGCCGGCTGCGTTGGCAAGCCGGTCGGGCCCGATCCCGCGCGGCGAAGGATAGTCGATGCCCACGCCGAGCGCGACATCAGGTCCGACCCAGCAGACGCCGGGGCCGCACGCGGCATCCACTTCGCGGTTTTTTTCCGGGACCACCGAGGCCGCGACCGAACCTTTCAGCCGGTGTCCGTTTGTGATCGCGCGGATCTGCGCGGCGTCGAGGGTTTTTGTCGGAAGCCGGTGGACGCGCCCGATCCGGCCGTTCTTTGCGATGGCGAGTTTGACAAACGTGTTGCTGATATCGACGAGGAGAACTTCTCCTCGCGGTGCGGCGGGAAGGGGTTTCATCGTGAGGGGGGCAGTTCCACAGATGGGCGGGACGCCCGTGCCATATGCGGAGAAATCGGACTCACTAATGCTTCAGGGCTTTTTTAATTTCGTCCACGGCGGTTCTCGCGCGGAGGACGGGCTTTTTCCCGAGGTCGTGGTGGTCCACGTCGTCCGGGACGCCCGCCGCATTGAGGAGGCCCTCCTCCTCGGGCGGAAGGAAGGGTTTGAACCGCTGCTTGTCGATCGACTTCATGTAGGCTTCGTGCGCGTTAACGGCCCCGTTCAGGAGCTGCTCCATAATCGCGTCGTCCATGAACTGCATCCCCTCGCCTCTTCCCGCGACAATCACGTCCTGGAGCTTCTGGGTCGCCCCCTCGCGGATGATCGCGGAAACCGCGCTGTTGACCACCAGTATCTCGTTGACCGCGACGCGGCCTTTGCCATCTTGCTTCTTCATGAGCAGCTGGGCGACGACCCCGCGCAGCGAGGCGGATAGCATCGTGCGGACCTGAGCCTGCTGGTCGCTGGGAAATACGTCGATCATGCGGTCAACGGTCTTGCGCGAGTTGTTCGTGTGCAGGGTGCCGAACACGAGCAGCCCGGTCTCGGCAGCCGTCAGCGCGAGCGAAATCGTCTCCAGATCGCGCATTTCGCCCACGAGCACGATGTCCGCATCCTCGCGCAGCGCGGCTTTGAGGCCGATGGGGAAGGAGGGGGCATGTTCCGGCACCTCTCGCTGGGTGATGATGCTCATCTTGTTGCGGTGCACGAACTCGATCGGCTCCTCGATGGTCACGATGTGTCGCGAGAAATTGCAGTTGATGTAGTCGATGAGGGCGGCCAGCGTCGTGCTCTTTCCGGATCCGGTGGGCCCCGTGACCAGAACGATCCCGCCGCGCATGTGCCCGAACGTCTTGATGACGGTCGGCACGCCGAGCTCCTCGAGGGTTTTGATTTTCGTGGGGATGATCCGGAAGACCGCCCCGTAACCGTTCGTCTGCTTGAGGTAATTGCAGCGGAAACGGTTTTCCTCGTCCATCTCGTAAGCGAAGTCGAGGTCGCCGGTCTCCTCGAGCTTCTTCCATCTCCGCTCGCCGCAGATTTCCTGGAGCATGAAACTCATCTCCTCGTGGGAGAGAACCTCTTCGCGGATCGGCACGATCTCGCCGTGCCGGCGAATTTTCGGCGGCTGGCCCTCTCCCAGATGGAGATCCGAGGCCCCGGTTTCGATGAGGACATTAAAAAATTGGTTAATGTAGGCCATGTCAGCGGTGCCCGGTGATCTTCAGCATTTCGTTCTTCTGGTCGGCCCGGTAAACTGCCTCCTCGGCGGAAATGATGCCGGCCTGGAACAGCTCCGTCAGCGAGTCGTCCATCAATTTCATCCCGAGCTTGCGCCCGGTCTGGATAATGCCCGGGAGCATGAATGTTTTGGATTCGCGGATCACGTTCCCCACGGCGGGCGTGTTCATGAGGATCTCGATCGCCAGGGCGCGCCCGGTGCCGTCCGCGCGGGGGATGAGCTGCTGGGAGATGACCCCCCGCAGGGACTCGCTCACCATGATCCGGATCTGGTCGCGCTGGTCGGTCGGAAAAACGTCGAGCACCCGGTCGAGCGTGCGCGCGGCGTTGCTGGTGTGGAGGGTGCCGAGCACGAGGTGGCCGGTTTCCGAAGCGGTGATCGCGAGCTGGATCGTTTCCAGGTCGCGCATCTCGCCAACCATGATCACATCCGGATCCTCGCGCAGGGCGCCGCGGAGGGCGTTTCCGAAAGAGAGCGTGTGGGTGTGGACTTCGCGCTGGGTCACGTGGCAGCCTTTCGACGGGATCACGTATTCGATCGGATCTTCGAGGGTGATGATATGGTCCTGCCGGTGGCGGTTGATCTCATCCACGAGCGCGGCCAGCGTGGTGCTTTTTCCGCTGCCGACCGAGCCGGTGACCAGCACCAGGCCGTTGTGGTATTGGGTGAGCAGCTTCAGTTGGGCAGGCAGACCCAGCTCGTCCATGTTGCGGACCCGGCTGTTGATGATGCGGAACACGAGGTCATACCCGATGCGCTGGCGAACGACGCTCGTCCGGAAACGCCCGAGGCTGTTCGAATAGGCAAAATCCACATCCCCGCGTTCGGCGAGCTGCTCCTTCTGCTTGTCGTTCAGGAACCCCATCGCCAGGCGCTCGGTGTCTGCGGCGGCCAGAACCGGAGCCTGGTTCCAGATCGCTTCCAGGATGCCGTATCTGCGCCAGATCGGCTTCGAGTTCACGCTCAGGTGGATGTCGGACGCATCCGACTCCTTGCCGATCATGAGGTATTGGTCCACATGGTCGAGCGTGTGGATCTCCTGCTGCTCGACGACCTCAATTGTGGAGGATTCCTGACTCACGTTCAAATGCGTTTACCAGCCAACGCAAAGGAATCCAAGTTATTCCTCCGCTTGCGGACAAGTTCGTCCGGCCCGGGGACCATGCACCGAGCGATCCGCGGATCGCCGTTGGAAAACCCCGGAATCAAAAGACTATTTGCCGACGGGAATGGGCTCGGGGGGAGTCAGCGCCTTGGCGAGAGAGGCCAGGCCTTTGTATTTTTTCCCGGTTTTCTTGACCATGCCCCGGGAAACGAGGTTCTGAAGTTTTTCGTAGGCGCGGAGGCGGAGCATCTCCTCGCCGCCGCTGGCCGCATTGCGAGCCCGCAGACGCTCGTGGACGACATCGAACAGTTGCTTGAATTCAAACGAGCTCTTCTTGGTGAGCACCGCAACCAACTCCTCGGTCACCAAATCCGGAAGACGACGAGAGAAAGCACTTTTCCGTTGCATAAGCATAAGAACGGCATAATAGCACAAGGTTTTTGCTTGACCAGCCAATTTTTCGACATGAAATCAAACTTTGCAATCTGAGCCGCCTCCCTGTGATTTATCCGGGTCTAAGCCACGGGGGCCAATTCGCGGACATCCAAGACAAACGTTCGTTTCTTCAACTCGGACTGGATATCCTGGACAGGGAGTGCGGCAGGGTCCGTTCCGCGTTCTGCGCACATGGAGGCTGCCAGGCCGGCGACTTCGCCGCTCATCGCCGCGGCCTGGATGACCCGGAAGACCGACCAGGCCTCGTCGCGCGCTCCGATACAACGTCCTGCGGCCAGCAGCCCTCCAGCATTTTTTGGGATGAGCGCGCGGTAGGGAAGCTCCCAGAGAGCCTTCCCTTTCTTCCAGTCGGTGACGACGCCGACGCCGTCGTCAAAATGTTTGAACTCGTCGTCATCACCGAGGGTATATATCGCCTCGATGCGCCGCGTAGTTCGGAAGTTGGCCATCGCGGGGAGCCCCATCGGAAATATTTTTTTTCGACCGTCCGGCCCGAGTTTGGCCTGCTCGGCCTGGTATTTCTCCCGGAGGAGCCGCCGACCGGCGAGAATGAATTCCGAGACATCTTTGGAATCGACCCCGGAAAATTTCCTGATTCCCCCGGGCGCATTCGATCCGTCATCCCACGCGCCCACTGGCATCAGCAGGCGGTTTGCGCGGCACCCGTCCGCGAGCAGGTCCCCGGCGCATCCGGGCTTCATGCCAACGGCCCACAACGACAAAAAATTGAGCTGGGTCTCGCACGGGGCCCCCGATCGGAAGGCGACGTCGGCATCGCCGGTCGCATCGACAAAACATTTCCCTTTGATCAGCCCGCGACCGCTCTTGTTTTCGACTTCGATGCCGCAAACTTTTCCCCGCGAGCTTCGCGTGCGGCAAATCAGGGTGTCGAACCAAACATCGACTCCGTCCCGCTGGAGGATTTCGTCCAGACGCAAAATAAATGCCGCCGGCGTGAAGACGCTGGCGTGGCCTTTGCTCCAGTCGTTGATCGTGTGGCATTCGCCCGGGCCGTAGCAGACGCTTTCCCTCATGAGTTCCTCCGCGATCCCGAAGGTGGTCTGGCATCCCTCCCGGTTGCTGAGCGGAAGATAAATCAAGACGTTTCCCGTGGTCGCAAGGCCTCCGGTGAAGACGGTTTTTTCGATGAGGCAGGTTTTCAGACCGCGCCTTGCGGAGGAGAGAGCGGCGGCGACCCCCGCGATCCCTCCGCCGCAGACGACGACGTCATAGGCGGTGCTGAAATCCAGGCCGTTCTTCGATTTTGCGTTCATAGCGTTTTCTGTCACCGCTTCACGGTTGATAGTGAGACAAGCTGCCCGGCGATCAAGCCGCTGCAAGCGCCTCGTCGAGGGCGGAGAGCAGGAACTCCACATCCCCGGCATGGAGGCACATCGGGGGTTTGATGCGGATCGTGTTCCCGTGCAGGCCACCTTTGCCGAGGAGGACGCCGAGCTCGCGGGCTTTTTCAAAGACGCGGAGGCATTCGGCTTTTGCGGGCGTCTTCTTTTCGCGGTCGGTGACGAGTTCGCATCCGATCATGAGCCCGCGTCCGCGCACCTGGCCGATAAGCGGATGCTTTTCCTGGAGCCTGCGAAGCCCCTCCATGAGCAGATTTCCCATGGCGAGGGAATTGGCCTGCAGCCCCTCGTTCTCGATCACCTCCAGCACGGCAATCCCTTGGGCGCAGGTGACGGGGTTGCCGCCGAATGTGTTGAAATGGATCCGCTCGGCGAGGCAGGCAGCGATCGCCGGGGTTGTGACCACGGCACCGAGCGGGCACCCGTTGCCGATCCCTTTGGCCATGGTCACGATGTCGGGGATGACGCCCTGGGTTTCAAACCCCCAAAAATGCGAGCCGGTCCGGCCGAAGCCGGTCTGCACTTCATCGGCGATGCAAAGCCCGCCCGCCGCGCGGACATGCCGGTAGGCTTCCTTTAAATACCCGTCGGGAAAAACTACGGAGCCGCCGACGCCCTGGATGGATTCCGCGATGAACCCCGCCACCCGGCCGGGCGTGGCGAACTGGATCAGGTTCTGAATTTCCTCCGCATACCGCGGGCCGGAATCTTCGTCCGTCCACCGTCCGCGATAAAGGTCCGGAGCGACGGCATGGTGGACGCCAAAGCTGTGCGGGGTGTTGAATTTCCATGTGTGGTGCGAGGTGAGCGCCATCGTGGACTGGCTGCCGCCGTGGTAGGCATTGCGGAGGGCGAGCATGTCGAAATTTCCCGTGTAGGCGCGGGCCATCAGGAGCGCGAGGTCGTTCGCCTCGGAGCCGGAATTGACGAAATAGCAGACCTTGAGGTCGCCGGGGAGCCGGGCCGCGAGAGCGCGGGCGTAGAGGGCGATATTCGGGTGCAGGTAGATCGTGGTCGCGTGCTGGAGGGTTTCGTTCTGGCGGTTGGCGGCGGCCACGACGTGCGGGTGGCAATGCCCGACGCTCACGGTGACGATCCCGCCGAAGCCGTCGAGATAGCGGCGGCCCTTTTCGTCGAAGAGGTATTGTCCGCGGCCGGCCACAATCATCAGCGGCTCCCGGTAATAATGGAAAATCGCGGGGTTCACGAACTCCCGCCTGAGCTTCGCCACCTCCTCGATTGAGGGTCCGGAATAGGGGGCGGGCTGAAAGTCAAACGGCGGCAGGTTTTTCATCCACGAAGTTGAACCACTAATATTCACTAAATACCACTAATTAACAGAGCGTTGCAGATCAATGGCTGGTCCACATTCGACAGGAATGGCGGAGTTTTTACAAGCCACTGCACTGCTTCATGTTTTAGTGTTTTTTAGTGGGGGTTAGCGTTTTATAGTCCAGCGAAAAGGCAACTGTCAGACTCCTCCAAACCTGCGGCTTCTGGTTTTATAGTCTTCCAGCGCCTCCAGAAAATCGGCTTTGCCGAAATCCGGCCACAGCTTTTTGGTGACGTGGATTTCCGTGTAGCTCAGCTGCCAGAGAAGAAAATTTGAGATCCTCATCTCCCCGGACGTCCGGATGAGGAGGTCGGGATCGGGGATCCCGTCCGTGTAGAGCCTCGAGGAAACCAGCTCGGGCGTGACATCGTCCGGAACGAGCGCGCCGGCGGCGGCATCCCGGACGATCGATTTCACGGCGTCGAGGATCTCGGTCCGCCCGCTGTAGCTCAGCGCGAGGATCACATGGAGGCGCGAGTTGTGGGCGGTGGCGTCGATCACCTCGTTCAGCTTTTTCCGGCACGGCGGCGGGAGGTCGTCCAGCCGGCCGATCGCCCGCAGGCGCACGCCCTCGCGCAGCATCTCCTCCTTCTTTTCGTTGAGAAAGCGCTCGAGGAGGATCATGAGGCCGTTGACCTCGATCGGCGGGCGCTTCCAGTTCTCGGAGGAAAACGCGTAGAGGGTCAGGAATTCGACGCCGGTTTCCATGCAGGCCTCGACGCACTGCCGGATCGATTTCGAGCCCTGCTCGTGCCCCGCTAGTCGCGGCAGCCCCCGCTGTTGCGCCCACCGGCCGTTGCCGTCCATGATCACCGCGACGTGACGGGGGATATTTTTCACGGGGCTCAAAGCCGGATGGTCTGCGCGCGGGCAGGCCCGATGCTCACGATAGCGAGCTTTGCGCCGGTGAGCCCGGCCAGCTTGTTGACATACTCCCGGGCGCGGGGAGGAAGATCAGAAAATTTGCGGGCCTTGTCAGTCGGCTTGTTCCACCCCGGCAGCTCGATATAGACGGGAACGCATCGCGCGAGGGCGGCGGGATCGGTCGGCGGAAATTCGATTCTTTTTCCATCCAGCTTGTAGGCGATGCAGACCCGGATCGAGGCGACCGCGTCGAGGCCGTCGAGGTTGGTGATCGCGATTTGATCGATGCCGTTGACCATCGCCGCATATCTGGTGGCTACGGCATCGAACCATCCACACCTCCGCGGACGCCCGGTCGTCGCCCCGAACTCCCTCCCCATGGCGTGCAAGGAATCGGTGATCCCCTTGTCTTCGGTCGGGAACGGCCCCTCCCCCACGCGCGTCGTGTAGGCTTTCATGACGCCGAGGACCGTATCCACGCGATGCGGAGGAACCCCGCTTCCGGTGCAGGCTCCACCAGCCGTCGTATTTGAGCTGGTCACATAGGGATATGTCCCGTGGTCGATGTCCAAAAACGTCCCTTGGGCCCCCTCGAAAAGCAGTTGCTTTCCGCCCTTCAACGCCTTGTGCAGATAGACGACGGTGTTGGTGACAAAGGGACGGAGCACCTCGGCCGCCGCCAGATAATCTTTGAGGATCGCCTTCGCGTTCAGCGCAGGAGCCCCGAGGCTTTTCAGCAGGACGTTGTTTTCCCGAACCCTTGCCGCCAGCTTCCTGGAAAAGACATCCGGATCCATCAGGTCGCACATGCGGAGTCCGACGCGGGCGATCTTGTCGCCGTAGGCGGGCCCGATCCCGCGCTTGGTGGTGCCGATTTTTGCCTTCCCTTTCAGAGCTTCGCGCTGGCCGTCCAGCGCCCGGTGATACGGGAGGACCAGGTGGGCGGCATCGCTGATCAGAAGATTTTTCCCGACCGCGACACCGCGCTTGCGAAGGCCCTCGATCTCGCCGACCAGGGAAACCGGATCGATCACCACCCCGTTCCCGATGACACAGATCTTGGATTTGCGGAGAATGCCGGAGGGAATGAGGTGAAGGACATACTTCTCCCCCCCGATGACAATCGTGTGCCCGGCATTGTTCCCGCCCTGACTGCGGACGACGATGTCCGCCTTGTCGGTGAGAAAGTCGATGATCTTTCCTTTTCCTTCGTCGCCCCACTGGGCGCCAGTTAAAATCGTGTTCGGCATATCGTGATCGGGCAAAAAACCGAGTCTCATTCCGCATCTTCCTCCTGACAAGAGAAATTGCCGCGCCGCTCACGGGGGAGACAAAAACATTTTCCGTCCGAGAGGTTGTTGTTGCTACGGGCGGGAATTTCGCGAACATCCCTTCCATGTCGAAATCCGTTCCCATGCGTCCAAGGCTGGCACCCAAAGCCACACTGTCCTTCGCGATCGTGGCCAGCCAATACAACGCGCAGTTCACGCAGCCGCTCGTGGACAACGCCTACCGGGAACTCAACATCCTCGAACCCGGCGCAACCGTTTCGCTCGTCTCCGCTCCGGGCACCTTCGAGATTCCCCTGATGGTTCACTCCGTGGCCGAACTGGACCGCTACCATGCCATCATCGCCCTCGGGCTCGTCATCCAAGGCGAGACGGCTCACGCTGCGCTGATCGCGCAAAGCGTGACAAATTCCCTCCTCGAAATATCCCTGGCTCACAGGGTCCCGGTCATTCACGGAATCCTGCTCGTGGAGAACGAGGCCCAGGCGTGCGTCCGGTGCATCGACCAGGAATTCAACCGCGGGGTGGAAGCCGCCCGCGCCGCCGTGTCTGCAGCGCGCACGCTGCGCGACATCAAATAACGCCATGGGAGTCCGACGAGATGCCCGCGAGGCCGCGGTCCAATACCTTTACCAGCGGGAGCTTCAGGCGGACGAAAGCGACGCCCTCCTCGAAGAGTTTTACCGCCTCCGCGGGCTGAGCCCCAGCGCGAGAAGGTTTTGCGAAACGCTTTTGAAGGGGTGGATGGAACACCGGGCGGAAATCGATGCGGCGATCCGCGAGCACGCCCGCAACTACGAGTTCTCCCGCCTCTCCGCCGTGGACAGAAACGTGCTCCGGATCGCCTGCCAGGAACTCCTCTTCTGCGCGGACATTCCCCCGGCGGTCGCCATTAACGAGGCGATTGAAATCGCCAAAAAGTTCAGCACTGCAGAATCCGGAAAATTCGTGAACGGCGTCCTCGACAACATCCGCAAAGCCCGCAGGAAGCCCTGATTCCATGCCGATCGGTTTCCTCAAATCCTTCGTCGCAAAATTCACCGCGCGTCCCGTGGACTGGGACGAGCTCGAGGAGGCGCTGATCCGGGCGGACCTCGGCGTTCCCATGACTCTGAAAATCCTCGAGGCGCTGAGGGGCCGTGGAAATTCCGTGACCGGCGAGACCGCTGCCGAGGTGGCGCGGGAAGAAATTCTGGGCGTGCTGCCACCCGCGCTCCCGCCCTTGCGTCCCCTCCCCTCGAAACCAAAAGCGATCCTGGTGGTCGGGGTCAATGGAACAGGAAAAACGACCTCCTCCGCGAAGCTGGCCCACTGGTTCAAATCCCACCGCCACTCGTGCGTTTTGGTCGCGGCCGACACCTTCCGCGCGGCGGCGATCGAGCAGCTCGGGATCTGGGGGGAACGCCTCGGGATCGACGTCGTCAAAAGCCAGTATCAGGGCGACTCCGCCGCCCTCTGCTACGACGCGTGGACCAGCGCTCAGAAAAAGAACGTCGAGTTCCTGATCTGCGATACCGCCGGCCGCCTCCACACCAAAAGCAACCTCATGAAGGAACTCTCCAAGGTCGCCAGAACCCTCGCCAAGCACGACGAGGACGCCCCCCATGAGAAATGGCTGGTCGTGGACGCGACCACCGGATCCAACGCCCTCGTGCAGGCGAAAGAATTTCACCAGTCCATCGGCCTCACCGGCCTGATCATGACCAAGCTCGACGGAAGCGGCAAAGGCGGGGTGGCCGTTGCCATCCAGCACGAGCTCGGGATCCCCACGCGCTTCATCGGAACCGGTGAAAAGCCCGAAGATTTCGCGGCCTTCCACCGCGAATCCTTCGTCTCGCGGATCCTGTAAGCGAGTTTTCAGTTTTCAGTGCTCAGTTTTCAGGTGTGCATGCTTTCAGGCTGGTGGGGAACGAGCCGCCGTTCACCGCTTTGCTGAACACTGAAAACTGAAAACTGAACACCCGCCTTTTTTGATTGCTGAAAACAATCTGCGTCACCGGAGTTGTCAAACCCCTCCGCCCCGTTTAGGAATACTGGTCTCCAAGAAATGGATGGGTGGCAGAGTGGTCGATCGCGCACGCCTGGAAAGCGTGTTTACCGAAAGGTAACGAGGGTTCGAATCCCTCCCCATCCGGATTGCCGCCGCAGGCGGACACATTATAGTGCGAGGGATG
>JBAWVC010000042.1:0-15175 GCA_037147455.1 Verrucomicrobiota bacterium | reverse complement strand
AAGCGGACCTACGGGGGCGTTTACCACGGGCTCCACGCGGAAATCCGCGTTCTCGACAACTCCTTCTTCCGGCGCTGCGTGCTTTTCGGAGCCATCGGTTTTGCAGAGAGCTTCATGGCTGCGGAATGGGAAACCCCCGACATCACGAAAGTTATCGCCTGGTTCATCCTGAATTCCGGCGATGCCGACGCGCTGCAAACCGACCGCTCGAAAGGAACAGGGATCTTCAATATCCTGAACCTCCTGAACCGCGCCATCCACCGGCGCCGCCCGAACAGCCTCGAGACCAGCCGGAAAAACATCCGCGACCACTACGACCTCAGCAACGACTTCTTCAAGCTCTGGCTCGATCCCACGATGACGTATTCGAGCGGATACTTTGATGTTCCCGAGACTTCGCTGGAAGCCGCCCAGGTCCGCAAATACGACCTCCTTTGCCGGAAGCTTCACCTGTCGCCGGCGGACGAGGTCCTGGAAATCGGGAGCGGATGGGGAGGGTTCAGCATCCACGCGGCCCGGCATTACCATTGCAAGGTCACCACCGTGACAATCTCCGAGGAACAGTTTTCCGAGGCTTCGGCGAGGATTGAAGCGGCCGGGCTCACCGACCGGATCGAGATCCTCCTCTGTGACTACCGCACCATCCGGGGACGGTTCGACAAGGTGGTTTCGATCGAAATGCTTGAGGCGGTCGGCGACCGCTACGTGAATGCCTACTTCGCAAAAATCCACGAGGTGCTCAAGCCGCACGGACTGCTCGCCCTGCAGGCGATCCTGTGCCCGGACCGCCAATATCCTATTCTCCGCGACGGCGTTGATTTTATCCAGAAACACATTTTTCCGGGATCGCTCCTCATGTGCAACGCCCGGATCGCCGAGGCCATGGCCGCGTCGGGCAACCTCAACCTGCTCGACTACGAGGACATGGCCCCGCACTACGCGCGCACGCTGAAAATCTGGCGCGAAAACTTCGATTCAAAACTCGCCGGTGTCCAGGCGCTCGGGTTCGACGATGCGTTTGTCCGCAAGTGGCGGTATTACCTCAGCTATTGCGAGGCCGCTTTCGGCACCCGCCATATCACCGTCGCCCAGATGGTCTACTCCCGCCCCGACAACACGCGTCTCCCCTCGCCGGTTTACGATACCCTGCGGACGGAGAATCATCCGCCCGCCTGAAGGACGAAGGTCAGTCTTCTCCGCCCGTGACGTCGACATCGGCCAGGCGATTGGACGTGCAGGTGCCTCGCTTGGAACTCCTGATGAAATCGAAAAACTCGCGGGCCTCCGCGCCCCACTCGCTTTTCTCCGCCTCCGCAAGCGCCTCGCGAACCCGGAGCCCGCTGCGGTAAACCAGCTTGAAGGCGCGCTTGATTTCCATCCGGGCCTGCGCTCCGAATCCCCCCCGCCTCAAGCCGATCACGTTGATCCCCACGAGCAGGTTGCGGAAATTGGCCGTCACAAACGGTGGCACATCTTTGTTGAAGCTCGAGCTTCCCGCGATCATCGCCCGGCGTCCGATCCTCATGAACTGGTGAAAAACGCTGCCCCCGCCGAGCACGGCCGACTCGCCGACATCCACGTAACCGGCCAGCAGGCAGTTGTTGGTGATGATGACATTGTCCGCGAGCGAGACGTTGTGCCCGAGGTGGGTGCCGACCATGAGGAAGCACCCGCTGCCGACGGTGGTGGCGGTCCCTTCTTTTGTCCCCCGGTGGATCGTCACGTATTCGCGAATGCGGTTGTTGTCCCCGATTTTGACCTCGCTTGAAATCTCCGGCCTGTGCGCAAAATCCTGCGGTGCAGCCCCGATGACCGTCCCGTAACCAACAAAATTTCCCGTGCCCATGGTCACCTTGTTTTCGAGGACGGCATGAGCCTGGATCACGCAGCCGGCACCCAGCGTCACCTCTCCGCCGATGATGGCGCATGGTCCGATCTCCACGTCGTCCGCAAGCTGTGCGGTTGGCGAAACAATAGCGGCGGGGTGAATTTTCATAAAAGTCCGGCGTCTCGAAAGCTGAAGTAGGCCTGCCGCCCGCCGTCGGGCGAGCCCAGGATCATGTGGTCCATCAAATTAATCTGGAGCAGTGAGGCCGCCTCCCGGAGGGCGGATGTCAGCCGGCGGTCCGCCGCGCTGGGCTGCGGGTCGCCGCTCGGATGGTTGTGGACGAGCACCAGCGAGTAGGCGCAGTGGATGATGGCCGGACGGAAGATCTCCCGCGGGTGCGCGACGCACTCGTTGATCGAGCCCAGCGCCACCTCCTCCACCAGCAGCAGGCGCAGCTTCGTATCCAGCAGAATCACCCGCAGGGATTCCCGGCGCAGGGAAAGAAACTCCTGGCCGAAGACCTCGTAGATCCTCGCAGGCGAGTCGAGCAGCGGACGTTCCTCCCGGTTGCGGGCGAGGCGCTTCCCTATCTCGAACGCGGCCGCGAGCTCGATCGATTTCGCCTTTCCGATCCCGGATACTTTTTTCCGGATCTCGATAGCCGTGGCGCGGGAGAGCGGAACGAGGCCGGCGCTGCATTGAAGGAGATCCGAGGCCATCGAAAGCGCGTTCTTTCCCGGCCTGCCGGTGCGGATGAAGATCGCCAGAAGCTCGGCGTCGGTCAGCGACTCGATGCCGTGACGGTCGGCCTTTTCCCTCGGGCGCTCCGAGGCCGGCATTTCGAGAATCCGTGTCGTCTCCACGCTTAAAACCGCTCGAGCAACGAGCGCAGATGGGCGGGGATCGCCCTGAGGCCGCGCGCGTATTTGTTGTCCTGGATCCCGCCCAGTTGCGAGACGGCCTCGTCGATGAGGCGGAAGGCGACGCCCTTGGCCGCCTGCAGGGCCCCCGCGCTGCCGAGCATTGCCACAAGGAGCTCCTCGTCCACCTTGTCCTCTTTCAGGAGCAAATTGCGGATCGTGGCCACATCCTTCCCGGACTGGAGCATCAGCAGGACCGGCAGGGTGAATTTTCCTTTGCGCAAATCCGTCCCGAGGGTTTTCCCCGTCTCGTCTTCGCTGCCGGTGAGGTCGAGGATGTCGTCGTAAATCTGGTAGGCCACGCCGAGCTTGGTCCCGAAGGCCTTGAGGGCGCCGATGACCGGAGGGCTCGCCTCGCTGATGAACGCCCCCAGTTCGCACGCCGCCGAAAAGAGCGCCGCCGTCTTCATCTCGATGATGCGGTAGTAGTCCGCCGTCGACAGCTTCAGATCGAACCTCCGCTGGGTCTGGATGATCTCCCCCGAGCAGACTTCCGCGGCCGCATCGGCGATCCGCCGGCAGATATCGCTGTTGCTGAAATTGGTGGACAGCCGCAGCGCGTGCGAAAATAGGCAGTCGCCCAGCAGCACGGTGATCGCGTTCCCCCATTTGGCGTTCGCGGACGGCTGGTCGCGACGCAGTTCCGCGCCGTCCATGATGTCGTCGTGGACGAGCGTCGCGATGTGTACAAGCTCGAGGATGACGGCGAGATCGACGTGGCTTGCGGTGATCTTTCCGGTCGCTCCCGCGGACAGCAGCGCCAGCGCCGGACGAAGCCGCTTCCCGCCGGTCCCGCAGACATAAGACACGTATCCCTCGACCGCCGGGTCAAATGCTTTCGCCTGAGCCCTGATGCGTTCCTCGACCGTGTAAAGGTGGGGGTTGATCAGCTCGAAAGCCTGGGCAAATGAAATCGGTTCAACAGATGTCATGGTCGAAGGGTTGGAATATCAGATGGAATCCGCCTTCCAAGCAAGGATGCGTCGGATAACGAAAAAGGGAAGGACCAAGGCCACGCCCACCGCTGCGGCAAGAAGCGGGCCTGGAATCACGCGCGCCCTTTCCCCGGCGACAGCCCGCAGCCCTGCAGTTACCGCCTCCTGAGCTGTGACCACAAACGCCGGGAACGTCTCGAAATGGGACGCCGCGTCCTGCCCGCCCTCGCGGGTCGCGATATCGAAAAATTCGGTGGGCACGGGCCCGGGGCAGAGGGCGGTGACAGTGATCCCCTTCGGGCGGAGCTCGATCGCCAGCGCCTCGGAAAAGCTCGTGACGTAGGCTTTCGTGGCCGAATACACCGCCATCTGCGGAAGCGGAAAAAAACCGGCCACGCTGCTGACATTCAGCACCGCCGCCCTGCCCCCGCGCAGCATGTGCGGCACGAGGAGATGGGTCAGGTGGGTCAGCGCGGAGATATTCACATCGAGCATCGCCTTGACGCGGCTCCAGTCGCTGGCATCAAACCTCCCGTGGTCGCCCAGCCCCGCATTGTTGATGAGAAAATCCACGGGGATCTTTTCGTTTTGCAGCCAGCCCGCGAGCGACTCCCTTTTCTCCTCGATGGCGAGGTCCGCGCAGTAGGTTCTGACATCCAGGTCCGCGTGGATCCCGCGCAGCTCACGCGCCAACTCCTCAAGCCGGTCATTCCTCCTCGCGACCAGAACGAGCCCCCGGGCGTGGGGCCCGAGCTGGCGGGCGAATTCCGCCCCCAGCCCCGAGGAGGCTCCGGTGATCAGTGCTGTGCATCCCTCGAAATAATTCATAGCGTCTGAATCTCAATGATTGTTCGGAACCTATCCAGCCAAAAACCATTCACGACCGCCGACGGCTCCCGGATCCGCAGCATTCTGGACCACGCGAACGCCCCTGTCAAAAACCAGAGCCTCGCCGAGGCGGTGGTCCCGGCCGGATCCTCCACGGCCCGCCACCATCACAAGGCCAGCGAGGAATTTTACTTCATTCTGGAAGGCGGCGGCACCATGGAAATTGACGGGGCGCTCCAAGACGTCGGCCCCGGCGACGCCATCCTGATCCCGCCGGGCTCCTGGCACAGGATCACCGCCAACAGCGACCTCCGCTTCCTCTGCTGCTGCGCCCCGCCCTACAGCCACGAAGATACATTCTTGGGGGAGGAAGACTCCGGAAGCTGCGGGGATATTTGAATTGTCCGTCGGGGCCGTGTGCCGGCGTGGCCGGCTATTGCCGGCTCGGTGGAACAGGCTCGACGCTCACGGATCCCTTCATTTTCGCACGGTCCGGCGGCCCGAACCAGCTCGGAAATTTTCCGAGGCGTTTGGGCCCGAACGCCTTTTTGTAGGGGATGGCCCCGCGCTGGTAGAGATACTCGGAAAGGGCGGCGTTGACCTCGCGGGTGGTGCGGACCGCGTCGAAGGTGATCCCGCTGCGCACCCCATCCACCATGTTGAAAAGGTTGCCGAGGGCCGTCGGTCCCGACACGAAAAATGTGGCGACCCCGGCGATGCCCGGAGAAATATTTGATCCGCCCGTAGTGACGATCCGCAGGAACGGACTGGGATATCGTCCGGAAAGGTCATACAGAACCACTGTGGTGTCCATGCGCGTGGCCCCCGCCCCAAGTCCGACCACCGATCTCAGAAGCCGGCTGCCTTGGCGAATCCGGTCGAAATTCCCCCGGATGAGCCAGAAATTTCCCCGGGGCAGTGGGGCGTTGGCGGCTACAGCCTCTGCGGGTGCGACATACTTCGGGAGCCGCCGCACGAGGTTCCGCGTCATCAGTTCCCGGAGATTAAATTGGAAATTCTCGAGGGCCGCCCCCGAGCGGTCCACCCGGATTTCCTGGCTGTTGAAAGAAAACGGCGCGACGAAAACCTTTTCCGGCAACCGGGACGGAGGGTTCGGATCCAGATGGGCAACTTCCTTGATGCTGACAGAGGCGCACGAAGCGAAGAGACAAATGGCGATGGAGGCTGCGGAAAGCCGGGAGAAAATCAACAGAGAGCAACACATTCGGGCCGATGATTCTGATCGCAGAAGCCATCCTGTCCATGAAAAAGCGTCACTGAAGTAAACAGTTCGGAGTTTTTTCGAGGTGTGCGGAGCCGGACCGCAACCGGAGCGGGTGGTGGTGGAGCAGGCCCTCCAAGGAGTTGATCACGGCATCGAGGTGGTCTTCCCCTTTGAACTTGTGCTTAACCTCAACAAGATATTTGTTCAGGTCGTTCAGCCGCTGGGCAACGAGAACGCATACCGAGTGGGTCACGACCGGCGATGATTCAAGAAAAGCGCGGGAATCCGGGACGACGCAGAACGTGCATGGTCCGATGGTTCGAACGGTCGCCGTGTGCGGGACTTCGAGCAGGGCGGACATTTCTCCGAAGAAGACTCCGGGCTCGGAGGCCGTGGCAACGGGCACCCCGTCCCGAAGGATCTCGACCGTTCCCTCTATGAGGAAGAACAGGCAGCCGGTTTGGTCGCCCTGACGGATAACCTCTTCCCCGGGGGCATATTTTTGGAGCTCTCGGCCGGGAAGCAATTCCATGATGTCTGACATGATGAATAACTACTACCTCCTGGCGAAATGGCCCGCAAACAAAAGAAGCGGAAAAAGGGGGAAGAAAAGCTAAAAATAGCTGTTTTTATCCAGCCGCCCCACCTGTGTGCTTGTGCTTCGGGTGGTCTGTTCTTCAAGCGGCGGGGATCACAGGTTCTCAGTCCAGGAACGCCAGAGCCGGCTCCTGCTGCCCTAGTTGAGTTCTTCGGGCCGGGGGATGCGGTAGAGGTCGCCGTTGGAAAAGACGGCGACGATGGCGTCCGCCGTCGGCTCGTGGAATGCCGGCTTTCCGGAAGCGGCGATGTCCGACACCACCTTCGCGGGATTCAGTCGCTCGTTTTCCTGGAACTGGTCGCAGACGGATTCCATCGAGCCGGAACCAATCGGGGCGTTGCGGGCGGCCAAGTCGGCATAGTTGAGGTGGTCGCGGTGGTTTTGAAGGTGGTTGACTTTCCGATTGAGGATCGGATCGGCGGGATTCCCGGCCAATAGCTCCTCGAGGGTGTGGATCACGCGATGCTCAGTGGTGTGGGGGAGTTGATGGAGAAGCGGCCTGATCCAAGCTGCGGCCCGTTCGGAGCTATCGGGGTGAAGATGGCGGTCCCCCCTGAACACCGACACGAAAACTGTCCCCGGCTTTGTTGATCTGGACAGGAGAAGTTGTGGAGCCTAAGTAGACTGCCAATCGATGCTCCTTCATCAACCATTTTCAAAATTTCCCTGATGAATCGACGATCACTCATTCTAGTTGCCGCTCTGTTGATGTTGCTCGCTGGGGCAATGGTTTGGCAGTTTGCCCGCCTCCGATCAAGCGGCGGTCCCGCGCCATCTTCCTCAGGAAATATCGCAGGCAATGCAACGCCGGCAGCGTCCGAACAGATCGACAAGATTTTCTCCCGACTCCCGGCATCGAAGGACCAAAAGGAGAACCGCCTGATGCTCGCGGAACTCCGGCGCTTGCTCGACACCCTTCCGCCCGATGCGGCCTCGCAGGCAATCCAAACCTTCCTCGCGTCCGGCCGAGATGCACCCACCGGCCTGGACATCAAGGTGGAAGCCGGAGGAGGCTTGGGTGACGCCTCTTCGCTCCGCGTTTTCCTTCTCGATTACCTCGGCAGGATTGACAAGATGGCCGCGGGCAAACTCGCTGAGGATGTTTTGTCCAAATATACGACTCCCGACGAATGGGCCGTGAGCCTGCGTAATTACGCATGGGCGCACAGCGACGGCGATGCGTTCCTTCAGGCCAAGACCCGCCAACTTCTGGAGAATCCCGCGTGGCGGCACAACCCGACAGCCGGATTTCTCGAAGCGTTTGACACCATCGTCTATTCGCGCGACACCGGCCTGACCCCTGCGCTCGCCGGGATGGTGGTTGAGCCGGAGAACAAGGCACTTGCTCATGCGGCGTATCTGACCCTCGACCGCCTGACGATCACAGAACCCGCCGCCGTCCTTGACCAACTCCACAAACAGCCCGGGCTGATGAAGGGGCATGAGTTGACGCGGGCAAATTTTTTCGCGCGCGCGGACATCGCGGACCCGAAACAAAAGTCCCTGGTCGAAGACTACCTGCTGGATACCGGACGAGGCATGCAGGAATTGAATGCCTTCGCAGGGATCTACCCCAACGAAAACTACATGCTCTCAAACAATCTTCTCACCGAAACACAGACTCCGACCGGAGCGGAAATTGCCGCGCGCGACCGGGCAGCCCTTGAAATGGTTCAAACATGGCTGGAGGATCCGCGCTTTGAAAAGGTGCGGCCGCAACTTCAAACGATGCAGAAGCGCCTGCAGGTTTTTGTCAATCAGGCAAACGCTCCGTCGCCGCAGTAGAAGCGTCGATCAGTCGAAACAGCGGGTGCATCCCGTATTTTTTGTGGAAGTCCACGAGGCCGAGATACCTGAGGGAAAATCCGGTCTCCCCTTTTTCCCACCCATCGGAAAATCGCGCGTAGGCTGCAAAAGCTTCCGTGGCCAGGACCTCGTCTGGCCGCGCGACCGGTTCGATCCTCGCGGCATGGCAGACATGGGCGCCGAAATAGTTGAGTTGATTGGTAATGGGATCGATGCACTGGACGATCAGCCCGGTGTGCAGTCCGATGCGGATCTTCAGTTCCGAGGGAAATCCCAGTTGCTTCCATGGGATGGCGGCGGTTTTCTTAAGCATCTTCAGGGCAAACCGTCCGCCCTGGGGTGCCGTATCGAATATAAAAAAGACGGCATCCCCCCAAGTGTTCACGTAAACGGGCCGGTCTTCATCCTCGGAAATGAGGCGCGACAAAGTCCCCAGAAAATGGGTGACGAATGCCATCACCAGTCTTTCCAGGAGACTGGAGTAACCCACGACGTCCGCAAAAAGCATCGTCTTGATACAGGGGTGCCCCTCCAAGGGGCTTTCAGTGGAATTGGCCTGGGGCGCGCTTGAAATCGCGGGCAAATCGGTCGATCCGGTTTCCGGTTCGACCGCCAATGGCCGGATCACAATCGGTTCGCGTGAGAGCTTGCGCCAGAATTTGACGAAGTCGTGCGTGCCCCCGGGCCCCCCGCCGGAGACACCGTCCCAGACAGTCAGCGGCACCACCTCGGAGTGGAGGGAATCGGCGTGAAGGATTGTCATTCCGTTCACGCAATCGATCAAATACTGGTATCCGATCTCGGCGCGTGGCGGTTCGGTTTGCTGGGAGAGATAAACAACCGACGAGGCATTGTTCAGCACTTCATGGAAGCGCATCTCCCAGTCGCCACCGGGAACAATGCGCACGCTGGATTCCAGAAAATCCTCCTTCCGCCAGGGAAGAACGACCACTGTGTCGGCACCGCGCCGCTGCATTTCCTCGAGGAATAGAATATCACTCCCACAGGCTGCCGATGAATACCCGAACGCCGGTTCCAAGCGGTCCAACTCCTCGCGGATCCGGCGGCGCACATCGTCCTCGGCCGATGGGGGGAAGCGCGGATGTGTCCGCCCGGGCCGGTCGATCATGTGGCCGGAGAAGGTGACGAGGGTCAGGCGCAACGCGCCGGCGAGCGGCGTGCGGTCTATGCGCAGGCGGTCGCAGTGCAACATCGCCTGATTGCGCATGGTCGAGATATCCCCCCACCGGTGCCCCTTTGCCATTTTCTCACGGGCCGTCCGGTATTGTCGGGCGGCCGCTTCCAAAGAGCCTTCAAGGAGCAGGGATTCCGCGAGGCTGGCGGCGCTCCAGACGTTGCCGGGATCGGACCGGAGATCCGCCTCGCAAATCTCACGAACCTCTCCGGCAAGGGATTTTGCGAGCTCGGGATTGCCCAGCCAGAGCGCCGTGGCTGCGGCATTGATCCCGGTAAAAGCGATGGGATCGTTCCTGTAGCTTTTGAGATAGATCTCGTGGGACTTGGCCAGGCAATCCGTTTTGCTGGATTGATCCGCGCTCAAAAAACTCAGGTCCTTGAATGTGCGCGCCATCGCCGCCAGAATTTCCGGCGATTCATCCTCCTTGGCGAGTTGCTTCAAAAGCTCATGCGCCTCGGCGACCGATCCCAGACGGGCGAGCGACAAAGCTTTCACATGCTTAAGCCAGAATATGGCTTCGTGAACCGCCGCATTTCGCTGATGGGGGAGTCGTTCCAGAGCGGAAATCCCTGCTTTGGCAATGTCTAGCGCAAGGAATGTTTCGCCAAACTGCAGGGCGGCGCGCGCCAGCACCGTATAGGGCTCGTCCAGTTCCTGCCCCCCCTCTTCGGACAAGACAAAATCGGGGGTCCATGGCTGGCTGCCGCATTTCCAAATCTGATGCAGCTTTTGCGGCGATCCCGCATGGTCTCTTGCCAGTTCCCGGAGTGGAAAAGTCTGCATGGAATTATGGTTGGGTCACCTTGAGGCGGGTAAACCTAGAAGGAGATGAACTTTGCTGGTCGGTCGTTTTGACCCGTTCCCATGTGGTGTCTATGGATGTGACGGTCTCGGTGCCGGTAGCCGACCAGCTGTTGCTCAGATTGCTGCTGAACTCGACGGCATACGTGATGCCGGGCGTGCTCGCGGCCTTGCGGCGAACGTGTTCGACGGTCAGGCGGTTCTGGCCGCCCACGTTCTCGACGCGCACCAGCGGGAGCCCGCCGGTGCCGGTGCCGGCGATCATCGTGCTCACATCGGCGGTCTTCGTGTCCAGGTTGAGCGCATATTCGAGCAAGTTGCAGACGCCGTCATGGTCGTAGTCGGCGGTCGGGCCAGACTTAAGCGCATCCAGCAATTCCGTGGCGGTAAAGTTGAGTGCCCGCCAGACCTCGAATCCTGCCGTTGCCGTCACGTCGAGGGCCGCCGCGTTGCTGGTCAGCGAGCCGCTGCCTCCCCAAGTGACCACCACGCTGTAGTTGCCGGTGTCGGTCGCCGTCAGGTTGGTGCGCGTGTAGGTGGCGGAGGTGGCTCCCGGGATATTGGTCCCGTTGCGCCGCCATTGGTAGGAGGTCGGCGTGCCGGAGACACCGATGCTAAATGTCGCGTTGCCTCCCGCTGCGACAGTCAAGCCCGCCGGGTGGGCGGTGATGCCGCTGTAGGTTCTGCCGACCGAGGCTCCTTGGCCGGAGGACAGCGTGATCGTGGAGGAGGCCGGGGCCAGGAACCCGCTCGCCCCCGTGCAGGTGAGCGTGTAGGTGCCGGCCGGGAGGCTGATGGAAGCGCCGCTGGCGCAGGCAGCTCCTCCGACGTTCCATCTCGCCCCGGCGGCGATGGCCCCCGCAGGCGCGATGATCACCTTGAGTGACGCCGGGGCCGGGGGAGGAGCAATAACCGGCGGCCTGATAGTGATGATGCCTCCTCCGAGGTTGTCGTCTCCGCCATTGGCGCTGACTTCCGCCCGGTTGAAAAGATCGATCACCTGGCTGTCAATGGCCCTTACCACCGTCTGCCCGCTACCGCCCAGGTAGATCGCCGCCGGGTAGTAGTTCCCGTTGTCCGCCTGCACGCAGAGCGGGCCGCCGGAGTTGCCCCCGGCGCCGCGGATGTCGGCGGTTGTGAACGTGCGGCCAAAGGCTTTGGTGAACGCGATGTTGGCCACCGGGGTCGCGTGCATCCGCCCCTGCTTCAGGGTCGCGATGCCATCGACCGGATACCCGACAAGCAATTTCATTTTTGTCGAAAGCAGAAATTCGTTGTTGTCCAGGTCGCTGGCAAGCCAGCCGCCGTAGCCGCCCCGGCCGGCGTCTTCGAGGAAGTAGAGCGCGGCGGTGTCGAGGTTCTGGGATTGCGGCGTTGAGACTCCTGGCGTGGCCTCTGCCGTCCGCTGCGAAGCGTATCCGTCGAAGACGTAGAACCCGCGCGGGATTTGCGGCGTCGGCTCGTAGGTGCCGCGATCCCGCTGGAAGAGCCATTGCAGGCTGCTGACATAGGATAGCGTGCCGTCGTCGAAGGCCACGTGCGCGGCGGTGGCCACGACCCTCGGCTTGACCACGAACCCGCTGGCTGAACCCAGGTCGCTGCGGATCTGGCCGACATAGGCATAAGGCAGCGTCTGGTTGGTGCTCACCGTGTCGAAGGATACCACCGAGGGCACCGTGCCCGTCGTCGCTCCAGCCAGGAAGTAGGTGGCCGTGGCCACCTTCGTGGCTCCCGAATCGACCGAAACATTGATCACCGCCGGGGTAGTCCGGCCGGTGATCGGCTTGCTTTCCACCAGGTAGTCACCGGCCGGAAGCTCGCTGACTGTCACCCCGCTGTTGCGCCAATGAGTGTCGTCCTCGCCGAGGAACCGCCACTGGGCGCGCTGATCCACCGGCAACCCCACATCGGCCAGTGCGTCCGGCTTGAGCACCACGCTCATTTCCCCGGTGGCGATCCCGGGCGTCGGATAATATTCGCCTGTGACCAACGTCGCCAACCCGCCGCTGATCACGCTGATGCTTTCCTGTAATGGCTGGATATAGCCAGGGACGGGCCGGAACTCGATCTGGCGATCACCCGTCGTCAGCCCGCCCACCGGCAAAACAGACGGCCGCCACTGCTGCTCGCCCACAAATCGCCAGCCAGAGTTGATCCCCGAAGGAATCAAGGTCACAAACACATAACCTTCCGCATCCGGCGGCGCGCCGGGGAAGCCCTGGATGAGGCCGGAAAGGATATTGAGTTTGAACGAACCGATCTGGCCATAGCTGGTCCCGCCGTTGCTGACCGCTCGAACCCGGTAGTAGTAAGTCACCGTTTGCGCAAGGTTGGCGAGGTCAGCGCTCACCGGTGTGTCCACATCTCCGGTTACGGTTGAGGGTGTTGCGGCCACACTGCTTGGAAACGTCACCCCATCCGTCCCGTATTCGAAGAACACCTGGCTGGCTGCGTTATGAGTCCGAACCGTGCCGTTGACCCGCGCGCTCGTGGTCGTCAGTTGGGAGGCTGCGCCAGTGGATACGGTCGGCGGCGGATCGTTCGCCACAAAGCTCTGATCCAGACCCGGGATTGGAACCGGAGTGCCGGAATTGGTTGCGACAACGCGGAAGTGATAGGTGCCCCCCGGAACCAATCCCGCAACCGTGGCAAAAACATTCACCGCGCCGGTTCCAGCCGGAATTATCTGCACTGCCGTGGAGTTGTCGTAGGCTGTCGTCAGTCCATATTCGAAATATACGCTGGTCTCGCGGCCGTTCGGAAACACCACGGCAGCCAGTGTGGCACCCGAACTGCCCACCCCGATCGCGGCAGCCGTGACATCCACCGGCGGGTCGGGTTCCGTGGTGAACGTGGCATCTTTCCCATACGTAACGCCTCCGAAAAGCGCGGCCGAGTTACGGGCGACCAATCTGAAGTGATAGACGGTATTAGGAGTCAAATCACGAATACTCGAACTCCTGCTGACGGCGTTCAACCCATAACCGCAGGTCTGGTCGCCCGTCCTATTGCCATAGTTGGCATCCAGTCCGTATTCAAAGTATGCCGTTGTTTCAAGACTGTTAGGATTAACCGTGCCGTTGAGCGTGGCCGAGGTTTTGGTCACCACCGTCGCCACACCCGTCTGCACAATTGGCGGTTGGTCGGTGCCGTAATAACGCACCACTGTGAAGCGGGATTTTCCTCCACTGATAGAGTTGCCCGCGACAAGGATCCTGCCGTCCACCTGTAGCGCGACGCTCTGACCGTATGAGTCTCCAGCTCCGATATGGGTCGTCACTATGCCCGTGCCGTGGAACCCCGTGTCAGGGGTTCCATCCGTATTGTAGCGCACCAGGGCGAAGTCATTCACCCCGGTGTTGGCATTGTAGGTAAAGCCCGCCGCCACGATCCTGCCGTCGCCCTGCAATACCAGGCCTTTGGCAACATTGCTTCCAACCCCGATTCCTGTGTTCACGACGCCGTTACCACCGAAGCTAGTGTCGAGGCTTCCGTCACTGAGGAAGCGCATCAGCCTGAAGTCACTGTCCGCAGTGAGAATCTTTCCGTCGGCCTGCATCGCGACGGCGTTGCTGACAATCGAACTAATAGGGCCCACGACACCTCCAAAACCGGTGCCGATCAGTTTGCCGTCGGTATCCATACGGAACGTGCAGTCATACGAATAGTAGCCCCATCCCGTTGACTGCCCGGTCACCACAATCGTTCCATCGCCTTGCACCGCCACACCAAACGCGCAGCCGTCATTATACTCGTTATAAAGACTAAGCGGGTAATGCCACAATCCTCCGCTGCCGAAGTCGTTATCGATGGCTCCGTCTGGATGGTAGCGCACAACCGCAGGCTGCCAGTAGCCAACCTGCACCCTGCCCACCATTACAAACTTGCCGTCTGGTTGGAGCGACACCGCGTATGCCTCGCTGTTGGTGCATATCCCGGTGGTGACCACTTTCCCGGTGCCGAGTTGGCCGAAACTGGTATCTAAAGTTCCGTTGGTATTGTATCGCGCCAGCGAGAAGTCGTTCCTCGTTCCGTTGGAAGAATACCCCACCACGACGATCTTCCCGTCGTCTTGGAGCACCACCCCACTACAGAAGTCGTCATGGCCTCTAAAGTCGGTCGTCACCTTTCCGGTACCGTTAAACGTCGTGTCCAACGTCCCGTCCGTGTTGTAGCGCACCACCGCGAAGTCTTTGTTGGAGCCGTTGTAGGAAGTCCCCACCACGACGATCTTGCCGTCGATTTGCACCGCCACCCCCGACGCCGTGTCGTCGCCGCTGCCGATGGCCGTGGTCACAATGCCCCCGCTACCGAAGCCGGTGTCGAGATTACCGGGAGTGCCAGACGTGATGCTCGAACTGCGAAAAGCGATATCACTTGAGGACACCCCGGTGTTGCCTGCCCGGTCAGTCGCCGCCGCCTTGAGCGTGTGCGGGCCGTCTGCGAGCGGGATTGCAGGAACAAATCCCCACGCTCCGCTGCCGTTGGCCGTCACCGTGCCGGCCTGCCCCCCATCCAGATAGATCGTCACTCGCGCATTGGCCTCGGCCGTGCCGCTGATGTAAGGCTGGGTGTTGTTGACATAGGCCCCGCTTGAAGGAGCCGACACAACGGGTGCTGTAGGCGCAGTCGAATCCACAGTAAAGTTGTTCGTGTTTGAGGTGGCCACCGTGTGGCCTTCGGAATCCGTTTCCGTCGCACTCACCGTGTGCGTGCCGTCCGCGAGGGGATCGGTTGGGGTGAAACTCCAGGCACCGGCAGAACTCGCCAGCGCAGAACCGGACAGGTTACCGTCGAGATAGATGTTCACCGTGGCATTCGCATCCGCCGAACCACTGATCGCAGGACGACTGTTGTTAACAAAGCTGCCGTTGGCGGGGGTAGTCACGGCCAGATTGCCGAACGCTTCGTAACGTGCGACTGTGAATTGATACGTGCCTCCGACCAGCGACCTCCCCGCCACTAAAATCCGCCCGTCGCTCTGTAGCGCGACGCTCTGACCGTATGAGTCTCCAGCTCCGATATGGGTCGTCACT
>JBAWVC010000041.1:0-15217 GCA_037147455.1 Verrucomicrobiota bacterium | reverse complement strand
GCTCGACTGGACCCATTCACGAAGCGCTGTCGCGCTGGTTTTGGCGAGGCGTCCACACCATCAGACATCCTGACCTGTCGGGAAAATGGATGAGCCAAATATTCTTCGGAGGTGCGACATTCCTGTCGCACTATTCCTGTCGCACTCTACTTGGCGGACAGGAATGTCCACCCTCCGGGAAGCAGTTTTCGGCCTCACACGGATTCCCTGCGACTGCTGTTTGACTGGAAGACTTCAGGATGTCTGACCATCGCGCGTTGGGTCATCCGTTTTCCTCGTTCCCCCATTTTCTTTTGATGACATCAGGATGTCTGCCGTTCCGGTATCAAATTGGTGTTGCCCGTTGATTCGCCAGCAATTCTCGTTTTGAAAAAATGACGCTTCTGCGCACGGCCCCACTGGGATCGGCGATCTTTAGTCGCCGCTCTCATGCTACCCGCGCATCGCGCGGCACTCTTTTGGCCCGGCGAATAAATTCGCCGATCCCAGTAAAAAACCCGCCATACTCACTCAAAATGAGAATTGCTGTTGATTCACGAAGCGCTCTTGCACGATTTTTTCATCGCGCTATGCGTTTTCTGATCCGCTCGTCGCTCTTTCGCTCTTTCGGGCGCTATTCGCGGCGGAACGCCTGGAGGCTGCGGAGGTAGTCGTCGGGGAGGCCGAAGTCGAAGCGCTCGGCACCGGACATTTCGAGGGCGAGGTAGCCTTCGCGCTGGCGCTGGATTTCCTGGGCGCGCGTGAGCTGGAACTCGCCGCCGTCGCGGATGTCGTCGCGGATCATTTCGCCGAGGATGTCGTAGATCGACGGCGCGAGCAGGTGCATGCCGAACCAGCCGAGGAACAGGTCGTCAGGCAGCCCGTCCACGCGCAACCGTTCGCGGGCGGTTTCCGGATCGGGCTTTTCGATGATGAGGGAGACGTCGATGAGCGCCGGATTTTCCGCGCGGCGGCGGCCGGCGATCGTCCCGTAGCCTTTCAAGTCGGCGGGGCCGATCCGGTTGACGGCGGAAATGCTCAGCCCGCCGGAGACCGCGGCGCAATCCGCCAGCTCGCGGTAGGGCGAAACCGGTTTTCCGCGAAACAGGTGGTCGCCGAGGCAGAGGAGCACCATTTCCCCGCCGGCAAACTCACGGGTCTGGTAAACCGCGTGCCCGTAGCCCTCCTGCTCGTGCTGAACGGCAAACGAAAGGCGGCCGGCGAGCTCGCGCATCCGGCCGGCCTCGGCGAACAACGCCGGATATTTTTCCAGCCTGCGGAGGTAATTGTCATCCGGCCCCTCGAGGTAGGCGCGGACCGCGCGGTCTTCGCCCGGCTGGACGATCAGGCAGATCTCTTCGATGCCGGCGGCGAGAAGCTCGATCATGTGGTAGTGGACGAGCGCGCGGCCGATCCCGTCCGGCCCGACCACCGGGAACATTTCTTTTTTGACGGCGTGCGATGCGGGGAAGTGGCGGGTGCCAAGCCCGGCGACCGGCACGACCGCCTTGCGGACGCGCGGCGCGCTCACGCCCGGGCTCCCTGCCATCCGGCCGCGCTGAAGCTGTAGCGGCGCGCGCCGAACTCCATCGCGCCCGGCGAGGTGCCCTCGAAAATATCCGGCATCGCGCCGACGCGGCGCGAGTATTCCACGGCGATCTGCGGGACGTGCTCGCGGAGGGAATCCAGCTTGCCGAAGACCGCCACCGTTCCGCCGGTTCCGCCGCCGGTGATCTTCGCTCCGTAGAGCCCGCTGGACGGCCCGCGACGGCGGACGGCCTCGACCAAGAAGTCCACTTCGTCCACGGAGAGCTGGCAGTTCACGCGGTAGCTTTCGTGCGCGGCAAACATCATCTCGCCGGCCGTGATGAGCGCGGATTCGCCGTCCTTTTCCGCGCGGCGGAGGCCGTCCATGAACGTCAGAACCCGCTCGTTTTCCTCGACCGGATGGCGCGTCGGTCCGGCGATGCGGTAGGTGGCATCCGGCTGGATCGTCGTCACCGGGTCGTCGTGGGTTTTGTGTTGGGCGAGAAACTCCGAGCCGACCATCGCGTCCGGGATCTCGGGAAGATACTTGGCGCCAAGTTCCGCGACAGAAAGCTCGGTCAGATAATCGATCGGGCCTTTTCCGGTGCGGGCGCGGATATCGTTGATGATCTTTTTTCCCATGAACGCCCCGATGCGCGTGTCGCTGTAGGGATTTCCCGCGACCGAGTGGCGGATCATCGAGTTAATCCCGACAAACCCGGTTCCGGCGGGGATGTCCACCCCGCCCATGACCTTGCCCGGCCGGCAGAGGATGTGGGTGAGCTTGCCGCAACGTCCGCTGGTGATGGCGATCTGGTCCATGATCCCGCACGGCGCGCCGACGACGTGATTCTCCGCCATCTGGCCGAGCCGCGCGATCCGCTCTCCGTCAAGGCCGAGGCCGAGATACGCATTGAGGCAGGAAAGCGTGCCGATCTCGACGGCGGCCGAGCTGCCGATGCCGACATTCATCGGCACCGCGCTGAGCAGGATCAGGCTGAAACCGAACGGCATTTTCACCGACTCTTCCTTCAGTAAAGTAAAAATGCTGCCGCCGATGTAGGCCGCCCAGGACACGAGCGGGTTCGATTGGCAGAGGCTCCGGATCTCGCTGTATCCGCCGAGCCCCTCGCCCGACGCGAAATAGTCCAGCGGAATGCGGGTCTCGACCGGCAGGCTGCGCTTCCCGACCTGGAGTGTCCGGATGCGCAGCGTGCGGTCGGTGCGCGGCTGCAGGGCCATCAGCATCCCCCTCCCGAGGACACCCTCGCAAACATTCGCGCCCGAGTAATCCGCGATGCCCCCGATTACGTCCAGCCGGGCCGGGACGCGCGCGAGCCAGATTTCCCCGCTGTTGAAAAAACCCGCCAGCCCGGTGGGGTCGCTGTTGGGTTTCTGGAGCAGACGCTCGAATTCCTGAACCTCGAAGGGAAGTGGATGTGACGACATAATGGGAGTGGGTGGGAAAAAGGCGCGGGCGGGTCGGGGGCGTGCCCGCAACCAGCGGCCGGGCCGCGATTCAAGGATGAGAGTGAACAGGCTCCAGCCTGGATTCCCAGAAAAAATTTCGGCCCGGGCGCTCTGCCAAAAGGAAATGCCCGGCCCCGTTTGCCCTATACGGCACGAGCCATACCGTCACGTAAGAACGCAGGACGCAGGAAGAACGGCTCGACACACGATAGATAATGGTGGCAGCTCGCCCTCGGGCTGCTCAGCAAGGCGGCCGGGGGCGACCGCCCCCCAGGGCAAACGCAGTCAAAGACCCCCGGCAAAGCCCTGACGAGTATACACATTTTTTGATTTCGTTCTGAACACAGACACGATGAGCGATCAAGAGTTCTGGCAGACCCAGCGTCATGATCCAGAACGCAGATATTCCACCGTTATTGTGCGGCAAGCCCTTTGGGGCTGACGGGCTAACTGTTGCCATCGAGGAACTGGAGCGCTCGCCCGCTCCCAACCGAGCAGAGTTGGCTCGACGGCTCTGTGAGCGCTTGCATTGGTATAATCCAAGCGGCCAGCCCCAGTTGATGAGTGCGAGGGGGGGGACTTCTGAGCCTTCACCGCCGGGGGTTGTTGGAGTTGCCGCTTCCCTTGAAGTCCAATGGGAACGGGCGGCGGCAGCCACTGACAACCTCAGCCGGTGATCCTCAACTCCCGATTACAGCGGGAGCGGGGCAGTTGGCCCCCTTGTCCTTTGCGTTCACTGCGCTCTCCTTGCCTGCCCTACCGCCACCAACCACACGGCCACTCCCAATGGGGCTTCGCGTTGTTGCCCCCCATTGATCGACCCCCTTTCGGAGGTCGAAACTTCGCACGTTTCCCAGAGGCTCGTCGTCGTGGTCTTGCTGTATCGTGTTCACTTTCGTTGCGGTCGTTCAGGTTCTTTCCGTTGCTCTCCACCCCGCCTCGCGGCGACGCGGTTACTTCAAGTTCTCACCAGCCCAACGGTGGCCGGTGGCCGAGGTCTTCCACCCCGGAGGAGTGCGCAGCTTCGCAGCGCACGGGAACGGGCGTCCCGCCCGTTTAGAGACTGAAAATCGCATCGCAGTGATGTGCCTCACACGGGCGGAAAACCAGCGCGATAGCGCATCGTATAAAGTGGGAAAGACGAATGTTTGGTGCAGGGAGCACAACCGAAACGGAGTGAAGCATCGCCCATGCCCCCTGGGGAGATTCACGAAGTTGCAACTTTCGGGCATGCGCCCATTTGGGTCGCGCCCCGATTTTCGCTATTGCGCGGGGCGGCGGGCCGGAGCAAAATGCCGGGCATGGTTACCATCCTTCTCGGAATCCTTCTGGCGATCGTCGCGGTTGTTGTCATCGCGGCCATTTTTGCCATCGGCCAATACAACGGGCTCGTGGCTTTGCGGAACCGTTTCAAAAACGCGTTTGCGCAGATCGACGTGCAGCTCAAGCGCCGCTACGATCTCATCCCGAATTTGGTCGAGACGGCGAAGGGCTACATCAAGCACGAGCGCGAAACGCTCGAGGCCGTCACCCAGGCCCGCAACCTCGCGCAGACCGCCGGCAGCCGCGCCGCCGCGAACCCCGGCGACCCGCAGGCGATGAAGGAGCTCTCGGGCGCGGAGGCCGGGCTCACCGGCGCGCTCGGACGGCTTCTCGCCGTGGCCGAGGCCTACCCCGACCTCAAGGCCAACCAGAATATGATGCAGCTCACCGAAGAGCTGACCTCGACGGAAAACAAGGTCGCCTTCGCGCGCCAAGCCTACAACGATTCGGTCATGACGTACAACACGCAGCGCGAGGTTTTTCCGACGAACATCATCGCCGGCATGTTCCAGTTCCAGGCGGCGGAGTTGTTCCAGATCGACAACCCGGCGGAAAAGCAGGCTCCCAAAGTTTCGTTTTCATGATCCGCCCGTCGCGATCCGCGTTTGCGGAGCAGGCGGCCACGGCCCGCGTGGTGCCGGTGTGGACCGAGATCGTGGCAGATGGCGACACGCCGGTCTCGGCGTTCGCGAAGCTCGGCGGTGACGCGCCGTCGTTCCTGCTGGAGTCGGCGGAGCAGAGCGACCAGGTCGGGAGGTATTCGTTTATCGGATTCGGCGCGCAGGCCACGTTCACCGCGACTGGAAAATCGGTGAAGCTCACCGGGGGGCGCCGCCCGAAGACCTTCGAGGCCGAACGCGATCCGCTCGACGAGCTCGAGCGCTGGATGGACAAATACCGGACACCTCACAACCCGGACCTCCCGCCGTTCTGCGGGGGAGCGGTCGGCTACCTCGGCTACGATTGCGTGCGGTGGTTCGAGCCGACGATCCCCAAACCGCCGAAGGACGAGCTGGGAATCCCGGACATGTTTTTCCAGATCACCGGAACGGTGGTGGTCTTTGATCACAAGCGGAGGAGGATCCAGATCGTCGCGAACGCGTTTCTCGACGACAGCGGGGTTGACGCAGCCTACGACGCGGCCGTCTCGCGGATCGCGGAGGTTCTCCAGGAGCTGCGGCGTCCGCTGGCGTTCGACCCGATCTTCACCGGCACAACGCCTCCCCAGGTGGAGAGCGCGTCGAACACCACGAGAGAGGAATACCACGGGATGGTGGAGAAGGCCCAGGAATACATCCTGGCGGGCGATATCTTCCAGATCGTGCCCTCGCAGCGGTTCGAGACGGCGTTCCCCGGCGACGCGCTCGACCTCTACCGCGCGCTGCGGTTTGTGAACCCCTCGCCCTACATGTTTTGCTTACGCTGTCCCGGCGGATATTCCCTCGTGGGCAGCTCGCCGGAGGTTCATGTGCGGCTCACGGATTCGCTGGTCGAAATCCGTCCGATCGCCGGCACGCGCCGCCGCGGAGAGACAGCCGAGGAGGACAGCGCCAACGCGGAGGATCTGCTCGCCGACCCGAAGGAGCGGGCCGAGCACCTCATGCTCGTGGACCTCGCGCGCAACGACGTCGGGCGCATCGCGGAGTTCGGGTCGGTGAAGGTCAGCGACTTCATGACCGTCGAAAAATACAGCCACGTGATGCACATCGTTTCGCACGTCTCGGGAAAGCTGGCGGGCGGGCGAAGCGCCTACGACGTGATGCGCGCGACGTTCCCGGCCGGCACCGTCTCCGGCTCCCCGAAAGTCCGCGCCATGCAGATCATCAACGAGCTGGAAAAAAGCAAGCGGTGCTCGTATGCGGGCGCAGTCGGCTACTTCGGGTTCGACGGAAACCTCGACTCGTGCATCGCGCTGCGGACGGTGCTGCTCAAGGGCGGACGGGCGTATGTCCAGTCCGGCGGCGGGGTCGTGGCGGATTCCACGGCGGAGGGCGAATACCAGGAGACCGTCAACAAGGCCATGGCCGGCATGCGCGCGATCGACCGCGCCAGAAAGGACACATGATTCTCGTCATCGATAACTACGACTCGTTCACCTACAACCTCGTCCAGTATTTCGGCGAACTCGGCCAGGAGATCCTCGTGAAGCGGAACGACGAGATCACGGTCCCGGAAATCGAAGCGCTCGCCCCGGAAAAGCTCTGCGTGTCTCCCGGCCCCTGCACGCCGAACGAGGCGGGCATCAGCTGCGATGTCATCAAGCACTTCGGAGGCAGGATCCCGCTCCTCGGCGTCTGCCTCGGCCACCAGTGCATCGGGCAGGTCTACGGCGGCGAGGTCGTGCGCGCCGGCCGCCTCATGCACGGGAAAATCTCGCCGATCCACCATCGCGGCGAAAACATTTTTGCGAACCTCCCGAACCCGTTCGACGCGACGCGGTATCATTCCCTGCTGGTCAGGCGGGAATCCCTCCCCGCCTGCCTCACGATCACGGCCGAGACGGCGGAGGGCGAGATCATGGGCCTCGCCCATCGCGACCTGCCGGTTTACGGGGTCCAGTTCCACCCGGAATCAATCCTCACCACCGAAGGAAAAAATCTCCTCCGGAATTTTCTCGATCTGTGAGGCTTGCGGTGGCGGCTTGTGGCCGTCGGTTGCATTGCAGGCAGGCGGGGATCGGCGCTCAAAAAATGCGACGCTCATAGAGCGACGCTACAACGCACCCGTGAGATATGAGGGTCAGGGTTTCTCGTCGAGGTTGTGGTGGTTGACGACCATGCCGTTGTCGAGCGCATCCACCCGTTCCTCCCGGAGCCGGCTGAAGAACGCCCGCATGTCCCGGATACCGCCCCAAGTGAACCAGATCGCGGTGACGAACGCGAAGAAGATCGGGATCCCGATTCCCACGACATACCAAAAACTCGACCACACGGTGATCGGCCAAGGGGTGATCAGGTTCCAAATGGTCCCGACGACGAAAACCACGAACCAGATCATGCTCCATCCGAAGAGCCCGCCGGCAAGAATCTTGTCCCCGAAGGTGAAGTGTTCGTCCAGGCCGATGAGCTTTCCCCAAGTCACCCGCGTCTTGGATTTCGTTTCATACTTTTTCTCGGATTCCACGGCATAGACCCCGCGGTGGAGCATCCGGTCCATGTCGAAATCCTCCCGGCAGGTCAGGAGCGAGGTGATCCCGTAAACCACGCAGGCCGAGATCGAGCCAAAAAACGCGATCTGCGCGCCGTTGAGCGGAAAGCCTTCCCCCCAGATCTGCCGCGCGATGATCCCGCCGGTCACCAGCCCCGACCCGCTCAGGAGCCCGGCCCACGCCCCGGCGGTTGTTCCCTTTTTCCAATAGAGGCCGCCGATGATGGCCACGCCGGCGCCGCCGACGTAGAGCGCCTCGGTGACCACCCACCACATCATCACGTATTCGGTCTGCTTGAACAGGCAGCCGAAGAGAAACGCGAACAGCGCCACCCCCGCCATGGACCATCGGAGCAGCCGGATGTGCTCCTCGGGCGGGAACGGCTTTTTGCGCAGCGGAACGACGACGTCCTGGATGAAGATGCTGCCCCAGGAAAGAAGGTGAGTGCCGTCGCCTCCGAAGACGCCCATGAGGAGAATGATGCAAAGCATGCCTTTGATCCCGGCCGGCAGCATGTGCTCGACCGCGATCGGGATCGTCATCTGTTCCTGGATCTGCGGCTGGGCGATCTGCGCTACCTCCGCTTTCACGGCGGCGGATTGTTTGGCGAAATCCGGGTGCGCGAGATAGGTCATCGCGCAAACCGCCAGCAGGGTGATGACCGCCCCGTTTCCGAGACCCTTCCAGCTCGACATGATCCCGCCCATCCGCGACTCGTGCGCGGTCACGGCCGCTGTGCTGTAGGCGCTCTGGTTCTGCCAGGCCATCGTCCGGTAAACGATCCCGAAGAGCCCCATGAACACATACCAGATATTGAAATCTTTCAGGCCCATGGAATCGAAGGGATTCAGCAGCGACTGCCCCGGAGGCTGCGCGGTCAGCACCTCGCTGATCTCGCCCCAACTGAACATCATCAGCAGGGAGATAATGATCACGAGAAAGAGAACCTGCGAGAGCATGCCCTCGATGCAATTCGTGACCATCAGCGTGATGAGCCCGCCGGAGATCGTCAGCAACAGCGAGATGCTGAGCAGCAAAGCCATCAGCGGGATATGGGTCGGGATCGCCCAGCCGTAGATGGAGAGCGTCTGGGGCAGGCCCAGGAAGACGGTGAGAAACCGCGCACCCACGACCGGGATCACGCCGAAGTTCACCAGCCCGGCGCCGAATCCCAGAAAGCCCGTGAAGATGCGGAACGGCTTGCTGTAACGGATCTCAAAAAACTGCGCGAGCGTGAGGGCACGGGTTTCGCGGAACCGGTAGATCACCCACCCGCTGATGCCGACGATCAATGCCACCGGGACGCTGAGCCAGCCCCACCAGGTGAGGACGAACCCCGACTTGGAAATCACCTCGAACAGGGCCACGAACACGACCGCGCCGACCCCCTGCTCCCCCTTGGCCACGGCCAGCAGGTAGCGGCCGGCCATTCGCCCGCCGGATAGAAAATCCGCCACGCCCCGCATATAGGATTTCGTGTAAAGGGCGACAAAAAGAAGCCCCACGAGCGGGACGCAGATCAGAATCCAATCAATCAGGTGCATAATGGGGAGCGGGTTGGTGCGATGTTGTCTTGTGGTTTCAGGAAGTCAATCGGGCAGGAGGAACACTGACCTTGAGGCCGGCCACGAGGCCGGAGCGCGAAAAGATTTCGCGGCTAATTTCCGGCGGCAGCGTGTTCCCGGAAATGGTTTCTGTTTTTCCATCGGCCCAGTCCACGCGGATTTCCTCGACGTCCCTCAGCTCGAGGCAGACCGGGACCTGGCAGAGGGTGAAGGCCAAGCTGGATGCCGGCAATGCGATCTCCTGCTCGCGGCCGCCGACGGCGACATCGGAAAAGGTTCCGCCTTCCGCCAGAAATTCCGCGGCTTCGAGGAGCCGGGGTTCGAAGTGGAGCCGCCCGTCGCGGACATCGGCCCCGAGCTCGCCGAGGCGCGTGAGGAGTTCCTCCTTGACCTGCCCGGTCATGCCCGGCTGCTGCGCTCCCCGGTTGCGCGGGGTGTGGGAATAGGGATCGGTCGGGAACGCGCCGTAAACCTCCGGGGTTTTCCGGAACCCGAGCCCGTCGCGGATGTCTTTGTAACACGCGGCGAGGGCGAAGGCGGACGGGTCGGAGTCCGCGCACGCGCGGTGGCATTCCTGCACGGCGAGAAGCAGCTTGGCGACCATGTGCCAGTAGATCGAGCCGAGCCCTTCAAATCCAAAAATCGATCCGCTGCGCCCGGTGAACGCGCTGTGGTGGAAGACTTCCTCCCAGAGATGATGGACCAACTCGCGGTCGCGCCGGACGTCGGGCTCGAATTCCGGCCGGGCCGCGAGGGCGACGAGCCCGGCTTCGAGATCCGCGGCGTTCGTGAAGTCCGGATGAAAGTGAAGTCCGCCCTCGGCATCGGGCACAACCAGGCTGCGATCGGCGGCGGCGAGGAGCCGCCGGATCAGGGCCGAGCGGTCGGCGGCGTCTGCGGGAAGCCGGTTCCGGGAGAGGAACGGTTTGATTTCGCGATCCGGCTGGAGCATGTAGCTGTGCTGGTCCTCGCGGTAGATCGGGCTCGCTTTCAGCGCGTGGAGCAGGCGGACCGCTTCGGCCGGGGAAAGGACCCCGCTGCCGATCGCGGCCGCCTGGCCTTCGAGCATCAGGTCGAGACGGGTCACGGCCGCGCCCCCGTTCCGCAGGGAGAGGATGTTGTAGCTGTGGACGAGGCCGTCCTCGCGGAAATTTGTTTTGAGGGTGGCTTCGAGGACCGGCAGGGCCGCGTCCAGAAATCCGCAGATCTCCGACGCGGGCACCGTTTCCATGTCCGGACATCTGCGCGAATAGACCGACTTGCGGTGCTTTTCCCCGGCGAGGCCAAGGGATCGGACGACCTCCATGCGGTGCGCGTCGACCATCGCGCTTTCCGTCGGGCAACTTTTCAAAGCGGCGTCCAAATCCCGGAGAAACGCGAGCGACGGGAGCGAGAACGGAACCGTGCCGGCCGCATTTGAAAAAATCTTTTTGAGGAAGACGAGGTGGCGGTGGAGCTGGAATACGGTGACGACCGAGAGCCCCCATCCGGCGAGAGAGTTGTTCGAGTCGTTCCATTCCGGGCGCTGGGTGTTGAGCCAGATGCCGCCGCCGGGAACGAGGTTACCGAGCTTCGCCATCACCGGAACCATCAGCTTTTCCGCGAGCGAAAAGAGGACCGGTTCGCCGTCCGGACCGGCCAGCAATTTTCCGTCGTTGCCGGTTTCTCCGGCGTGGCGGAGCAGGTCGCCGTGAAGTGACTTTCCGAACGAAATCGACTGGCGCGGGTCGCGGAGAAGATCCTCGAAGCCTGCGATCTCGTAGGGCACGTTGGCGCTCGCATACAGGCGCTCCGCGAGCCCTGCGGACAGCCTGCCGGGCTCGTGGTTTTCCAGATTTTCCAACAGCCGAGAGAGATAGACGATCTGGTGGTCGCCCCAATAGCCGATATGGCTCCACGGGTCGCTGGGATCGAGCACCTCCCATTCGATGCCCGTGCGGGTGATCCGGTAGGGGTTGTATCCGTCGGCCGTCGAGGCGTTCAGGAAGGTCGCCACCATGCCCTCCAAAAAGCGCGGATAGCTCATCGAGAGGCTTTCCCAATTCTGGAAAATGTCGCGCCAGTTCCCCTGGTAGCCGTAGGCCGGCCGTCCGGCTGCGTCTTTCAGCAGGATCGAAAACCGGTTCCAGGGACGGCTCGGGTCCCCGTGCCGGCGGCTGAAAAGCAGGGGAAGGTATTCGCGCGCCAGCCGGATCAGCTGGGGATCGCCGGCCGCCAGCGCGAGCCGCTGGAGCGCGTCGCGGTCGAGCTTGGCGGGAAGCGACTCCAGCCACGCCGCGTGACGCGCGGCAACCGGCCGGCTGCGGGCACGCAAAAATTCCGCGAAGTCGTAGGCCGGAAATGCGTAGCCGTCATCCGGTATCCCGCCCCGCATGCAGTTGAAAACCGTGTTGGCAAAATGGTGCGCGTCGAGTTCGGGCTGGGACGTTTTCTCGAGGCCGTCGGCCGATGCCACCCGCCGCCGCAGGCTTTCCTGTCCGTCCGCGAGGCTCGCGGCCAGGCTCGCGCCCAGCGTTTCCGGATCCTCGAGTGCCCGGACGAGCGCGAGAACCGACGCATGGTCGAGCGCGGTATCCGCCGCGCACGTCCAGCGATGTTCGGCGCCCGGGGCGATTTCGGCTGCGTCCATCGCGAGCCAGGCCCCGAATTCCGCGCGCACATCGTCCTCGGCAGCCACGGTGTCGCCCGCGCGGAACGCGCTGATCTGGCGCCCGGAGAGAAGAAAGGTGGGATCCCGGTGCCCGAGCGACCACGCGCAGGCGGCCCGGAGCGATTCGCTGGGCTCCGCGCGGTCGGTCACGTGGGAATTGAGGGTGAAGAGCCCGAGGCCGCCTTCGCGTTCGTGGTGCATGTAGGCGCAGGCCAGATAGCTGTAGCGCGAGTAGAGAGATTCGGTCACCCCGGCGGGAAGCAGGTGGTGAAAGCCGTCCAGATACCTCACGGAAACGGGTTCATCCGAGAGATTCGCGAGCGCGCAGCGGCGGACAAGGCCGTATCGCGCGCTGACCTCGAGCGACCACCGGAACCGCAGCCCGAGGTGCTCCTCCTCGAACACGACCGACGTGCCCATCGCGTGCTTGTGGAGATGCCGTCGCGCGCCGCGCGCGGGCTCGCCCCGCCACGGCTCCCAGCACGCGGAACCCGCCGCGCGCTCCACATGAAAAATACTCAGCACGCCGGCGGACTCGGGTGACGAAAGAATTTTATCCGCCGTCAGGTAGGGAAACAGCGCGTGGTCGGGATCCGTCCGCCCAGCGGTGTAAGATCCGTTGCTCCCGGCAAAAATCCAAAGATTCGTGTCGCTGACGATGCTCATCAGGAACGGCGGCATCGCGCTCACATCGCGAATGACGAAATACGGCTCGCCGTCGATCTCTGTCATTTGACAAGGAAAGGAATGTTGTCCGCGCTCGCGCCGCCCTTCCCGTCCCGGACAACAAGAAAGAGCCGGTAGGCACCGGGCTTGTCGGGCGTGCGGATGGTCGCGTCTCCGCGGGCTTGCGAGACGATGCAACCCTCGACCGCGGGCGGTTCGGATTCGGCATCGCCCCCGACGCTGTGCTCCGTGGTCTCCTGGAAAACCTTCCATTCATACGCGAGCGCATCGCCCTCGGGGTCTTTCACCTCGGCGGATGCTTTGATTTCCTGCCCCCGGCCGACGACCGCCTCGCGCAGCGGGGTCTCGATTTTCAGGATTTTCGGGCACCGGGTCTCCGGCCACTTGCCTGACCATGCATAGACGATGGCATCAACCGTGGGCAGCTTTTCGCCGGACTTCAGGAACATCCCATACCACGTCGAGGTCACCTCCTGCTTTTGTCCCCAAAGGAAAACGTAAGATCCCAGGCACAGGCCCTTGCCATCGCCGACAACGCTTGTCTGCGTGGCATAGTAGCTTGCCGCTTTGTCCCGGCTGGTGGGCTCGATCGGCGCGCCCCAGGGCGTCTTCGCAACTTCCCAGTGCCCGACCGGACCGAATTCTGTCAGCACAAACGGCTTCTTCCAACCGAACCCCACGAGCCCCCTGCCGACTCCGGAGGCCCCCCCGTAGGCGTTCACCCCCAGCACGTCGATCGACGGGTAATTTGCCATGATGCCCTGGATCTTGTCCGGGGCGTAGCCGGCGATCACGGTCATCACCGGGTGGTTGGGATCTTCCTCCTTGATGATGCGCGCCAGCACGTCGAGTGCTTTCCACACCGCGGGGTTCGAGCCGGTCATCCCCTCCATCTCGTTTCCCAACCCCCACATCAGCAGCGCCGGATGGTCTTTGATTTTTTTCACTGCGCTCCGGATCTCCTGGCCCAACTGCGCGACTTTGGCCGGATCCGAAAAGTTGAATCCCTGGCGCTCGCCTTTGACCCAGATCCCGGCGGTCACCGTCAGCCCCAGCTCCTGCGCCCGATCGAGCAATGGCTTTCCGTCCACCTTGTCATCGAGCTGCTCGAGGCCCCACGTGCGGATCGAGTTCCCCCCATACTTGACCAGGTCCTTCAAGTTGTGCGTCCCCCCGGCCCCGTTGATGAAATACGGCTTCCCGTCGCGCACCAGCCCGAACGCCCCATCCGCAGATTTTTCCACCTTCACCACCGAGCCCGCTCCCGCCGGCAGCACGGCACAAAAAAGGACCGCAGCCGGTGCCATAAACCTCAGTAGATGGAAACTTCGCGAGGCTTGAAAAGAAGGGAAGGGGGGAGGGGGAAGTGGGATCATTGAATTATCGTTGCATAATAGTGCAATCGCTGGCAAGGGATTTTTTCAAGGTTGTTTTGGTGACATCTCGAAAAGTTGCAAGCGCAGGGAACTGGGCGGTCGCTCGCAGCGCACGAGGGAGCTGCGCCGTCAGCGCCGATTTATTTTCTGTGAATGAAAAGTCGGAAGGCACGGAGGCTGTCCCTCCAGGGAATCGTGCAACTCACGGGGCCTGCATGCACAACCTGTCCAGTGCACAACCTTGCAATTCGCGTGCGATTTGTTCACCTTGGCGGCAGAGGTCCTATGTCCAAAGTCAACCAGGAGTTTATCGCGGAGCGCGCCGGAATTTCGCGCGCGACCGTGTCGCGGTGCTTCACCAACCACCCGGGCATCAACCCGGAAACCCGCGCCACCGTTTTCCGCCTCGCGGCGGAGCTGGGCTACCGGCACATGGAGATGCGCTCGAAGTCGAAAAGGACATCCGGCCAGACGGTCGGGGTGCTCGTCTGCACGAAGGTGGAGGAATATTTCCGGCCGGACCACCAGAGCCCCGGCATGGAGATTTACGCGGGGATCTGCGAGTATACCCAGCTGCACAAGCTGCACCTGGACCTGCGGTATGTGAACCCCGCGGAGACATCGCTCGAGGGGGCTTCCTACCGGGAGATCGAGCCCTTGCGGCGGCGCGACTGGAGCGGCGCGCTCCTGATCTACCCGTTTCCGCGCAAGGTTGTGGACGGCCTGCAAAAGCGCATGCCGGTCGTCTCCATGGTCGAGCAGTATGTGTCCAACCCGCTGGACTGCGTGGACGTCGATCACTTCAAGGGGATCTCCGAGCTCATCAACCGTCTGCACCAGCTCGGGCACCGTCGGATCGGGTTTTATACGATGGAATACGACGTCGAGGCCGGATGGTCCTACCGGCGCTTCAGCGCTTTTGTCGAAAAGATGCGGCGCCTGCACATCCGGGTGCCGGATCAGGACCTCATCAATATCTATCCCACCATGTTCCCCGATCTCGAGGCCAGCTACGACCATGCCGTGAAGCAGGTGCGCGACGGCGTCACCGCCTGGGTGTGCGCCGCCGACCATCAGGCCAACGAACTCATGGCCGGGCTCCGGGCCCGCGGACTCCGGATTCCCCTCGATGTCTCGGTCACCGGATTCGACGGCATCAACCCTCTTCCCAACGAGTTGGAGCTCACCACCGTCACTATCCCCTTCCGCGAAATCGGCTTCACCGGCACCAAACGGCTGCACGACCTCACGCGCAAGCGGTTCATGTCCTCGCAGCACATTCTCATCGAAGGGCAATTGCGCGACGGACAGACGGTTCACCCCCTCAAATAACTGAGTGCATAAAATTGCATTTTCATGGTTGACCCGCTGCGCTGAGCGTGGTCTATTTCCCTCGAACCACCATCCCACATGAAAATTCCATCCCTTCTCCTCCTGCTCGGTTTCGGAACATTCGGCACGGTCCTGGCGCAGGATGCCGCGCCTGCGGCGC
>JBAWVC010000040.1:0-15243 GCA_037147455.1 Verrucomicrobiota bacterium | reverse complement strand
GAACCCCTGTCCTTCAAGCGATCCACACAACCTTCTACATGCTTATACGGTCTTTAATCTCGGGGCGAAGCTGCGAACCGTCACGCCACCCACCCCAGAGCGGCCACGAAATCGATTCACTTCCCGCCGCGGCCACCCCGGCTGGAAATTAGCCTGCTGTCGTCGTTTCCCGGAGTAGCAGGCGTTCGCCGGGAAACGTCGTGGTCAATTAAGCCGCGAGAGCGAGATCTTCGTAATCTGCATTTAGTTTTTTTGATCCGATTTTTTACGAGGCCAACGAATCATCCTCGGCATGCGGGCCGGGCTTCACACCTCAAGTCGAAACCAGTACGCCCCCAATGTTGAAAAGTATAACCCGAATTTGCGGGAACGCAACTCCTCTTAAAAGACGGTTTCCAGCGCGTCGGCCATGACGCGGGCGGTTTCATCGATGTCGGCGCTCGAGTGGGCGAGCGAGAGGAAGCCTGCTTCGAATTGGGACGGGGCGAAATAGACGCCCGCGTCGAGGCAGTGGTGGAAGAATTTCGCGAACCGCTCCCGGTCGCTCTGCATGGCATCGGAGAGGCGGATGACCGGGCCTTCGCGGAAGAAGAGGCAGAACATCGAGCCGATCCGGTGGAACGTGAGCGGAAGCCCGCGGATGGCGTGTCTGGCGCGGGCTTCGAACGACTGTCCGATCTCCTCCAGCTGCGACCATCCCTGGCAACGTTCGAGTTCGCGGAGCTGGGCGAGTCCGGCGGCCATGGCGACCGGGTTTCCGGAGAGGGTTCCGGCCTGGTAAACGGGGCCATCCGGCGAGAGCTGGTCCATGATGTCTGCGCGACCGCCGAAGGCCCCGACCGGAAGCCCTCCCCCGATCACCTTGCCCATGGCGGTGAGATCGGGGCGGATGCCGTAGATTTCCTGCGCCCCGCCGCGCGCGAGGCGGAACCCGGTCATCACCTCATCAAAAATCAGGAGTGCGCCGGACTCCGTGCAGAGGGTTCGCAGGGCCTCCAGGAATCCTGGCTCCGGGAGGTAGAGCCCGGCATTCGCGGGAACCGGCTCGAGGATCACCGCGGCGATCTCTCCCGGATTGGCGGCGAATGCCGCGCGCACTGCCTCGATGTTGTTGAAAGGAACGGAGACGGTCAGCCTCGCAAGGGCCTTGGGGATGCCGGCGCTGTCCGGCGTGCCGTGGGTGAGGGCTCCGCTCCCGGCTGTCACCAGCAGGGAATCGACGTGACCGTGGTAGCATCCGTCAAATTTGATGATCTTGTCGCGCCCGGTGAACCCGCGGGCGAGGCGGACGCAGCTCATGGTGGCCTCGGTCCCGCTGTTCACCATGCGGACTTTTTCCACCGATGGGACAAACCGGCAGATCGTCTCGGCCATTTCGACTTCGAGCGGGTTCGGGGTTCCGAAACTGAGCCCGTGCTGCGCGGTCTCACGAACCGCGTTCGTCACGACGGCCGGGGCATGGCCGAGGATCGCAGGCCCCCAGGTCCCCACGTAGTCGATCAGCTCGCGGTTGTCCGCCGTGATCAGGCGGCAGCCGTTGGCGGATTTGGTAAAGAACGGTTCACCGCCCACACCGCGGAATGCGCGCACCGGCGAGTTGACGCCACCGGGGATTCTGCGGAGAGCGGCGTCGAAGAGATCGTGGGAGATATTCATGGCGCATGACATAAACATTTCGGGACAAAAGTGCAACCAGCCGGAACGACACAAATATCCCGGCCCAACTCAGAGGCGGTCCGGAGGCATTTATTCCAGCCGCACGCGCGGATCGACGACGGCGTAAAGGATATCCGAGAGAAGGTTCCCCAGAAGGACGAGGGCCGCCACGATAAAGTTCAACGCCACCAGGGTCGGGTAGTCGCGCTCCAGGACCGCCTCGTAGCCAAGGCGGCCCATGCCGGGATACGCGAAGATCGTTTCCACGATCACCGCACCTCCGATCAGGGCGGGAAGGAGCGACCCGATCCCGGTGATCAGGGGCCTGATGGAATTTCTCAGCGCGTGCTTGTAAAAAACCACATCCTCCTCGAGCCCCTTGGCGCGCGCGGTGCGGATGTAATCTTCGCGGAGCGTCTCGAGCATGCTGGCCCGGATGTAGCGGGATTGGACGGCGATGCCGCCGAGCGATAGCACGACGGCCGGCAGCGCGACGTGCCAGATCCGATCCAGCCCCGAGGCCAGAAAATTCGGAAAATCAATCCCGTAGGACTGGGTGCCGAGCACGGGCACCGAGGTGAATTTCACCAGGCCGATGATCGCCATGTTGGCGATCCAGAACGTCGGGACCGCGATGAAGACAAACGCGAGCAGCGAGACCCAGAAATCCGGCGGCTTTCCGGCATAACGGGCGCAATAGATCCCCAGAAGGAGCCCGAACGTGAGCGAGAGAAGGATGGAGGCGATGTTCAGCGTGATCGTGGCCGGGAGGCGCTCCAGGATTTTTTGGAGCACCGGGCGGTCGTCCTTGATGCTTTTCAAGCGGCCGCTGAAAAGATCGTGCATGTTCAGCCAGTATTGCTTGTAGAGCGGCTGGTCGAGATGGAATTTTTTCCGGAACATCTCCTTCACCTGAGGCGTGATCTTCGGGTTCAGCTCCCCCCACGGATACGGGCTTCCCGGGGCCAGGGTGATCATGAAAAACGAAATGAGGCTGATCCCGAAAAGCAGAACGAAGCTGATCAAAAGCCGCCGGACAACGAATTGAAGCACGCGGGGATATTGGGATTATCCGCCCGAAAGCGCAAGGATGTCCTGAAGCGTCCGCGCATCCGCTTCGAGGGCGGCAGGGGCGTCATCGCGCACAAATTCCAGCAGCAGGTCCGGGCTTTTCGGGGCGGCTTTCAATTCTGCCACATACGCCTCCCAGCGTTCCCGTCCGGCAGCCAGCGAATGGCGGTGTTTGTGATCCGGCCACCAATGGAACACGTGGAGATGGTGCAGCCGCGGCATGATGGCGCGGAGGCTGGCCAGGCATTCTTCCTGCGATTTTCCGTTCGGAGGCTGCCAAAGGCTTTGGATAAACGGGTGCTCCGTTTCGGCAAGAAGGGCCACAGCGGATTCCGTGGTATCGGTTAGGGTCCCGCCGTGAAATTCGTAGCAGAGGGAAATTCCTTTTGCGCCGGCGAGGTCGGCGCAGCGGAGCGCATCATCCGCGACAGCCCTCCGTCCGGCGACATCGGTGTCCGCAGACCCGCGGTTGCCCGCCCAGACCCTGATGGCCGGGGCACCGAGCGCCACCGCAGCGGCTAACACCTCCTCAAAGGAGGCTCCCTCTGGAATGCCAAGCCGGTAGTAGGAACCGTAGGCGGCGATCGAAAGCCCGGCCTCGCGCGTCATTTTCCCTACTCGAGATGCTCCGTCCGCATCGCCGGGAGGAACATGAATGTCCCCTCCCCACTCGATTGTCTGCAGCCCCGACTTCACGCAGAGGTCCACAATGCCCTGCGGCGAAAGCTGGCGGAAGGTGACGGAAACAAGGCCGGGCTTCATCGAGTATACCTCATGCCATTTTGGCCAGCATGGCCTGTGTCACTCTGTATCGAAGCGGCGTGCCGCCGACAAAGCGCCGGAGCTCGTCGGCCATCCAGCTTCCCATGCGCGCGCATTCCCCCTGCATGCTTCCGGCAATGTGCGGTGTCAGCACGACGTTGGGAAGCGACCTCAACGGCGAGTCCGCCGCGGGCGGCTCGGGAAATGTCACGTCCAGAACCGCCGAAAGATCCGGCCTGCCGCGCAGGACCTCGATCATCTCATCCTCCGCGATGACCGCCCCGCGTGACGTGTTGACGAGCGTGGCCCCCGGCTTCATCGAAGAGATCAGGGCCCCGGTGATCATTCGCTCGGTCTCGGGGATCCACGGGGCATGGATGCTGATCACATCGCACTCGCAGAAAAGCTCCTCGAGCGAAACGAGGCTGACCTCCAATTCGGCCGCCTGCTCTTCGGGAAGAAACGGGTCGTGCGCGAGGAGCGTCACGTCGAGTGGCCGGAGCATGCGGGCGGTGGCGCGCCCGACCGCTCCCAGGGAGATCAGTCCGACTTTGGAATGGTAGCAGCCAGGAACCGGGATATCGCCTTGGCCGCTTGCCTCCCCGCGCATCATCCGCGAAAAGTGCCAGAACCGTTTCAGGCTGAGCAAAATTGTGGCGAGCGAATACTCGGCGACGGGAATCCCGTTGGCCGCCCAGGCGCTGGAGACGACGATCCCCCGTTCCCAGCCCGCAGCCGTCACGAACCCTTTCACGCTCCCGGCCGCATAAAACACGGCCTTCAAAGTGGCGGCCGCCGCCAAAAACTCCGGGTCGAGAGCCGGCATCCCCCAGGTGCTGACGATGACGTCGGTTTGGGAAAGCACCTCGCCGGCTTCCTTCCAATTAGCGGGATCGAGAACCGGCCACGGGCGCTCGACCGACTGCGAAATCTCGCCGAGAACCGCGGGAGGAAAAACCTGACCTTCCAGGTGCGGGGGGCAGATGACAAGCGCGCGGCAGGGCATGCCCGTTGCTTCTACCGCACCGCGGAAAGGCAACCAATGCTTTTTTTCCGCGCGGGATTATGGGACAAAAGCCAGGTGGAACACTCTCCGGCCATTTTGATCCGCAGGCGGGCCTGGGGCGATACCAGCTGGATTGTCACCTGGCTGACCCTCGGACACGGGAAGGTTTCGACCGTGGCCCGCGGCGCCCGGCGGCCCGCCAGCCCGTTCTCGGGCAAGCTCGATCTCTTCTACATCGGCGAAATCTCGTTCGTGATCTCAAAAAAATCCTCCCTTCACACCCTGCGCGAGGTCGAGATCCACGAGCCGTTCGACGCGTCGGGCCTCGCGGGAGCGAACCTTTTTTTGTGCTGCTATTTTGCGGAGCTCGCAGAGCTGGTGACTGAACCCGGCACACCGGTTTCCGGGATCTTCGATCTCCTCAACCGGGCGCTCGCCCACCTCAAAGGCAACCCCGCCTCCCTCCGCGCCCTCGATTTTTTCGAGAAGGAACTCGGGCGCGCGCTGGGGATCAACGACGCCTCTTCCCACCCCCTCGCCGCGCTGGAGGCTCATTGCGGAAAGATCCCGAAATCGCGGTCCGCGCTCCTCCGGCAGCTGGAAGCGAAAAATCCTCTCGTCTGAAAATAATGGCTCAGGTAGAATCCGGCCCCATGCAGACAACCGCAAATCTCTGGGAGGTTCTCTGCAACGATTTGGAGACGCAGCGCCACCAGCCAACAGGCGAGAATCACCGGGTGGCCGCGCAAAAGTTCAAAGAGGCCGCGCAGCAGGTCTTTCGAAAAGGAAGCCCCCGGCTGAGCGACGCGCTGGAAATCGCGGGAGATGTCTGCCAGGCCGCCGGGTTTTTCTCCGACGCCGTGCAGGATTTCAAAGACTCGCTCTCTCACAATCTCGAGAACGGAAACATCACCGCCGCCGCGCGCGTGGCGGGAAAACTGGCGTTGCTTTCGGAACACCAGGGCGAGGAGGCCACGGCGAGGCGATACTACAGCCAGTCGATGGAGCTTTACGAAGCCGCCCACGATTTTTCCCAGCATTGCATGCTGGCCAGCAACCTCGCGGGCCTGGAAAAACACGCGGGCAATTTCCCCGCATGCGAGCGGCACTACCTGCAGGCGCTCGAAACCGCCGTGCGGCTTCACGGGGAAGTTCACCCCGAGGTGGCCCTCGTCTGCAACAACCTCGCGGTCGCCTACACCGAATCCGGCGACTGGGTGCGCGCGGAAAACCTGCACATGCGAGCGCTGGGGATCCGGGAGCAGGTCTTCGGGGCCATGCACCCGGAGGTGGCTCAGTCGCTGGCCAACCTGGCTGTCGTTTACCACTCCAGCTCGAATTTCAAAAAGGCCCGCAGCTACTACGAAGCCGCGCTGAAAACCTACCTCGCCTTCAAAAAACCGGACGCGCCGGAACTGGCCTCGATCCAGGCGAACCTCGAAAAAATCCGCGACCGCGACTGATGGGCCCGATGATTCTGACACCCGCGGAAGCCCGCGCCGAGCGCGACCGCCTCGTAAAGGAGGGAAAGCATCTCGTCTTCACGAACGGGTGCTTCGACATCCTCCACCGCGGGCACGCGGAATACCTTGCGTTCGCACGCGCCCAGGGCGACGCCCTCTGCGTCGGGCTCAACAGCGACTCCTCCGTGCGCCGGAGCAAAGGCCCCTCGCGCCCGGTCAATCCCGAAGTCGACCGCGCCTTTGTTCTCGCCTCACTGCGCGCCGTGGATTTTGTCGTGATCTTCGACGAGGATGAGCCGAAAGACCTCATCGCCCGGATCCTCCCCCAAATCCTCGTCAAAGGCAAAGACTGGGCCCATTACGTGAGCGGCCGCGATATCGTCGAGGCGCACGGCGGCCGCGTCGTCCTCGCCGAAATGGTCCCCGGTCGATCCACGACCGGCACCATCGAGCGCATGCTCAGCAGCCAGGCCAAATAAAGCCTGAGGCCCAGACAACCTGCCCATTCGCGAAGACGCTGCGCATGACGCGAAAGTTAAGCATCCCTTTCGTGTCCGCATCTTCCAAGGAGTCGGGTCGCCCCCGGCCCGACCAGAAAAACATTCGCGGTCCCATGGCCGCTTCCTGGCCCTCGGGTCGAGAGGGCGTCGCGCTCCATTGGCCCACTTTCCGGTCATGCATCCCGACGCTCGAAAGCGACGCGAAAAAGAGGAAAAAATAATTGACCAATCAATATGTTGTGTTGAAGTGGCCAAATCAACCCCGCTTGCCCACAATATGCGTTGCCCTAAGTGCGGCACTTTGGAAGACAAAGTCATTGATTCCCGCCTGTCCAAAGACGGGGGGAGCATCCGTCGCCGGCGCGAATGCCTGCAATGCGAGATCAGATATACGACCTACGAAGAGCTGGAGCGCCTCGAGCTGCGAGTCATCAAACGCGACGGGCGCCATGAAGCGCTCGACCGTCAAAAACTCCTGGGGAGTATCGCCAAAGCCTGCGAAAAGCGCCCGATCGGGCTCGAGGAAATGGAGGAGGCGGTCAAGGATATCATACGCGAAATCGAGGCCCCCCAGGAGCGGGAAGTCACGACCAAAACGATCGGGGCGAGAGTGATGGAAAAGCTCCACGTCCTCGATCCGGTGGCCTATGTCCGGTTTGCCTCGGTTTACCGGCAGTTCCAGGAGATCGGGGATTTCATCGACGAGATCCAGTCGTTTGAAAAGCGTGCCGGGAAAACCCCCGCCCAGCCGGAGCTGTTCAAAGCATGATCGCCCTGAGAGACAGCCTGCCTCTGGTCCGGTTCCATGACGGGAGCGTCATGAATTTCGAGCGGAGCTGGCTTTCGACCGCCCTCGTCCGGGCGGCGGAGACAGCCGGCTACAAAAAGTGGTGGCTCGCGGACCACGTCACCGAGAGCGTCACCACCTATCTCGAGCAGGACTTCGACGACAACGTGGTCACGATCTGCCGGATCGAGCGGGCGGTCCAGTCGGTGCTGCAGGTGATCGGGTATTCCGATGTCGCCCGCCATTTCCGGACGATGCCGCCACCGGTCCGGATTTCGCTGGTCGAGATCGCGCGCGACGCGGGCGAGGGCTACGAGCTGCTGTTTTTCGAACTGCTGCGCGCGAGGATCCGCGGGGTCATTTTTTCGGACGCCCAGCAGGTCGAGATCTGCGACCTCCACCGTTGCGTGAAGCTGTTGCGTTCCGCGAAAAACTGGCGCCGCGACTGCTCCGGACTCCGCGGCGAGATCGTGTCCTTCGTGCGCGGGGAGCTCGACATGAGCCGGCGGGCCCAGGAACTCCACCTGCAACTCTCGTGACCCTTTTCGAAAAAATCATCACCCGGGAAATTCCGGCGGGCATCGTCTTCGAGGACGACCTTTGCCTCGCGTTCCGCGATATTTCCCCCCAGGCGCCGGTCCATATCCTCGTCGTCCCGAAGCGGGCGATCCCGCGCGTGGGGGAATCGCTTCCCGCAGATGCGGAGCTCCTCGGCCACCTCCTCGTCACCGCGGGGCAGATCGCCAGGTCCGAAGGCGTCGCGGATTCGGGGTTCCGGCTTGTCATCAACAACGGCCCCGATGGGGGCGAGGCCGTCCCCCACCTCCACGTGCATCTTCTCGGCGGACGCCCTCTGGCCTGGCCTCCAGGGTAGCCCGTCCCCGGTAGTGAATTTCGAAAAGTTTCCTCGCCCGTCCAGCCGCCCCTCTATTTGTTTGCAGATCCTTGGCCGGGCGCGGCCCGCTCCAGGCGGGCGACTTCGAGTTCCAGCTTCTGAATGCGAAGCAGGAGGCGCTCGCTGACTTTTCGCAAGGGGGCTGGGATTTCGACGCATCCCGCGCAGTGGTGGCGAGTCGACGTCTCCCCTTTGAGCGGATACTCGTATCTGGTGCCGCAGGCGCGGCAAGTTCGGATGCGGGTGGCGGGTTGGGGTTTGTGCATGGCGTCAGGAATGCGGGGCGCCGCCGTCGAGCAGGAGCCGGCGGTCGCGGGAGCGGGTTTCGCCGATGGCGGTGACTCGGATCGCGGCCTCGTCGGTGACCGGGCATTCGCGCTCGCAGATCCCGCAGCCGATGCACAGGGCCGGGTCCACGTAGGGCTGGTGCAACGTGATCGGCTTGCCGTCGCGCTTGGTGATGGTGACTTCGCGGGTGAAGATCGCCTTCGGCGAAACCGGGCAGACTTCCTGGCACACGACGCAAGGGATATCCATGCTCCAGGGGAGGCATCGGCCGTGATCGTAAAACGCGGTGCCGAGCCGCACGGGACCTTGCGCGGCGAAGGCTCCAACCCCTGTCTTTTCTTCGATCGTGATCCGCTGGATCGCTCCGGTCGGGCATACCTGGCCGCAAAGCGTGCAGTTGAGTTCGCAGTAGCCGACCTTCATGTTCAGGACCGGCGTCCAGATCCCCTCGATGCCGGCCGCGAAGATCGCCGGCTGCAGGACGTTTGTCGGACAGACCCGGATGCATTGGTCGCACTTGATGCAGCGGTCGAGAAATTCCTTCTCCTCGACCGAACCCGGCGGACGGATCACGTTCTTGCTGTAGTTTCTATCCGAGTCGCCGGACGAGCGCCCGAATCCGAAAAAGGCTCCGCCGAGCAGGACCCCCAGAAACGCGCGGCGTGCAGGCACCGCGGGCGCGGTGATCTCGTGCCCGGGCGGCGGCAGGAATCTAAACGAGAGCGCATCCTCCGGGCAGTCCTCGACGCAGTTGAAACAGACGAAGCACTCGCTCTTGCGGAGCTGGGTGTGCGGGTCCGATGCGCCCTCGCAGCTTTTCAGGCACAGGTCGCAATCCACGCACTTCGTGGGATCGCGCTCGATCCGCCAGAGAGCTGCGGAGGCGAGGGTTCCGAGGAACGCCCCCAGCGGGCAGAGCACGCGGCAGAAAAACCGGGGGATGACGACGTTCATCCCCACGAGCAGGAAAAACAGGGCTCCGATCACCCAGGCCCCCGCGTGAAAATATTGGCGGACGTAAACGCTCGATGGAGCAGCGAGGTTCATCGCCGGGAGGATGGCCGTGGTCACCGACCGGTGGAAAAGGCAGATCGGATCGAGGAGGCCGATCTGGAGCGTGCCGAAGACCGCCGCCGCGATCATGGCGATGAGGAGGATGTATTTAAACTGATAGATGCTGCGGTAACGGTTCGACTCGATCCGCGACTGGTCGGCGGCGCGGCCTTTTCCGAACGCCCACCCGGTGAAGTGATGGAGGGTCCCGTAGGGGCAGATCCAGTTGCAAAACACCCGCCCGAAAAGGACCGTCGGAATGATGAGGAGCACGCTCCAGAGAAGCCCTTTGTAGATCGTGTGCGTGGTGATGGCGGTCGCGAAGGCCACCAGCGGATCGAGTTCGAGGAAAAGCGATACCGGATATCCGTCCAGATACCGCAGATCGGTTACCGCCACGAAAAATGCGAACAGCGAAAAAAAGAAGGCCTGCGAGATGCGCCGGGCGGTTCGGGTCTTCATCTTTTGGAGGTTTAGGTCCAGTGTTCGACCAGCATCTCTAGATCATCGGAGATGGAGCCCATCTTTTTCAAATCTTTCAGGCGGCCTTTTTCAGGTTTTATCCTGGGATTGCTGAGAAGGGTGAGCATATCCCGGATATCGCGCAGCTTTCTGTGCGGGATTTCTTCAGGGGCCCCAAGATTTTCCAAGAGGGCTTTTATCCCGTCGAGGCGGCGGTCGAAATTTGACCGGAAGGCATCGAGGGTTCCGTGGCCGGACGTGCGTAAATGTTCGATCTCTTCCAGGAGCGTTTTGGCAGGCGATGCATCGGAGGAGGGAGTCTTCATGTGCTCCCAATCCATCATGGCCGACGGGATTCCACAAGCGGCATCCTTCCGGCCCAATGTTACGATATTGTCACATGGAAAATGTTTCTCGGCCCGATCATTGCGGTCATGATCGCCGGGAACTCAATGAAGCGATACCGGGCAGGATGGATTTCAGACGTGCATCTTGGCACACGAGGTAGCCAGGCGGCGGCGCTTCTCGACTTCCTCAAGGACGCCGAGTTTGAAACCCTCTACCTCGTCGGCGATCTGATCGACATCTGGTCCCTCCGGCGCGGGATCTTCTGGCCGCAGGAGCACAACGACGTCATCCAGAAAATCCTCCGCAAGGGCCGCAAGGGGACAGAGATCATCTACATCATCGGCAACCACGACGAATTTCTGGCGGGGTTTTTCGGATCCTACGCGAGCGTCACACTGCGGAAAAACGCGATCCACCACACGGCGGACGGACGCCGGTTGCTGGTCATCCACGGGCACGAGCTCGACACCGTGGTCCAGAACATGGGCTGGCTCGCCCATGCCGGCGACATCGGCTACACGGTCCTCCTCCGCTGCAACGGCCTCGTGAATTTCTTCCGCAGCATTCTCGGGTTCGGCCACTGGTCCCTGAGCGCCTACGTCAAGGCCGAGGTGAAAAATGTCGTCGGGTTTATCGGGCAGTTCGAGGAATCGGTCGTCCGCTACGCGAAGGACTTCGATGTGGACGGCGTGATTTGCGGGCATATCCACACCGCCTCAGTGCGGAAGATCGGGGGCGTCGAGTATTTCAACACGGGCGACTGGGTCGAGAGCTGCACCGCCATCGTCGAGCATTACGATGGAACCATGCAGCTCCTGCGCCCGGAAATCACAGCGCCGGCCTCGGAAATACCGGATAGCGACGCGCCGGTCCTCAAACCCGCCTGAGGCACTCTTCGCAGCGCACGAGAGACGGCCGCCGTCACATCATTGGGATTGAACCAGAACAGCAAGTGATGCGATTTTCCCATGATGACAACCTACATGTATCTTGCCATCGCGATCATCGGCGAAGTGATCGCCACCTCCGCGCTCAAGCCCGCGGCCGGATTCTCGAAGCTCCTTCCCTCGATCCTGGTCATCGCGGGCTACGGGACGGCGTTCTACTTCCTTTCATTGACCTTGCGAACTATGCCGATCGGCATCGTCTACGCGTTGTGGTCGGGGGTGGGCGTGGCGCTTATCAGTGTGATCGGATGGCTTGTCTTCAAACAGTCTTTGGATCTTGCGGCGATTATTGGCATCACCTTCATTGTGCTCGGAGTTGTTATTCTCAACGTCTTTTCCAAGGTGTCCGTTCATTAAGGAACCGGCCCGCGCCGGAATGTCCGGCCGACGGGTCACATCTTGGCTTTCAGCAGGAGCACGGGAACATCCACGAGGTGACGCACTTTGTCCGCCGTGCTGCCGTGGAGCAGGTCGCCGACGAGCCGGTGTCCGTGCGTGGACATGGCGATCAGATCCACGGGGTGCGCCTGCACAAATTTGACGATCTCGTCCGGGGGCTGCCCCATGGCCAACACGCATTCCACGGAGAACCCCTCGGCCCGCAGCTCGGCGGCGCGGCGTTCCAGGTAGGCGCGGTCTTCCTGGATCTCCTCGCTCTCCGCGAGGTGGAGCTGCTCGAAGTTCCGGGCCGCCCAGCCGTCGGCGACATGGAGGAGGATCAGGTTCGATCCGGCCGGCCTCGCCAGCGCCTTGATGTGATCGAGGATCGTCTGGTCGGCGGGGCTGTTTTCGACAGGGATCAGGATGGTTCGATACATGGCGGGGGTTAATCGATGGGAAGTCCCAGGGCGCTGTAGAATGCCCGGCGGACTGGCTCCGGCGCAAGAATATCGAACAGCAGTTTCATGTTGAGGGTGATGATCACGGCGGTCGTCGCCCAGCCCAGAACCGCGATCCAGATCGGGTTCACAAATTCCCCCATCTTCGCCTTTTCCCCCGTGAACCGCATCAGCGGCCAGACCGCAAAACCGAGCTGCATGCTCAATACCACCTGGCTCGCCACAAGAAGGGCGGTCGTCTTGCTCTCGCCGAAATACCCGATAACGCAAACCGCCGGGACGATGGCGATCAGCCGGGTGATCAGCCGCCGCATCCAGGGCCGGATGCGGAGATTCAAAAATCCTTCCATTACAATCTGGCCGGCAAGGGTCCCGGTGATCGTGGCGTTCTGCCCCGAGGCCAGAAGAGCCACCGCGAACAACGTGCTGGCCACACCAACCCCCAGCGTTGGACTCAGCAACTGGTAGGCATCCTGGATCTGCGCCACATCCTGGTGCCCGGACCAGTGGAACGCGGACGCGGCCAAGACCAGAATCCCCCCGTTGATGAACAGCGCGAACATCAGGGCCGCCGAGGAATCAATCGTCGCGAATTTGATGGCCTCCCGCCTCCCCTCCGGCGTGCGCTCGAACATCCGCGTCTGCACGATCGACGAATGCAGGTAGAGGTTGTGAGGCATCACCGTCGCCCCGAGGATGCCGATGCTGATGTAGAGCATTTTTTGGTTCGTGAGGATCTCCCCGCTCGGCACGAAGCCGAGCATCACCCCCGCAAGGCTCGGCTTCGCAAAAAACAACTGCGCCGCAAAACAGGTGCCGATCGTCAGGATGAGCATGATCACAATGGCCTCGACATACCGGAACCCCTTGTTTTGCAGATAGAGCACCGCCATGACATCCAGGCAGGTGATGACACACCCCCACACCAGCGGGATCCCGAACAGAAGCTGCAGGGCGATGGCGGAACCCACCACCTCGGCCAGATCGCAGGCCGCGATCGCCAGTTCGCACAACCCCCACAGAATCCACACCACGGGCTTCGAATAGTGGTCCCGGCACGCCTGCGCCAGATCCCGTCCGGTTGCCACCCCGAGCTTCAGGGAAAGGTGCTGCAGCAGGATCGCCATCAGGTTCGACAGCAGGATCACGGACAGAAGCGTGTAGCCGAACTGCGCTCCGCCCGCCAGGTCCGTCGCCCAGTTCCCCGGGTCCATGTAGCCCACCGCCACCAGAAAACCCGGGCCTGCAAACGCCAGCATCTTCCTCCAGAAGCTCGCCTTCCCCGGGACAAAAATACTGCGGTGCACCTCGGGAAGACTGACCTCCGCCACCTGCCGCTTCCACGCGTCGAGCCCGGCGGGGATGTTCTCCGGGTCAGGATTCATGCGTGTCGGTAATCATGTTCGATCGGTCGCGCCGGCGTCCGTATTGTAGCATGTGCTACAATGTGAGGTTCACGCTAAACCCCGGAGCTGAGCCTTGTCAATGACCAATATTTTTCGGACAATGGCACATGGCTTTGAAAACGAGGAGGGCGCCGCGGGCGCAACCGCCGCGCGGCCCGGAGACGGCGGCCTACCAGCAGCAGACGCGCCTGCAGCACGCCCAGGAGCGGGCGCAGGATTACGTGGAGGCGATCGCGGACCTGATCTCTGGCAGCGGGGAGGCCCGCGCGACCGATCTCGCGAAGTCCCTCGGGGTGACGCACGTGACGGTGATCCGGACGGTCCAAAGGCTGCAGCGCGAGGGGCTGGTCACCACCCAGCCCTACCGGTCGATCTTTCTCACCGATTCCGGTCGCCGGCTGGCCGGAAAAGCCCGGGCCCGGCACGAGAAGGTGGTGGCCTTTTTGGAGGCGCTCGGTGTCCCGCCGTCCACGGCCCGGGCGGATGCCGAGGGGATCGAGCACCACGTCAGCGCGGAGACGCTCGGGGCGATGGAGAATTTTCTGCACGCGAAACCGAGGAAGAGGAGCTCCGTCCGCAACCCGCGTAGCAAATAGCAGCCCGCTTCACAACCTCCACCGCAAGCCGATGATCCCTCCGGTATCAAAGGCGGAGTATTCGCTGTCGGGGCTTGTGCTTGAGTTCCACGTTTGTGTCACCGAGACCGACAGAGAAACGTCTTTGCACGGACTCCAGGCGATGCCCGCACCGACATACTGCGTGTAGTCCGTCTGACCGTTGAAGTAGCAGGTCAGGTAGCCGTTGTAATACAAGGAGACGTCGAGGCTGGCATTCACCGCCCGGTTGTAGGTGATCATGGCCCCGTAGGAGTGATACCCGGAATCCCAAGGCGAGGAATAGGGTGTTGCGGATGCCACCGGGTTGAATGTGAGCGTGTGGCCCGGCCGGATTTCCCAGTCGCAATTCAACCCTGCCAGAGTTTCCGTGGAAGATCCGCTCTTCGTGAAATTCCTGAACTGGGTCCACTCCTGGGTGCAGATCGCGTAAAAATTCGCCTTCGCCGGGCCGATTTGAAAATCCCGCGCGGCACTCGCCCATGCATCCAGGTAGGAGGTTCCGAGGTCGGGTTGGCGGAGATAGCGGAAGCCGCCGGTATCGCCTCCGGCGGAAACCCTCCAGCCGTCGCCCGCTTCTCCGCTCCAGATCACGGACGCCAATGGGGCCAGATACCAGTCGCTGGTGCCGCCCTGTTCGAGGGCGCCATTGGTCGTGTAATGGCTCTCGATGCTTCCCTTCAGGGTGAGCCCGTTTACTTCCTCGCGGCTCCAGAGGTTGGATTGCAGTTGGAGGAGCCTCAGTGCCGACAGGCGCTCGAAAAGCTGTTCTGCACGGGCTTTTCCGTTCCATGCCGGAAGCAGCAGGGCAGCGATGAGTAAAAGAACGGGCCGGCGGAACGGGTGCATTTCTATCGGTCATGCGCATACACGCAGGGCCTGGGTTTTCCCATCACAAAAGCACGCCGCTTGTTCTCGGGCGCGCGACGCGAGGATCGCGCCGGTCAGAAAATTCGGCTTGCGGCGGCCGAGGCGGTTACACGTCCTGTCGCTCATGTAGCCGATGATCGGCTGGATGATCAGCCCCGACAGCGGCGCGGCGATCCACAGCACCGGGATGTCGTCCTGCTTCGCGCCGAGCGTTTCAAAAATCCGGATCAGGTTGCTGTTCTTCAGCGCGAACCCGAACTGGATGCCGATGTAGCC
>JBAWVC010000039.1:0-15260 GCA_037147455.1 Verrucomicrobiota bacterium | reverse complement strand
CAACCCGCAGCTCCAGCGGATCTACGGCACCGCGTTCAAGAACAAGACCGAGATGGAGGCTTACTTCACGATGCTGGAGGAGGCAAAAAAGCGCGACCACCGGAAGCTCGGAAAAGAGCTGCAGCTCTTTCACATCGATGATGCCGTCGGGCAGGGGCTGATCCTCTGGACCCCCAAAGGCGCGATCATCCGCCAGGAACTTCAGGATTTTATCGGGGAGGAACTCCGCAAGCAGGGCTACAGCCAGGTTTTTACCCCGCACATCGGTCGCCTCGGACTTTACAGGACGTCCGGGCATTTTCCCTACTACGCCGAGTCCCAGTTCCCTCCTCTCATCGACCGGGAGACGCTTTCGGATCTTGCCGCCGAAGGCTGCACCTGCGCCGAGCTTTCCAACCGCGTGTCACAAGGCGAGATCGACGGCTACCTTCTCAAGCCGATGAACTGCCCGATGCATATCAAAATTTTTGATTCGCAGCCGCGCAGCTACCGCGAGCTGCCGGTGCGCCTCGCGGAGTTCGGCACCGTCTACCGCTGGGAACAAAGCGGCGAGCTCAGCGGCATGACCCGAGTCCGCGGATTCACCCAGGACGACGCCCACCTTTTTTGCACCGAGGAGCAGGTGCCGGGAGAAATCCTCGGTTGCCTCTCGCTCGTGCGCACCGTGCTCAGCACGCTCGGAATGAGCGACTACCGGGTGCGGGTCGGGCTGCGCGACCCGGATTCCGACAAATACACCGGCGATCCCGCGAACTGGGACAAGGCCGAGGACGCCTGCCGGAATGCGGCGCGTTCGCTCGATGTGCCGTTCGCCGAAGAGCCAGGCGAAGCGGCCTTCTACGGGCCGAAGATTGATTTTGTCGTGAAGGACGTTCTCGGACGCGAGTGGCAGCTCGGGACCGTGCAGGTCGACTACAACCTGCCGATCCGGTTCGGGTTGGCCTATAAAGGCAGCGACGGCAAAGAGCATGTGCCCGTGATGATCCACCGCGCCCCGTTCGGCTCGATGGAGCGCTTCACCGGGGTTCTGATCGAGCACTTTGCCGGAAACTTTCCGCTCTGGCTGGCCCCGGAACAAGTCCGCATCCTGCCGATCAACAACGATCCTGCCGTGATGGAGTTTGCGGGAAACGTCCTTGCCGAACTCAGCGCCGGCGGCGTCCGCTGCGAGCTCGACGTCACCTCCGACGCGGTGAACGCCAAGATCGCCCGCGCCGAGGCCATGAAGGTCCATACGATGTTCGTCATCGGCAAACGGGACGTCGAAGCCGGGGCCGTGAGCCTGCGGGTTCACGGGAAAGGCAACCTCGGATCCAAGCCGAAGGCGGACGCAATCGCGGATATCCTTAGCGCCATCCGCGAGCGCCGCAGGCCGGACGCATGAAGCGCGCGCCGGGGTTTGGGGCATTTGCTGCGAGATGCCCCCACCCGAAAGAATCAATTTTCCGTTTCCCTCGGCTTCTTATACCACCTCTCGGAAATAAGCAGACGGTTGGTGAGGAGGGCAAAACAGGGGGCACAGGCGTCCCGCCTGTGAAAGATGCCTGCCTGCGCTTGCAGAATCAGTGCCCAAACGGGCGCGACGCCCGTTCCCGTGCGCTGCGAAGCTGCGGAGTCCGATGATTTCCGAGAGGTGGTATTATTCCCCGAGACGCAGGATTTTGTTCTGTGTCGGATTCCGCGCCCGAAGTGGCGGTAGGCTTGCTCCACGTCAGACGCAGCTTCTGGAGCTAAAATGACCAGCCCCGGCATGCCTGGACAGCTCGTGCCCGCGTTTTGACTTGATTCCAGGGGAATCCCGAGTCCTGGTGCAGCGTCGAGTCGAAGGGGTCGCTCAACACGTGAAGGGGCGACAGCGGCTTATGGGAGACGGAGGAGGAGTTCCACATCGACGCGATCCTGGTCCCGTTGAGTTTGCTTGCTGCGGATGAGGTCCGGTAAAGACAAGTAGGGCACGGTGACGCCGTCCACCTCGGTCTTTATTGCGTTTGGCGCAGCCTCGGCGTAGGTCACGGTCCAGGCGCGGGTGGTGCGACTTCCACTTCGTCGGCGATCTTGATGACGACATTTTCCTCAAAATCCTTTGGGGTGAGTTCGCGGGCGGCTCCATCAGCGAGAAGGGAGAGAGCGTCAATCACTTTCCGGTAGTTCTCCCGATTGTCGGCAACAAGGATGTCCACATCTTCGGTGGCGCGGACGACGCTGTTGAGGGTCATTGCCCAAGCGCCGACAACCAAATACTCGGCATTTTGCGCGTTGAGCAGACGGCAGACCTGAATCAGAGGGCCTGAAGTTTGCTCCATATCACCAGAGTCTCGGGTTCGTTTGCGCCAGCCTCCATGCGGCGTATTCCTGCCAGGTTTTTGCTTTCATCACGAAGCCGCGCGGCTTGGGATGGGGTGCCAAGCGGTTCGCCTCGTCAATGATCCGCTCCGCCCGGCGGACGGCTTGCGCGGGGGAGACTGGAAGATGGAGGCGTGAACCCACAATTTTCATGAGGGCCAACCATCGCCGAGCCCAGTGTTGTTGTCGAGAATTGCCTTCCTGTTACCGTCCCCTACGTTCCCGGGAGGTTTTTCAGGCGATCATCGAGATGGTCGCGGCCAGCCATCGCTCTGAGCAGTGGCCCGTGTTTTCCAAACTCGATGATGGATACGGACCCGACCGGGCAGGCGAGGCGGTAGCGGAACCGCCCGACATCGACCCCGAGCAGCGAGCACAGCAGGATCCTGATGGTCGCCTTGTGCGAAACGATCAGCACGTTGCCCTCATCGTAAACCTTCTGGATTTCTTCGACGACCTGCAGCGAGCGGTGCGCGATGGACACCGCCGGCTCGCCATCGGTCGGCGGATACCATGCGGGGTCGGCCGTCCAGGCAAGGTAGTCGTCGTGGAACTCCGCCTCGACTTCCTCCACGGTTTTGCCTTCCCACTGGCCATAGCCGATTTCCTTCAACCCGTCCCGCACCTGCGGGGACATCCCGGTCGCGCTGCAGATCGGGTGGGCGGTCTCGAGGGCGCGCTTGAGCGGGCTGCAGAAGATCGCCTGCCATGCGGACGGGCCGTAGGCCTTCGCGAAACACTCCGCCATTTGCCGCCCATCGTCGGTGAGATCCGGATTGAGGGCCGCCCCGCAGAACGCGTTGGCCCTGCTGAAGGAAGTTTGTCCGTGCCGGAGAAGATAAAGCGTCAGCATGCCGGCGGTATATTCGATGACCCCGCCGCTGGCCATCGTTTTTAGCGATCGGCCACAAGCGCGGCCGCTAAAAATCAGTGGTGGAAGGCCGTGGCGTCCTGCGGAGTTGCGGCCACCGTGACGTTCGGGCGGCTCAGGTATTCGATGGCGGCCTTGATGTCGCCGACCAGGAGGCTGGCCAGATCGCGGCTGACTCCGAGGCGGACGAGGATCCGCTGGACGACGAGGTCCTCGCGGTGGGCGGGCATCGAATACGCGGGCACCTGCCATCCGCGCACGCGCAGGCGGTCGGCGAGGTCGTAGAGCGAGTAGCCCGGATTTTTTCCCGGCATGATCGTCCAGCAGAGCGCGGGGATCCCCTCAGCAGGGTCGCCGCTGTAGATCATGTCGAAGGGTCCGAGCGCGGCGATTTCTTTCGCGAGAAATTGCGCGGTTTCGTAGCACGCCGAATGGACCTTCGTATATCCCTCGTGGCCGAGGCGCAGGAAGTTGTAATACTGGGCGATGATCTGCCCGCCGGGGCGCGAGAAGTTGAGCGCGAACGTCGGCATGTTGCCGCCAAGGTAGTTCACGTTGAAAATCAGCCCCTCCGGCAAGTCGGATTTTTCGCGCCAGACGACCCATCCGCAGCCGAGCGGGGCGAGGCCGAATTTGTGGCCGGAGGAATTGACCGACTTCACGCGCGGGAGGCGGAAATCCCATTCGAGATCGGGCGCGCAGAACGGGGCCAGAAACCCGCCGCTCGCTCCGTCCACATGGATCGGGATGTCGAGGCCGGTTTTCTTTTGAAGTTTGTCGAGGGCATCGGAGACCGCCTTCACTGGCTCGTAGCATCCGTTGAACGTGACGCCGAGCGTGGGCACGACGCCGATGGTATTCTCGTCGCAGCGCTTGATGACTTCCTCCGGGCTCATGAGGAGGCGGTCCTTTTCCATCGGGATCTCGCGCAGTTCGACGTCCCAGTAGCGGGCGAACTTGTGCCAGCAGACCTGCACCGGGCCGCAGATCATGTTCGGCTTGTCGGTGGGCTTTCCCTCCGCCTGACGCTTCGCGCGCCAGCGCCATTTCATGGCCATTCCGCCCAGCATCGCGGCCTCGCTCGATCCGGTGGTCGAGCACCCGATCGCATTGGCGACATCCGGCGCATGCCAAAGATCCGCGAGCATGGCGACGCACCGGTTCTCGATCTCGGCGGTCTGCGGATACTCGTCCTTGTCGATCATGTTTTTGTCGATGCAGTCGTCGAGGAGCTGGTGCACCTCCGGTTCGACCCACGTCTGGCAGAACGTCGCGAGGTTCTGGCGCGAGTTGCCGTCGAGGAGGAGCTCGTCGCGGACCGCCTGGTAGATGTGCTTCGCGTCCCGCTCGTGGCGGGGGAAATGTTTTTTCGGGAGCACGTTCGCGAGGTCGTCGGAGGCGAAGACCTCGTCGTTGGGATTGCCGGGAGAAGGGGTGGAGAGAGCCATAATATTACTTGGAGTTGAAGAGATTAAGGTTGAGGTCGGCGACGATCTGTTGGATCGCGCTGGCTCCGCGAACGCTGTTGCCGGCGGCATCGAGCGGAGGCGCGAACCCGACGATCGCCATCTTGCCCGGGACGATGCTCACGATGCCGCCGCCGACACCGGTCTTCGAAGGAAGCCCGGACTTCCACGCCCAGGCGCCGGACTCGTCGTAGAACCCGGCCATCATCATCACGGCGAGAAGTTTCGGGACGCTGGATTCCTCTAGGCAGCGTTCCTTGGTGAGCGGGTTCACGCCGCCGTTGGCGATCGTGGCACCCATCACGGCGAGCTGCTTCGCGGTGACCAGCACCGAACACTGCTTCGTGTAAACATCGCAGGTTTCCAGCGGGTCCGCGTAGAGCCGGTTGTAGCTGAAGAGCAGTTCGGCGATCCCGCGGTTGTGCTGGTTGCAGGACGCCTCGGATTGATAGACCTCGTCACTCATTGCGAGCTTTTCCCCGGCAAACTTGCTGTATTGCGCGAGGATCTTCTCCCATTTTCCCTGCGGGTTTTTCGCTTTCACGAGGCTCACCGCAGCCATCGCGCCGGGGTTGACAAACGGGTTCACCGAACGCGTGGGCTCGAGCTCGATCGCAACCACGGAATTGAACGGCAGGCCGGTCGGCTCGACGCCGATCTTGTTGAGGATCGTCTCCGGCCCGGATTCGTTCATCACCAGCGATGCGGTGAACGGCTTCGAGACCGACTCGATCGCAAACGCATAACCCACATCGCCGGCTGTGTAGATTTTCCCGTCCACTGTGACGATGGCCACGCCGAACAGGTTTGACGGGACTTTGGCGAGATACGGGATGTAGCTGGCGTTGGCTCCGCCCTTTTCGTCTTTGAACTTCGCGTAGGCGTCGTCCACCGCTTTTTGGAGGGCGGCGGGTTCCGGCATGGTTCCCGCGCGAAGGCCGGGCAGGGATGAAAAGGCGAGGGCGCAGAGGCAGAGGAGGCGGATGGTTTTCATAGTTGTTCAAAAACTGACGACGGCCTGAAGCCCGATCACGAGCGCGTTCGGGATGTTCCCGTATCCGTTCGGGCGGATGATGTATTGGAGGTCCGGCTGGATGCCCAAATACTTATTGAGCTGGATGACATAGCTGGTTTCGAGCACGGCCTCGTAGGTCGGAGTCGTGGTGCCGGGGTTCGACGGGGAGTTCGCGTAGTCCCTGCTGAAATTAGCGACCAGGAAGCAGGTGAGCCATTGGTCCTGATCGCGGCCGGGGATGAGCCCCTGCCAGATCGTTCCCGCCATCCCCATGAACGGGTTGCTGGAAATGTCGGTCTGCGGCGAATACACGGCCCCGCCCCACAGCGAAAAATTGTCGTTGGTGTTTTTCTTCGAGCGCCAGACCATCTGCTGGCCGATGGCGTAGAACCCGTAGGCGTTGTAAATCTGGCCGCCCGAGAACTGGGCGAACGTGTAGTTGGAGTAGTAGCCGCCGAGCTTGTAGATGCCGGGCAGCCCGGGGTTCCCGACGACCTCCTTGTCCTTCGACTGGCCCGCTTTCGTCGCCCCGAACGTCGGCTTCCATCCGGTCTCGAACATCATCAGAATCCCGTCTCCCGGACGGATCGTGAAGTCCGCCCCGTGGTAGGAATAGACGCCGAGGCGCGGGGTCGCCTGAAAAATCCCGGCCGAGGCATAGGTCTCTTTGGTCGGCTTGTATTTGACCATCGCCGAGTTCGTCGCGGTGATCCCCGCAGTGAACGGCGCGTTGCTGAACAGGTTGTTCGGGTTCCCGTTGATGCCGCCGTTCACCTGCAGGCCGAACGCGGGCAGCGTGGCGAACATCTGCCCGGCGCTCATGCGGCCGATCCGGAGGTCGAGCTTGTCGTCAAAAAGCTTCTGGGTGAGGTAGAGGTCGAAAAGAACCCCGGTGCCCTGGACAATGGATTCCGAGACGACGAAGTAGTTGCCGACGTTATTCGAGAGGTTGTAACCGGCCCCCTCGGCGAACGACGCGGTGATCGACGCCCCGCTCCAGCCGATGATTTTTTCCAGGTCGAAATGCCCGCCGACGACAATCTCGTGCGAATACCCGACCGACTGCGAAAGCCCGCCGGTCGGATTGGCGAGGAAGTCGCCGTAGTAGTCGAAATACAGCCGAACGCCGGTTTCCTTCACCAGCCAGGCCTGCCCCTGCGCGAGCATGTCGAACGGCGCGTTGAAATCTTTCGACACCTCGGCGGCAAACTTGTGGAGGAACCTCCGGTCCTTCGACCGCGTCCCGTATTCCAGTTGATCTTCCGTGGGCCCGGTTTCGGTGGCCGGACAGACAGCAGGACAGACCAACACGAGGCAACAGAGGATCCGACGCCAACAGGGGAGCAGATGCATTTGCCGGCAGCATGCCCAGAAAAGTCTGCGGAAGTAAATCTGACAAACAGGCTTCGAAATTTTTTCCGGCGAAGAAAGAGAGTTGAGATTCGCCGGAGGACAGGGCATTCTATGCGGCTGCACCGCCTCCGGGCACCAGGAACCATTCCACATGAAGATCTATATTGACGGAGAATTTTACGACAAAGAGAACGCGAAGGTCTCGGTCTTCGACCACGGCCTGCTCTACGGCGACGGGGTCTTTGAAGGGATCCGCTTTTACAACGGAAGGGTCTTCCGCCTAGAGGAGCACATTGCCAGGCTGTTCGATTCCGCAAAGGCCATCTGCCTGGATGTCGGGATGGGGCCGGCCGAAATGTCGGAGGCGCTCCTAGAGACGATCCGCCGGAACAAACTCTGCGACGGATACGTGAGGCTGGTGGTGACGCGCGGCGTAGGCGACCTGGGCCTCAACCCGTCCAACTGCCCGCGCGCCTCGGTGATCATCATCGCCTCGAAAATCGCGCTCTACGCCCCGGACAAATACGAGACCGGGCTTCACGTGGTCACCTGCGCCACGAGAAGAACCGCCCACGGCGCGCTGAGCCCGATGGTGAAATCTCTGAACTACCTCAACAACATTCTCGCCAAAATCGAGGCCCAGCAGGCCGGGGCGGGCGAGGGGCTCATGCTCAACGAGCAAGGCTACGTGGCGGAGTGCACCGGGGACAATATTTTCACCGTCAAAAACGGGCGGATCTTCACCCCGCCGATCTCGTCGGGCGCGCTCGCCGGGGTCACCCGCGCGGTCGTCTTCGAGATCGCCGCCGAACTGGGCATCCCGATCAGCGAGCCGGAGATGACCCGCTACGACATCTACACCGCGGAGGAATGCTTCCTCACCGGCACCGCCGCAGAGGTCATCCCCGTGGTGCGTCTGGACAACCGCCCGATCGGCACCGGCTCCCCCGGGACCGTGACCAAACGCCTGTTCGCCCGCTTCCACGAGTTGACAGCGGCCTCCGGCACGGTGATTGATAAGTAGTATGCGGTGCGATGTTTGCCAGTCCAAAGAAGCCACGGTCTTTCTCACCCAGATCGTCGAGGGGAAGATGCAGAAGGTCAACCTCTGCGAGGCCTGCTCGAAGGAAAAGGGCGTGAACGACCCGACCGGCTTTGCCTTGGCCGACCTGCTCATGGGGCTCGGGGCCGCGCAGGAAATCGACAAAAATCCGGGCTCCCAAAAATGCCCGGTGTGCGGGTTCACCCAGGCGGATTTCAAAAAGACCGGGCGCCTCGGCTGCAGCGCCTGCTACGGGGTCTTCACCGACGGGCTCTCGGGCATGCTGAAAAACATGCACAAGGGGACCGCCCATACCGGAAAATCCCCGGCGGCCTTTCACAAAATCCGCGAGCAAACCGAAAAAATGAAGTCGCTCCAGGACAGCCTCAACCAAGCGGTCGCGGCCGAGGAATACGAGCGGGCCGCAGATCTCCGCGACCAGATCCGGCAGATCGAGGCCGGGGCCAGCGCATGAAATTTTCCCGCATCATCGCGAACTCCGGAGAATGGCTCTCCGGCGACGGCCCGCACAGGAACATCGTCGTGAGCAGCCGCGTCCGCCTCGCCCGTAACCTCCGCGAGAAGCCGTTTCCCGGCTGGGCAAAAAAGGCCGAGCGCCTCGATGTCATGCGCCTGGTGAAGGACGCCGTCGAGCATCTCCCCGAGATGGCGGAGTCGTATTCGGAAAATCTCGAAGCCCTCTCGCCATTGGAAAAGCAGGTGCTCGTCGAACGCCATCTGATCAGCCGCGAGCACGCCGCGAAGGGCGTCGGGAGCGCGGTGGTCATGAATTCCCCGCAGACCCTGAGCGTCATGATCAACGAGGAGGACCACCTCCGGATGCAGGCGATCTGCTGCGGGCTCCAGCTCACGAAAGTATATTCCATGATCAACCGCGTGGATTCGGAGCTCGAGGCTGTGCTCGACTACGCGTTCGATGCCGAGCTCGGCTACCTCACCGCCTGCCCGACCAACGTCGGCACCGGCATGCGGGCCTCGGCGATGCTCCATCTGCCGGGCCTCGTCATGAGCGATCAGATCAACAAAATCGTCAACTCGGTGAACAAGATCGGCCTGGCCGTCCGCGGCCTCCACGGGGAAGGGACCGAGGCCATGGGCAACCTCTTCCAGGTCTCGAACCAGACCACGCTCGGGGAAACCGAGGACGAGATCATCGGCCGCCTCAACCGGGTCATCGAACAGATCCTCGAACACGAGCAGAACGCCCGCGCGCTCCTCGCCCAGCGGAAGGCGGTGACGCTTTACGACCAGATCGGCCGCGCCTACGGCGTTCTTTCCCACGCCTATTCGATGAGTTCGAAAGAGGCTCTGAATTACCTCTCGGTGCTCAAACTCGGCGTGGACCTCGGAGTTTTCCCGGAACCCTGCCGTTTTCCCGTGGACGAGCTGTTTATCGAGACCCAGCCCGCCCACCTCCAAAAGGGGGCGGGCACACAAAAAATGTCCGCGGATGAAAGGGACTCCTTGCGCGCGACCATAATCCGCGCGAAATTGGCTCAGGTGTCTGCACCGGACATCGCGATTTTGAAGGCGCGGACCCCGGAAACCACCGAAGAACGACATGATGAATAACTTTACTCCACGCGCCCAGCAGGTCCTCGCTCTTGCCCGCAAAGAAGCGGACCGGTTCAACCACAACTACGTCGGAACCGAACACCTCCTTCTCGGGCTCATCAAGCTGGGCAACGGGGTCGCGGTCAATGTCCTCCAAAAAATGGGCCTCGACCTCGAGACCGTCCGCATGGAGGTGGAGAAGCAGGTCGGCTCGGGCCCCGAGACGAAGATGGTGGGAAATATCCCCTACACCCCTCGCGTCAAAAAAGTCCTCGCCCTTGCCGGGAAGGAAGCCAAAAGCCTGCAGCATTCGTATGTCGGCACCGAGCACATCCTCCTCGGCCTCCTCCGCGAGGGCGAAGGCGTCGCCGCGCGGGTCCTGAAAAATCTCGAGGTCGATATCGAGCGCACCCGCAACGAGATCCTCAAGGAGCTCGACCCGAATTTTGCGCCGCAGGATGATGGCGACACCATCCCCGCCGAGGTCGGAGGCAAGAAGGATGGAAAAACGCCCGCGCTCCGCGCCTTCGGCCGCGACCTTACCGAGCTCGCGAAGAAGGGCGAACTCGATCCGGTCATCGGGCGGGCCGACGAAATTGAACGCGTCGTGCAGATCCTCTGCCGCCGCACCAAAAACAACCCCGTCCTCATCGGCGAGGCGGGCGTGGGCAAGACCGCGATCGCCGAAGGCCTCGCGCAGGAGATCGTCGCGGGCAATATCCCGGAGCTCCTGCACGAAAAAAAGGTCATCACCCTCGACCTCGCCCTCATGGTCGCCGGCACGAAATACCGCGGGCAGTTCGAGGAGCGGATCAAGGCGGTCATGGACGAAATCCGCCGCAACAAAAACGTGATCCTCTTCATCGACGAGCTGCACACGATCGTCGGCGCGGGATCCGCGGAGGGGGCCATGGATGCCTCGAACATCATCAAGCCCGCGCTCAGCCGCGGCGAACTACAGTGCATCGGCGCCACAACGCTCAACGAATACCGCAAATACATCGAAAAGGACGCCGCCCTGGAGCGCCGGTTCCAGACGGTCAAGGTCGAGGCCCCGTCGGTCGAGGAAACGATCCTCATCCTCAAGGGCATCCGCCCGAAATACGAAGCCCACCACAAGGCCAAAATCCTCGATATCGCCCTCGAGGCGGCCGCGAAGCTCACGGACCGCTACCTGACCGGACGGTTCCTGCCGGACAAGGCGATTGACGTCATGGACGAGGCCGGCTCACGGGCCCGCATCGCCGCCATGTCCCGCCCTCCGAACGTGAAGGACGTCGAGGCCGGGATCGAACGCATCCGCGTGGAAAAAGAGGCCGCGATCAAATCGCAGGACTTCGAAAACGCCGCCGCCCTCCGCGACAGCGAGAAGCAGGCCAAGGAAAATCTCGACGCCATCCTCGCCGACTGGAGGGCGAACAAGGACGAGAAGGAAGTCGTCGTCACCGAGGATGACATCATGCACATCATCTCGAAGTGGACCGGCGTCCCGCTCTCGCGCATGGAGCAGCAGGAGACGGCGAAATTGCTCGCCATGGAATCCGAGATGCAGGGCAAAGTCATCGGCCAGAACGAGGCGGTCACCGCGATCAGCAAGGCCCTGCGCCGGTCCCGCGCCGACCTCAAAGATCCGCGCCGCCCGATCGGCTCGTTCATCTTCCTCGGCCCCACCGGCGTCGGCAAAACGTTCCTCGCGCGCACGCTCGCGGAGTTCATGTTCGGCGACGCGGATTCGCTCATCCAGATCGACATGAGCGAATACATGGAGAAGTTCACCGCCTCCCGCCTCATCGGCTCGCCTCCAGGATACATCGGATACGAGGAGGGAGGCCAGCTCAGCGAGGCGGTCCGCCGCCGCCCGTATTCCGTCGTCCTCTTCGACGAGATCGAAAAGGCGCATCCGGACGTGATGCACCTCCTCCTCCAGATCCTCGAGGAAGGGAAAATCACCGACTCGCTCGGCCGCAAAATCGACTTCCGCAACACGATCATCATCATGACCTCGAACGTCGGGGCCGAGCTGATCCGCAAGCAGACGACGCTCGGGTTCGGCGCCCCGAACCTCGATGACAACCACGACTCGATGCGCGGAAAAATCCTTGAGGAAACCAAGCGCGTCTTCAAGCCGGAGTTCCTCAACCGCCTGGACGACATCATCGTCTTCCACACGCTGACCAAGCCGGACCTCGTGAAGATCGTGAACCTCGAATTGTCAAAAGTCATCGAGCGCATCCGCCTGAAGGATGTCCACCTCACGCTCGATGCCACGGCAGAGGAGTTCCTCATCGAAAAAGGCTACGACCCGATCTACGGGGCGCGCCCGATGCGCCGCGCCGTGGAGAAATACCTCGAGGACCCGATGGCCGAGGAGATCCTCCGCGGCAACATCAAGCCGGGCGACTCGGTCACCGTCAAACGCGACGCCGACAAGCTCGCCTTTGCCGTGGAGAAGTCCACCGCGGAACCCGTCAGCCAACCCGCCGGCTGATCTGGCTCCGCTCAATCTTTCTTATATTTGAAAGCGATGACCGAGAGCGGCGGGAGGTCGAGCAGGATCGAGTGGGGCTTGCCCTGCCAGGCCCAGTGCTCGTCCGACCAGCGGCCGCCGTAGTTTCCGACATTGCTGCCGCCGTAGGTTTCGGCATCGGTGTTGAGGACCTCCTCATAAAATCCGTGGTTGGTGATCCCGACGCGGTAGGCTCCGCGGACGACCGGGGTGGCGTTGATGATGAAAAGGATGTCGGCGCCCGTGCGGGACTTGCGCACGAACGACCAGACGGTGTTGTCGGCGTCGTGAAAATCCACCCACTCGAAACCGTCGTAGGTGTCGTCGAGATCGTAGAGCGACGGTTCGTGTGTGTAGAGCCAGTTCAGGTGCTGGACCATGCGGCGCAGCCCGTCGTGGAGGGGAAAATGCGTGAGGTGCCAGTCGAGGCTCCGGTCGTGGTTCCATTCCTTCCACTGGCCGAATTCCATGCCTTGGAAAATCAGCTTCTTGCCCGGGTGCGCCCACATCCAGGCGAGGAACATCCGGCAGTTCGCGAATTTCTGCCACATGTCGCCGGGCATCTTGTCGAGCAGCGACCCTTTTCCGTGCACGACCTCATCGTGGCTGAGCACGAGGACGAAATGTTCCTGAAACGCATACAGCATCGAGAACGTGATGTCTCCCTGGTGGTAGCGGCGGTGGATCGGATCCTTGGTGATGTAGCGCAGGCTGTCGTTCATCCAGCCCATGTTCCATTTGAACCCGAACCCGAGCCCGCCGGCGTAGGTCGGGCGCGAGACGCCGGGCCAGGCGGTGGATTCCTCGGCGATCATGGTGGTGCCGGGGAACCTTTCGTAGCAGACCTCGTTGCAGCGCTTGAGGAACGCGATGGCATCGAGGTTTTCGCGACCGCCGAAGCAGTTCGGCACCCACTCGCCGGGGTTGCGCGAGTAGTCGAGATACAGCATCGAGGCCACCGCATCGACCCGCATGCCGTCGATGTGGAACTCGTCCATCCAGAACAGCGCGTTGCCGATCAGGAAATTTTTCACCTCGTTGCGGCCGTAGTTGAAGATGAGCGTGCCCCAGTCCTTGTGCTCGCCGAGGCGCGGGTCCTCGTGCTCGTAGAGGCAGGTCCCGTCGAAGCGCGCGAGCCCGTGTGCGTCCTTGGGAAAATGTCCGGGCACCCAGTCGAGGATGACCCCGATCCCTTCCTGGTGGCACCGGTCCACGAAGTGCCGGAACTCGTCGGGGTTTCCGAACCGGCTCGAGGGGGCGTAGTAGTTTACGACCTGATACCCCCAGGACCCGTCGAACGGGTGCTCCATGACCGGCAGCAGCTCGATGTGGGTGAAGCCGAGCTCCTTGACATACGGGATCAGCCGGTCGGCCAGCTCGATGTAGCTCAGGAACCGGTCGCCATCCTCGGCGACCCGCTGCCAGGAGCCGAGGTGGACCTCGTAGATGCTCATCGGCGAGGCGTAGGGATCGCGCTGCCTGCGCTTTTCCATCCACTCGGAATCCGCCCAGGTGAATCGGTTGAGGTCGAAAACCATGCAGCCGGTCTCGATCGTGTGCTGGGCGAAAAACGCGTAGGGGTCGGTTTTCAGGAAGGTTTCGCCGTGCGGCCCGCGGATCTCGAATTTGTAATGCGCCCCCTCGCGGACCCCCGGCAGAAAAATTTCCCAGACTCCGGAGGGAACCATCTTCCTCATCGGGTGGACCCGGCCGTCCCATCCGTTGAAGTCGCCGGCGACGCTGACCCGCTGGGCGTTCGGCGCCCAGACCGAAAAATGCACCCCCTGCACGCCGCCGATCTCCATCACGTGCGCGCCGAGCTTTTTGTAGATGTCGTAGTGCGTCCCCTCGTTGAACAGGTAAATATCCATCTCCCCGAGCACGGGGCCGAACGAGTAAGGGTCGTGCGAGCGCCACTTCGTGCCGTCGTATCCCGTGAATTCCAGCGTGTAGCCGAACTCCCCGCTCACGCCCGGCAGCACGGCCTCAAAGAGGCCCGTCTCGTGAACCCGCGTCAGATCGAACGCCTTTCCTTCCGTGTCCACCATGCGGACTTTGGCGGCGTCCGGCCGGAACACCCGCCCGATCCACCGGCTCTGGAATTCGCGCAGCCCCAGAATCCGGAACGGATCGCAGTGCCGCGCTTCGATCAGGGGATAAAAATCGTCGTCCGCAAGCAGTGAGGGATTCATAGGCGGGCATTTTAGCGCCCGGCCACGCCAAATGCACAGATTTTCTTGATGGTTGGACAAATCCGGCGTCCTGTGATTGCGTGGATCCCGTTATGAAACTCACCTATTTTGGTCACTCGTGCTTTCTGGTGGAAAGCGGGGGACAGCGGCTGCTCTTTGATCCGTTTATCACCCCGAACCCGCTGGCCAGTGGCGTGGACATTTCAAAAATCCGGGCGGATGTGATCCTCCTGTCCCACGGCCATGTGGACCACGTGGCCGATGCGGTGGCGCTCGCGAACCAGACCGGCGCGCCGGTGGTCGGCAACTGGGAGGTTTGCGAATGGCTCGGCCGCCAGGGGCTCACGAAACTCGTCGCGATGAACCACGGCGGATCGAAGCACTTCGGATTCGGCCGCGTGAAGATGACCGCAGCGATCCACTCGAGCACGATGCCGGACGGCTCGCCAGGCGGGAATCCCGGCGGCTACGTGGTCGAGTTGGCAGAGGGCGCGTTTTATTATTCCGGGGACACGGCGCTCACGATGGATATGAACCTCATCGCGGACGAATTCGCCATCCGTTTCGCGGTCCTCCCGATTGGCGACAACTTCACGATGGGGGCCTCCGATGCCGCCAAAGCGGCCGCGTTTGTCGATACGAAAATCGTGGTGGGCGTCCACTACGACACGTTTCCACCGATCAAAATCGTGAAGGGGGATGCCATCGGCACCTTCGAAAATGCCGGAGTGACGCTCCTGCTTCCGGCAATCGGGGAAACGATCGAGGTCTGAGAGGGCATTCGACAGGCGCCGCCTGGATGTGCTCTCCCGGCACCCAACGCGATCGTGATCGCTTTTTACGATTCCTCTCAAATTCGAAACACTTTGCTGCGCAATGAGATGGAAGTTCTTAAGG
>JBAWVC010000038.1:0-15317 GCA_037147455.1 Verrucomicrobiota bacterium | reverse complement strand
CCCAAGAATGGAAGGGTCTTCGGCAATTTTACCGCGTCCGCGAGTTCCAAACCGTGGATCTTTGCCTCCCCGAGCGCCGCAAACCAATACGGCTTCGGGGCATCCGGGCACAATTGGATGGGCAACAACGGCCAGGCCCTCGAGTCCGAGGTCGATCTGGCGGAGGTGTTCGGTTCGGTGCCGAAGACGATTTACATCGCGGTCGGGGCCTACAGCGGAGGGGGCGAAGGCAAGCTTCTCTCGCAGGCACCCGCAGCGTTCGGCAACTCGGCCAACGACATCGAAATCACCGAGTTTCAGGCCGCCAACACCGACTCGATCCGCGACGAGGACCTCGACGGCAAGTTCGATGCCGGCACGCCGGAAATGCTGGTGTCGGTTAACGGGAACGAGACGGATGGAAACTACGGCCTGCGGCGCTTCTACCTCGACGAGGTGGCCGGCGACGCTTCTGAAATCACGGTCAAATTCAAGCCGAACACCTCGTCCGGATTGACGGTTTCGAATGTCGAGGCGTTCACGAACCTGAACCGCCGCGACAAAGCGGTCATGGAGGAAGACCCTGCCACCGTCACCACGGCGGACGGCGACAATTACTTCCTCGCCTACGCGATGGCCGGGCCGGATTCCAGCGGCTACTACTCGGCGACCATTCCGGTGAACCTCTGCGGCGCCTACCGCCTGCAGGTCCGCTACAAGATCAATGGCGGGAACTACATCTACTTCACCGACCACGCGCAGCGTCGCGATTGCGCGATCGTCGTCTCGCCGAAGAAGGCGCTGGCCTTGAACATGTATGAGGTCAACCCGCTCGTCGTGGAGGCCAAGGACACGACCAAGGCCGGCCGCAGCACGTTCCTCGATCTCGTTGAGTCCGGCAGCCGCGATGGACGTCCGGATGCTTTGAACCAAGGCCACTACGCCGCGATGGGCATCAACATGCTCTGGCTCCAACCGATCCACCCGATCGGTGTCGAGGGCCGGGATACAGATCCTAATACCGGGTCGGTATTCGACCCGGGCAGCCCGTATGCGGTGCGCGACTACTGGTCGATCAATCCCGTGCTGGGACGCTCGGAAACCGCCGAAAACGCGCTCGGCGAATTCCAGACCTTTGTCAGCGACCTTGATAGCTGGGGTGTTGGCGTGATGATGGATGGCACCTTCAACCACAGCTCGCCGGATTGCGTCATGGGCCAAGGCGCGGTGGATCTCGCCATCCCCAGTGCCAGTGCGTCGCAATTGGTGCGGGATTTCAACCCGGGCTGGTATGCCAAGGAAGGCTACCCGAGCCTGCCTGCGGGCAATGCCACCGAGATCGCGATCGCGCCCGACCGCAACGATTTCGGCAACTGGACGGACGTGCGGGAATTCTACTTCGGCGACTACGATGCCCTGGTGAAGGAAAAAGGCACGCAGAACGCGGACAAGACCTACCCGGACAACGCCTACAAGCTCGCGTTCCTGCTGGAGCGCGACGAGTTCGCCGGCCACACCCCGACGACGCGGCAGGTCTGGAATTACTTTTCCTACTACCCGCTCTACTGGCTGGACAAAACCGGCAACACCGTCGGCACGCCGAAATCCCAATCCTACAAAGGCATCGACGGCCTGCGCTGCGACTTCGCGCAGGGCCTGCCGTCGCAGTTCTGGGAATACACGATCAACAAAACCCGGAGCCGCAAGTGGGACTTCGTTTTCATGGCCGAATCGCTCGACGGCTTCCGCGAGGTCAACGGCAGCAAGCGCCACGGCGTCGGCTACCGGTCGGCACGCCACTTTGACGTGCTCAACGAGAACATGGTCTTCTACTGGCGCGACACGTTCTTCGGCTATCCGGCTAACGGCGGGGCAGGAACGGCCGCGACGCCGACAACCGGCGGGACATTCACGGCCTTCGACAACCGTCGCCAGGCCTTCGACAACGTCACGCTGCTGAACAACCTCGTCAGCCACGACGAGGTGTTCCCGCACAACGACGTCTTCAGCATCGCCTACGCCTACGCCCAGGTCGGCGCGCTGGATGGCATCCCGATGCTCATGTATGGCCAGGAAGCCGGCGCACAGAACAGCGCCACCGGCTACGCCGCCAGCGCCGCTAACTTCGGGGCCATCGACCCGCTCAACAACTTCGCCAAATACGAAAGCAATTTCGGGAAGAACATCCCGAACTTCAAAGCCTGGAACAACATGGCGAGCGTCTGGACCGGACGGACCGCTTCCGACTGGACGCTGCAGACGTTCTATGGCCGCATCAACAAGGCCCGCCTTGCTGCGCCCGCTCTCCAGAGCCAGAGCGTTTACTTCCTCAACCAGAAGGTTGCGGGCGGCGGGTTCAACAACAACATATTCGCCGTGGGCAAGGTGAAAAGCCTCGGGGCCACGGCCGGCGCGCCCGGCCAGAGCGTCGTGTTTGCCTTCGTGAACAACAGTTACCGCACGAGCAACTCGACCGCGGCGACCTACGATCTCAACGCCAGCATCCCCGGAGGCAACGCGAACTACTTCGGCATCGAGCGCGGGCGGAGCTACAACGTGAAGGATCTCCTCTGCGACACCCCGGACGCCTACGTCTGGGCAACAGCCAAGACCGGTGACGACCTCCTCAACAACGGCCTCTACGTCGGCTTGCCCTACAAGCCGACGCCGGCATCCGCTAGCTACCACGCGCAGTATTTGCAATTGGTGGACGTCTCCTCGCCGACGCTCAGCTTCGTGCCCCAGCAATTCGCCAACTACGGCAGCACCGTCACCCTTAGCGCCTCAAGCAGCGCCAACGAAACCGTCACCTACAGCGTGGTCGGCGGGGATGCGGCCAAGGTCACGCTCAACGGCAACCAGCTCACCATCAATTCCGGCACGGGCTCGGTGACGGTCCGCGCCACCGTGGCGGAGACCGTTGACCATGCGGGCGCACAGGCCGACGCCACGATCACGTTCCAGAAATTGAGCCAGATGATCACCTTCACGACGAGCCCGACCGCGACGCTTGCCGAAGGGACGCGCGCGCTGGCGGCAAATGCATCATCCAGCCTCCCGGTGACCTATACCTCATCGAACTCCTCGGTGGCCTCGGTGAACGGCAGCACGCTCACTATTGCAGCGGCCGGCAGCACGACCATCACGGCCAACCAGGCCGGGAATGATAACTACAATGCCGCGATCGCCGTCGAGCAACCGCTGACGGTTACCGCGGGCATCTCGTTCGCAACCGAGTTCCCCGGACAGGCCCCCGGCAGCGACTCCGACCACGATGGCGTCCCCGCGTTTGTGGAATACGCCCTCGGCGGCAGCCTGACCACAAACGACGCAGCGCTTCTGCCGCAGATCAGCTCGAACGGTTCGAAGCTCAGCCTGACCGCAGTGGTTCGCACGAACGACCCGACCCTGACAGTTACCGGCCAGTGGACCTCGAACCTCGCTTCGCAGGTGAGCTGGAGCAGCACGGGCGTTCAGTCGGAAGCCTCGGCCAATCAAACCGGAGTCGCCGCCGGCTTCGAGCGCCGCGTGTTCTCGATCGACAGGGGGGCAAGCACCCAAACCTTCATGCGGCTGCGCTTCGAGTCAAACTGATACCACCTCTCGGAAATCATCGGGCTCCGCAGTTGATCAGGGGGAACGGGCGTCCCGCCCGTTTGGGCACTGATTCTGCAAGCGCAGGCAGGCATCTTTCACAGGCGGGGCGCCTGTTTTGCCCTCCTCACTAACCGTCTGCTTATTTCCGAGAGGTGGATCTGAGGCTATCCAGCTTGACCGAAGGCGGGACGATCAAAGCGAGTAGCTTATTGCCTCGTTATCGCCGATGGATACTTTGCCCTGGGCGACAAGTTCGGCGACGACCTTTTCAACTTTTTCCGCCGGAAGCTTCTTGGAGAGATAGGCGGTGAGGCTGGACAAGAGAGTTTTTCGTTTGCGCGGGCGGGAGTTGGCCGGTTGCTTGTTGAGGAAGTAGCTTTTCCGTCACTTCCGCGTGTTCTGTCGCGTCCCCGCAGACTGGACCCTCCACGCCTTGGGAGTGCTGCCCGTGTGCGCCTTAAAAACCCTGATGAAGTAGGATGAGCTTGCGAATCCGCACGTCCAGCCGACCTCGGCGACGTTGTGCTCCGGATGCGCGAGAAGGTCGCGGGCCAGTTGCATCCGTTCCTTGGTAATCCAGACGCCAAGCGACATCCCGTGTTCGGACCGGAACAGGCGGGTCAGATGGTCCGGCGAACACCCGATGCGCGCGGCCACGGATTGGACGGAGAGGTCGAGGCGGGAAATCTCCACCCTCACGATCCGCTCCGCCTCGACCACCAGCGGGGATGCTGATCTGTCCGTGCCGGACGAGGGGTTCCGAATCTCGGAAAGAATGGCGGCCAGGAACGCTGCTGTGAGCCCCTTGATATAGTCGCCGCGCAGGCTGCGGTGGAGTGTTTGCGCCCTTGCAGCCAGCTCCAAACACTGAAATGCCATCCCGCCCCGCGCGAAGCCGTGCACGCCGGTGCTCCCGATGTGCCCGTCCGCATCCGTCGTTCCCTGCAAGGCTAGGAATCCCTCCGCTTCTCGCATCAGCACCAGGATTCGATAAGGGGTTTTCAAGTTCAGCGCCTTCTCAGCATGGGGCACACCCGCGGGCATGAGGCAAATGTCGCCGGTTTTCAGACGAAAAACACCCGAAGGGCACTCGAATTCAGAGCCCCCTCCGGTCTGCAGAAAGAATTCCGGGGTGGGGTGGAAGTGCGCACCCGGCCTGCGGCGGTGCAGTCCTACGGATTCCGGAACAACGATCCGCGCGGCTCCCGAGGCCGCGCGCGCGATCGCCGCTTCCAACTGCTTCGAATAAATAGGAATGGCGTCCGGCACCGGGCGATTGGTAGTCGGAAAAGTCTTATAAGTCTCGGAGAAATTTCATTTTTTGCCTTTGTCAAAAGGGGTTGTCCGATGAATGATTGTCGGAAATCTACTATGGAAAAGAAAACCAACGTTGTTGTCTGGGGCGAGTTCCGCCATGAAAAGAAGAATCCCAAAGTCGCGGAGATCTACCCCCGCGGCATGCACGAAGCGATCGCCGCATCGCTCCGCGAGGTTCCTTCGCTCGATGTTTCGACCGCATGGCTCGACCAGGACAAGGAGCACGGGCTGGGCGGCGGGGTCCTCGAGAAAACCGATGTGCTCGTCTGGTGGGGGCACATGGCCCACGGCGATGTCTCCGACGAGGTGGTGGCGAAAGTCAAAACCCGGGTGCTCGAAGGCATGGGGTTGGTCGTCCTCCATTCCGGCCACTACGCGAAGATTTTCAAAGCCCTGATGGGGACGACCTGCTCGCTCAAATGGCGGGAGTCCACCGACAAGGAACGGATCTGGAACGTCGCGCCCCACCATCCGATCACGCAGGGCATCGGGGACTATTTCGAAATCCCGGCCGAGGAGATGTATGGCGAGCCGTTCGGGATCCCCGAGCCGGACGAGCTGATCTTTATTTCGTGGTTCACCGGCGGCGAGGTCTTCCGCAGCGGCGCGACCTGGCAGCGCGGAAACGGACGCGTCTTCTATTTCCGTCCCGGACACGAGACCTATCCCACCTACCACCAGGCCGAGGTGCAGAAGGTGATCGCCAACGGCGTGCTCTGGGCGCGCCCGACCGTGCGCATCCCCGACGCCTGCCCGAACTCCCCGGCGCTCGAACCTCTGCCCGCCGACCCTTTCGCCCCCGAACGCCCAACAGAAGGATTCCGCTAATTCATGAAGCCCCGCACAAAAAAACGGACCGTCAGGCTCGCAGTCATCGGAACCGGCGGCATGGCCAACTGGCATGCCGAGAACTTCCGCAAAAACCCTTCCTGCCAGATTGTGGCGGCTTGCGACGTGGATGCCGCGCGCGCCAAAGCCTTCGCGGAAAAGCACAATATCCCGCAATCGTTTTCGAGCGCGGAGGATCTGCTGGCGGGAGCGGAGTTCGACGCGGTAACGATCGTCACGCCGGATGCGTATCACGCGCCGGTTTCGCTCCTCTGCCTCAAGGCCGGCAAGCATGTGCTTTGCGAGAAGCCCCTGGCATTGAACTACGCGGATGCGAAAAAAATGGTCCAAGCCGCGAAGCGGGCGGGGGTGGTGAACATGGTCAACTTTTCGTATCGCGACTGGCCGTGCATCCAGGCCGCCACGAAGGTCGTCGCCAACGGGGAAATCGGGGAGATCCGGCACGTGGAGGCGAGCTACCTTCAAGCCTGGCTGGCCTCGAGCGCCTGGGGCGATTGGCGGGAAAATCCGGCCTGGCTCTGGCGGCTATCCTCCGCCCACGGCAGCAAGGGAGCCCTGGGGGATGTCGGGGTTCACATCGTCGATTACGCGACGCTCCCGTGCGGGCCGATCACGGAGGTCTATTGCCGGATGCGCGCGTTCCATAAGGCTCCCGGCGACCGCGTCGGCGAATACAAACTCGATGCCAACGACTCGGCCGTCCTGAATGTCGAGTTTGCCAGCGGCGCCCTCGGGACCATCCACACCAGCCGATGGGTCGGCGGGCACGGCAACCGGCTCGCCCTCAAAATCGCGGGCACAAAAGGCACGATCTCCATGGACTCGGAGATCTCGACCACCGCGTTCAAGATCTGCAACGGAAAATGGCTGAACAAAACCGAGTGGCGCGAGGTCGCCTGCAAGCCGGTCCCGACAAACTACCAGCGGTTCATTTCCGCCATCCAGTCTGGCACCCCCGGCGAGGCCGACTTCGCCCGCGGGGCCGAGGTGCAGAAGGTCCTCGACGCCTGCTTCGAATCGGAAAAATCGAAGCGCCCGGTCAGGCTCTGACGCCACCTCTTAGAAATATTCCGACGATTAGAGTTGTAGAGGCGCTTGTCAAGGGTCAGCGACTTACAAAGATAAATACCTGGAAAACCCTGGTTTTTCCTCTTTTTGTAAGAAACTTGGGCTAAGGTCCGATGATAATCTGGCCGGAGTAGATCGGGCTGGTGGTGGTGCCGGGGAGGAGGAAGAACCCAACGCCTTGCGCGGGATCGGCCCCGAGTGCCGGGAGGAATAAGCCATCGAATGTGACAGAGCGCGCCGGGAGCGGCAGGGGTTCGGTGAAGCTGCCCGAGAAGGTGCCTGCGGCTTTGTTCACGGTGAGCTTGACGAGATTCGGGTCGGCCGCGGGCGGTGCCGGCGGAGTGATCGTGCAAAGGTTCGCGACCGAAACCGTCACGCTGCGGGTGATGCTTTGGGACGGCAGCGGAACCACTTCGTTGATCTGGATGGTGATGAGAACCGATTGAGTGGTCCCGTTGCCGAGACCCAGCACGCGGAACCCGGTCGCCGGCGGAACATAAGCGGCCCCGGTGGCGGTGAGGTTCACATCAAAACCCTTCTTGTAGAGCCTCTCTGTCGGCTTCGTGGCGGTCACGTCCGGACGGATCCATGTGAGGGTGCCGGAAACCGTGTTGTTGGCTGTCACGTGGTCCCCTGCGGTGACGATCTTCAGTTCGCCAGCAAGGACCCCCTTCGAGGTGTAAAGCGGCAGGAATACCGGGATAGTCCCATCCGGCCAGATCGTCACGGATGCCGTGCAAAGAGTGCCATCGGCAAGCTTTCCGGAAAGCGACACCAAACCGGTGGAGGCAATTTTTGCGGTGAGCCAGCCATTCCCCTGCGGGACCAGAGGGTCGGGCGCACCAGCGGGAATATCGAGCGCGGCCACGTATTGTGCCGAGACCGCACCCGAGAAATCCGTGGGTTTGTTGGTGGTGCTCCAGACGTTTCTCCAAGCGGAAACCGGCGTGGATGCCCCGCTTCCACCGTCGAGAGTGCCGGTGACACTGCCCGCCGAACCCCCTGTGGTGGCCACGTTGAGGGTCAGGGTAAGCGGCGGAGGACCGGCGAGGGCAACTGTGGCGTTGCCGCTGCCGTCGAACTCACCCTTCAAAGAAATGGATTTCGCGCCGAGCACGAGCGTGCCAGTAAAGAGCCCGCTTGGGGCGAGTGTGAGTTGGATTTTTCCACCGAGCAAAGCCGGGGATGCGGGATCCACGACCCCGTTGAACGTGCCTCCGACAGAGGCGAACGGGTTGTCAATTTCCACCCGCAAGGTGGCGGGCGCACTTGTGCCGATCTTATTTTTTGCCTGGAGTTTGGCGAGGAAAGCCCCGCCCGCACGCGGAGTGCCGGAGATGACGCCCGTGGTGGCGTTGCAGGTCAGCCCGAGAGGCAATCCGGCAACCACGTAGCCCGTGATTCCGGTCTGCCGGTTTGTCTGGATCTGGTAGTTCGTGATCGCATCGCCGGTCTTCCCCTCGAGCGGTCCGCTCACGACCACGACCGGAGCCGAATCATTCTTTGTGGCGATCGCGAGCAGATTTCCCGCCGGATCATACGAATAGTTCACCTGGCGCCCGTCGGAATAGGTCGTCTGCATGAGGTGCCCGGCTTTGTTGTAGGTGTGGGCGGTTGCAGAGAAGGCCTGGCACGTTCCTGCCAGCACGATCCCGGCGGCTACCAACCATCCTGGAAACGAAGTTTTCATGGTCTGCATTCTGTTGGTGCTAATCGTCTTTCTTTCCGATCACCGGGGTGCCGTGTGCGGAATCCAGCATATCGCCGGTGAGTTTGCCGGTGCTTTCGAGTGTCGCTTTGGTTCCCGATGCCAGCTCGTCCTGGATCTTATCAATATTGTTTATGACGTCTTCCGAGCTCATATTGCCTATCTTCTCCTTGGTCTTCAGGAGGTTCTGGCTGATCTTGATCGTCTCCGCCGCCTTTTGCGATGCCTCCCTTGCCTCAAGGCCAGCGTCCACCCCTTCAACAATCGCCCCCGAAATGGCAAAAGTCGCCCCGGTCTTGAGGATGACAGCCGTGGCAAAAGGGGCGGCGGTGCCTCCGCTGGCGACGAAGACGATTGCGGTGGGGACTACGACGGCCGTTACCTTCAATGCGGTCCATCCCCATTCCCTCCAGGAGGCCGTGCCCATGGGATCGAGCAGATTGACCGGGTTTGCGCCGGCGTAGAGGTAGAGGTTGTCGCCGCCTTCGAGCCCGAGGGGATCCTTCTGGAGAAACCGTCCGGCATCGGCGGAGTAGTAGCGATGGGTCATGAGGAAAAGTCCGTCGCCATCATCCACCACTCCGAGTGCCCCCGCAAAAGTGAACGGGTTGTCCGCTGCGGACGGATCCGGGATGATGCTTTCGCGGTGACCGTAAGGGTCGTAGGCGTATTTTGCGGCGACCGTGCCGTCGGGTTTTGTGAGGAGGAGGATATTGCCCGAGCGGCCCGCGAGGGGGTAGAGGGCGCCGGAGGCCAGGCCGCCGGGCAGCGTGGCAACGAGCGAGCCGGAGGCCCAGATGTTTGCGCGGACGATGGCTCCCGTCCCGTCGGTTTCAAAGAGCAGGTCGCCACCCGGCCCGTAATGGTAAATACGGGTCACCGGGCCGGTGGTCTTGCTGTAGCGGCGTCCGTCGGAATCGTAAACACATGTGGTGAGCGTGCCATTGCGGGTGATGCTCAGGGGCCGGTTCAGGGCATCGTAAACCGCAGTGAAACTTCCGCCCGCGATGGAGAGGAGGTTTCCGTCCAGATCATAAGTGTGGGCTTTCCCGCCTCCGGTGGTGATCTGGCTGGACGTATTGTAGGCGAAGGTGGCCGGCGCCGGGAGCGGGGGATCGTCGAGAATCTGCGTGCCTACAGCGGTCTCGCGGATCACGTTGCCCAGGGGGTCGCGGTCGAAGGCCTGAGCGGCGAGAGTTTCGTTTCCCATCACATGGGAGACAGAAACCAGGCGTCCGGCAGCGTCGTGCGCGAAGTTCGTGACGATCCCGTTCGGGCGGGTCACCGAAACCGCGCGGGCCGCCGCATCGCAGGCAAAATTGATTTCCGTTGTCTTTCCCGACTGGGCGATCTCGATCTTCGTGATCCTGCGGGACTTGCTTCCGGCCCCGACCAGTTCGGGTGCGCCCTTGACCTCGGAAGGGATCGGAATCCGGTTATATTGGTCGTAATAGTAAGTCGCGACGAGCCCGCCGGGGTAGGAAATCGTTTTCGGGAGGCCGGACTCGTTGAATGTGAACGACGCCGTCTTGCCATCCGGCCATGTGATGCCGGTGACTTCGCCACGGCTGCCGTAGGTCATGTCGGTTTTTCCGGAGGCGTCGGTCTTCGAGGTCACATGGCTGGCAGCATCGTAGGAAAACGTGGAAGCTGAGGTGCCGGCGATCTTTTTCTCCACCAGGCGGCCATCGTCATCATAGAGAAACTCCACCTCTTGGCCGCGGGCGTTGGTGAGTTTCGACTCCCTCCCAAGGGTGTCCCTGAGGATAGCGACGACCTTGCCCGAGGGAGGGGTGATGCCTGTGAGGATCCCGTTTTTATTGTAAGCAAACTTCGTCTCCCCGCCCTTCTGGTCCTTGAACGAGCTGAGGCGTCCGTCGGCGTCATACGCCCGCGTGGTTTTTTCCCCCATCACCCCGGTCTTGATGAGAGGGCGTCCGTCGGCATCAAATGTCGTGCTGGATTTTGAGCCGGCCTGATCAACCGCCTCGATGGGATTATGGTCGGCATCAAAAACCGTCCTGGCGGCGAACCCGAGCGGGTCGGTGAGCTGGGTGACAAAACCGTCGCTGTCGCGGGTCAACCCGGTGACGCCGCCCAACTCATCGGTGAAAGATGTCTGGCCGATCTCGTTGTAGGCGCTCGAGGTGGAGGCGTCGCCGCCCGCGAGAGTGTAGGTGGTGGAGAGGATCCTGTCGTTGCCATCGTAGGCGATGGTCTTCGCGTGGAGTTCCGCATCCGTGATCCCCGTGCAGCGGAGTCCTGAGCCACTCCAGGTAAATGTGGTTAATCCGCCTGCCGCATCGGTGGACGTCTTTGGGTTGCCATAGGCATCGTAGGTGAAGCTGGAGGCCACGCCGATGGGGTCGGTGATCGTCTTGATCCGTCCGTTCGGAAAGTAGGTTCTTGTGGTGACATAGCCGAGGGGAGTGGCAGAAGTCAGCAGGTTGCCGGCGGGGTCGTAGGTGAACAACCAGGTTTTCCCGAGCGCATTTTTCCGGCTCAACAGATTGTTGGCCGCGTCGTAGGAAAACTCGGTGGAGGCATCCGTCGCGTCGGTCGTCTTGACAAGGTTGCCGGTCCCGTCATATCCCATTTTGCTCGTGTCGCCGGTCGGATCGGTAAACGTTTCGGGAAGTTTGGTGACCGGGTTGTAGGAGACGGTTTTCGTGCGGCCGCCAGCATCTGTGGCCCGGGACGTCTGGCCCTTCTCCCCGGCCAGCGTGGTGACCTTGCCGAGCGGGTCGGTGCGGGTGGTGACGCCGTCGGCGACCGCATACTTTGTCGTGCGGCCGGCCGGGTCGGTGACGGAAGCCACCGACTTGTCCGCGCTGGCATCCATGATCTCCCTGGCAACCCAGGAAAATTTCATCATGCGGCCGTCGTTGCAAGCCGAGGTGAGAAACCCTTCGCTATCGTAGGTGTATGCACCGCGGTAGCCTTTCATGTCCGTGATGGCGGTGAGCTGCTTGTTGGAGTCGTATTCGAAGCGGATCACCCTTCCGTCGGGGACGCTGATCGAGGAGCAGAGACCGTTGTCGTAGGCAAAAATGAGACTGCGTGCAGAGGGATCCACCACAGAAGAGATGAGGCCCGCTGCAAGGTCGCTGTAATTGATGGTCAGCTTGTTGCCGTTGCGGTCGGTGATCGCCGTCAGGCGCCCGGTGAGTCCGCCGACCGGTTTGTCGAAACGGAGCGTGAGCCGGCTGCTTTTCTTTTTCAGCTCGTAGTAGCTTCCGTAGCATTTCAGCTCGTCGAAGTTTCCATCCGGGGCTGTGAGCGTAATCGGCGAGGCGGGGGTCGCGGAGGAGAGTGTCGTATTCGAGGAGAAAAGAACGGGCCTGCCGCCGCCGCTGACGACAACCGCCTCCTGGTCGGACTCGTAGAGGGCGGACTCGTAGGGCAGGCGCCAGCTTTTTCCGATGAGACCGGCCTTGGCATTCGGCTGGGAATTATAAACCGCGCGGACCTGAAGCGGAACCCCCGTCGTCTCGGCAAAGAAGAGCGTGCCCTTGAGCACCAGGTTGAGGGAGGCGGTATTGACCATGTGGCGGGGAAGCCCGATCCGGTTCGGAGGCGCGTCATCGCTGTCGAAAACGGTGAACGGGTAGTCGGAGTCGGTCCCGATACGGGATTTCAGCCAGGGTGGGGAGACCGCCAGCGCCCCCTTGTCCCCGGCGCAGAGGTAGCGGTCGCGACCGAATGCGACCGCCCGCAAGGGAGTCGCGTAGGGGGAATTCCACAGATCCCATTTCTTCCCGTTCTCCGAAGTCAGGATTTTGCCGTCTTTTCGAACCGCCACAAACAGGTCGTCTCCGAAGCAGACCCCGCGGATATCTCCCGCGCCTCCGGTCGCTGCCGCGGAGGTCCATGTCAGCGCATCCTTGCTCCACGAGAGCCCGCTTGGAGTGGACACCACAAACCGGCCGTTCCCATAGGCCATCCCCGTGCATGCCAAGCTGGAGACAGAAATCCAATTCACTCCATCGTCACCCGAGGCATAGATCCCGCCGAGTTCGGCACCCGCTATCCACTTTCCATTCCCATAGACCACCCCCCGCATCGTGTTCCAGTTTGCGTTGAACACGGAGGTCCATGTCTGGCCGTTGTCTCCAGATCGGGTGACCTTCCCAAATCCCCCGGCCGCCACCCATGTCGAACTTCCCGGACGGTTGGCGACCGCATGGAGACCGAAGCTGGAATTGCTTTCTCGGTAAGTCCATTTGGCACCGCGGTCATCGCTGACGAAGAGAGTCGCGCCGGTGCCTGTATCAGGATATTTGCAGACCGCGATAAACCGTCCGTTGCCGTAGGCGACGCCGTTGAAGGTCCGCGAGATTCCAGCCGAGCGGGCCGTCCATGTGGTCCCGGCATTGGTGGAGGTCGCGATGCGGCCGCTCTCCCCGACCTGAACGAATGTTCCGTCCCCATAGGCGATGCCGGTCAGGTTGCCTGAAGTTCCCGAAGCCCGCTTCATCCATGTGCCGAGGGCAGTCTGCGCTGCGGCCGGGTTTGCGCCGGCAACAAGAAAAATCATGACGGCCATCCCGAAGAACCGGGGAAAAAACATTTTCATGGGTTTGTTACGGGTTGGATCTGCGGGAGATTTGAGGTTCTTCCGAAAAAATGTTAGCAGAGGCAATATAGGGGAAATGATGCTGGATGGAAAGCGCATGTTTCAGCCTGCTCGCCTACTCGGCATTGGTGCCGAGGACGTGGATGAGGGCGATAGTGTCCACGTTGGTGGTGGCGGGCCATGTCCACTTGAGAGCGGTTTCCGAGTAGGTGACCTTGCCGATGCCCCCTCCGCCAATCGCGGGGCTGAGCGCGTAGAGCCCGCTGGCGTTGAAGTCGGTGATCCACTTCAGCGCGGCGCTGGTGATGCCCGGCGCGGCAAAGTCGGTGTTGCTGACCAGCGGGTTGGCCGCGCTGCCGTTGGTTCCCGTGACGGCGATCGCACCGATGCGCGATGCCAGGTTGACGAACGGGCCGTCATTCCCGGTCGGGATGCCGTGGTATCCGCCCGCCCCGATGAATGCGTTCGAGAACTTCCCGGCCGAGAGGGTCTTGATCCCGCCGTGCGCGAAAAGGCCCGTTTGTGCGGAACCATCCACAGGATCACCCAGAAGCCCCGTGACAACGAAAGAGTTGACGTCGCCCTCGATATTCCAGCTCGATGCGCGGAAGTCTCCGGTGAATTTGGCGGTGTTGAGAGCGGGTCCCGTGGCGCCGGTTTCGCGTCCGGTGAGCCCCACATCGGCAAACGTGTTGCCAGTCACGGCCAGCGTGCCGATGAAGTCGGCGGACAGCATATCGGTGTCGGGCCCGAGGCGCTTTTCATTTCCCAACCCGCCGGTGACGGTGAGCGAACCGATGCCCCCGGTGATGTCCCATTTCGTCCAGTTGGTGTCCGCCACGATTGCGGGCGAGACGCTGCCGAGGCCGCACTTGACTGTGGCTGCGCCGAGCGTGTTGGCGTTCCGCCAGTGGCCGGTGAGGATGAGGTCACCGCTGTGGCGTCCGTTTGTAATGAGGGTATTGATGAAGCCCGCCGAGATGTCGGTCGTCACGTTGCCGCCGACCGTGAGGGATCCGATCCCGCCGTGGGCTGGACCAGCAAAGGAGCCATCCGCGAGGATCCAGCTATCCGAGACCAGGTTGCCGCCGATCACAGCCGAGGTGATCCATGTGTTGGCGACTCCTGTTCCGATCAGGCCCAGTTCGCCGGTGTAGTTGGTTTTGACGTTGATCTTGTTGACGAAGGACGCGCCGATGATATCGGCGGCGAATTCGCCGGTGGTGGTAGTGAGCGAGTCGATCCCACCCATGAGGTTCCACGCTCCCTCGCTGCTGACACTTCCGAAGGTGGCGGTCATGAGGACGGTGGAGTTGACGGAACCGACGCCCGTCAGGGTGAGATCGCCCGCCATGTTATTGGTCACTTGGAACGTGCCGATCTGTCCGGCGGAGAAGCTGGTGTGGCCGTTGACGACCGGGGCTTTGATTGTTCCGATCCCACCATCGACCGTCACGCCAGAGAACATGCCGAAACCCTCGGTTCCTTTGACCTCCAGGGTTCCGAGGGTATTATTTGTGACGATGCCCCGGCCATCCAGATCCAGTGTGCCGTAGAATCCTCCTCCGACGGTGATCGTGCCGGCCGACGTGCCATCGATCTGGGTCTGAGCGAGCGGGTCAATCGCAGCAGAGTCACCGAGGTTGCCGCCGATAATCAACGTGCCGATGCCGCCCTGCAGGTTCCAGGTCTCGCTGGTCAGGTTGCCGGTGATGGTGGCCGAATTCAGGGCGGTGGCGCCCCACCGGCTTTGCAGCTCGAGGTCACCGGTGAAGTTTCCACCCACGGTCAGAGTTGTGATCGAGGAGGCTGTGACGGGCGCGCCGACATTTCCTTTGACATCGAGAGTGCCGATCCCGCCGTTGGCGATAAAGTCGAAAGGCTGCCCGAGATACCAGCCGGCACCGGTGAGATTGCCCCCGATGGTGGCCTTGCCGATCCAATTCGGGTTCGTGGCATGGTGGCCATCCACATTCAGGCTGCCTGTCCAGTCGCCCGCCACGTTGGCGGTATTGATAAACCCGGCGTAGGCGGCTAACACGTCAAAATTGCCCGCGCCGCCACCCGCCCCCACTCCTTTGTTAACAGTGAGTGTGCCGATCCCGCCCGAGCGCGACCAGGAATCACCGGTAACTCCACCGCCGATCGTCGCGCTTCCAAGGACCGTCGCGCTGCCGGTGCCGTTGCTGTTGAGCTGCAGGTTCCCGTCCATCCATGTGCCAA
>JBAWVC010000037.1:0-15332 GCA_037147455.1 Verrucomicrobiota bacterium | reverse complement strand
TGATATCGTATAAAGCGTTATGGAAACGCCTGTTTACGCAAACAGCGCTTCCTGAATCAGACAAGATGCCCATGCCACGGGTTGGTTTCCATGGGGTGACTCCGCTTCAGTCATCTTCGCCGTGCCTCTTCTGCTTCCCTTCTTTGGACGCTTTCTTCCCGCCTTCCGCAGTGCTTTCGCCCGCTGCGGCGGTATTGACTCCCACGCCGAATTTATAAACGACCTGACCGCCATGGTGACCGGCTTGTGCCACGGAGAAAGCTGCTGCAACCGCTGCCAGCGCGGCGGCGGCACCGGCCGACCTCGCCGCCACAGGCTTGCGGAAAAGCGCCGCCGAAGCGACCGCGAGAACGGCCGTGACGATCCCGGCATTCCTGGCGCGCTCCCCCCATTCTTCGTGTTGATCCAGAACTTGCTCTCCGCCGCCCGCCAGTTCTCCCGCCAGCTCTGCAGCCTGGCCACCGGTCCAGGTGGCCACGACCGCACCGGAAGCTCCGAGCGCCAGAACAACCGCCGCGAGCACGGGAAGGTTCCAGCGCCGGACAAAAACCGCAACCACCGCCAGCGGCGCTCCGAGAAGCAAGAGCACAATCGGAAAATGGACAACCGCAGGATGCAGCGGATCGGGAAGCACAAAAATCCCTCAGTTGATCTTCTTGAACTCGTCGAGGCCGTTATGGCAGACGGGGCATTTTTTCGCGGGCAGTTCGGTGAGCGTCATCCCGCAGACCTGGCAGACGTAATAATCCTGCGGCGGATTCTTCCCGAGCTGGTCGAGCGCCAGCTGATACAGCTTCGCGTGTTCCTTTTCCGCGGCGGCGGCAAACTGGAATGCGCGGATCGCCGGCTTCGCATCATCGGCTTTTGCGGCTGCGAGAAATTCCGGATACATCGTGTCCCGCTCGTAGCTCTCGCCCTTGATCGCGGCCTTCAGATTTTCGGCTGTGGTCCCGGGCGCGACATCGTCGAGTTTGAAGCTGTCCACCTTGCCCCCGAGTTTGATGATCGCCGCCTTGTGGGTATCGCGGTGGATGGCCTCCGAGGCAGATGCGGCACGGAAAAGTTTTGCGACCTGCCCTAACCCCTCCGCCTCCGCCTTCTTGGCAAAAGCCGCATAGCGGTTCGAGGCGTTGGATTCCCCTTGGAAAGCCGCGTTGAGATTTTTAATGGTTTGTGCCGGAACGCCGGATGCGCTGAAGGCCGGAAGCAACGCGGATGCCAGCGCAACCGCGCAAAGGATGGATTTTTTCATGAACCACGACCCTTGCACGGAAACATTAGAAACTCCCAGCCAGAAATATGAGATTTTTTTAATCCTCACGAAGGAACCCGCGCGCTCAGAACAACGTTTGCTGGGCGGATGGCTTTTTCTCCGGCTTGGGCTCGACTTTTGGAATCGCGGATTTCACCGGCGCGAACTGGACTTCCACCACGGTGGACTCGGCGGGGAAAACCTGCGCCGGGGCGGGAACCTCCGGCTTGCGGACCACCCGCGCCACCAGCTCCTCCGCATCCATCTTCTTCGCGGCCTCGATCACCTTCAAAAACGCTCCCACCATCTCCGGCTTTCTAGCAAACAAGGCCTTCGCCGCCTCAATCGGCCCGCGCGTGTCGCGTGACTCGATGTCAGCCAGCGTCACGCCAAGCGCTTTCGCAAACTTCGGCAACGTCTCCTTCGCCGGATTCCTCTTCCCGCTCTCAATGTCGCTCAAATGCGCCAGACTCCTGAACCCAACTGCCTGCGAAAGAGCACGCTGCGTTAATCCACGCCCCTCGCGTAAAGAGCGAATATATTGGCCAAAAGTCTGCGTCATGCAGGGCACCCTACACTACGCAAACTCTGCGAGCAAGGACAACTTCGTGCCTTCCGGGGTCTTCGTCCCCCGGAGCGGCGAGGCGTCTGGCTTGCAGATTCTCGCAGTCAGGGGGAGCCTTGACCGCCGTGGAAACGTGCCAGAAATTCTTTGATGTTCCCGGGAACAGATGCACTTTGAGGTCCGATTTCCGGAATATGGCCTGTTTCCGGAATGGTAAGCAGGCTGGCATTCGGCAAGCGTTTCTTGACGGCTTCGATCTCGGCGATGGGGACAAAAGAATCGTCGGCCCCGTGGATGAGCAAGACCGGCAGGGCGAGCTTGTCGAATGGCAATTCGGGCAGCGCCTGGATCTGGAGCAGGTCGTTCTTCAGCCCGCTTTCGCGGGGGCTGATCGGCGCAACCGTGCTGGCGAGGTCCTGGAACCACGAGACCTGTGCGGCGTCCCCGAGAACCGATCGGACCCATTGCGAGCGGGCGTCCTCATCGCCCGACTGGGTGAGGTCGAAGCACCACGCGAGCGCTTTCGCGGGATCGCTGTTCGCGGAGCGTAAAAGAAACCACGAGCCGACATCGCCGGTGAGACGTTCGTTCAGGAGCTTGGGAAATGGTGGGGAGGTCGGTTTGGAAGGTATTTTTTTTGTCACGGCGGAGACCAAGACCAGCGCCCACGCGCGCTTCGGATAGCGAAGGCAGAACTCGATGGCGGCCGGGGCCCCCAGCGATGCACCCACGACCGCGACGTTGTCTATGCCCAGCGTATCGAGCAGCGCGGCCATGGCGTCCGCCTGCTTCTCCGGTGTCATTCCCGAGGCAAGCGGCGTGCGCAGGTAGCCGGGGCGGGACGGCGCGATGATCTGACACCCCTCCTCGGCCAAACTGCTGCCCAGGAGCATCGCCTGGTCGTAGCCGCCCGGGGCGCCGTGAAAAACGAGGACCGCCGGCCCGTCGCCTTCCTGAAGATATTCCACGTTGCCGGCGGACGTTTCCGCGACCGACGACGCGGAATTCAAGTGGACCATCCTCTCCGACCTCCAGGAGCTGAACCACGCCAGCACCCCACCCGTTGCAAGCAGAGCGAGCGCGACGAGGAGGAATGCCAGACGGAGAACGAGGCGCATGAAAAAGGGTCAGCGTTTGGACAGCCGGTAGAACATGAAGGATCCCAGGGCGAAGAAAAGGACGTTGGGAACCCAGATCAGCAAGGCCGGATGCGCCGCCGGGTTGTTGCGGAAGGTATCCGCCATGATGATGAAGAAAAAGTAGGTGAACGCGATCGCGAGGCTCAGCGCAAACCCGACCGACGTTTCCTTCCTGTGGGCGGTGATGCCGAGCGGCACGGCGATCAGAACAAAAGCGCAGCAGGCGAGGGATGTGGAGAAGCGCTTGTTGAATTCGACGACCGCCTCGCCCTGCCGGTCCCCCGCGCCTTTGAGCAGAAAGTCCACCAGCTCGGGCAGGGTGTAGGAGCTCATGCGGCGGTTGCCCTGGAACTCCGCAAAAAACTTGTCGAGGGTGATCGGGAAGACGCCCTCCTTCATGACGATGCCGTGCTGGATTTTGGAAACATCCCGGGCGTCCTTGTCATCCCTCTGCTCGAAGCGCGCATTGAACAGCCGCAGGAGGAGGCGGGAACTGTCGGCAGGGTCGTTGGTCAGCACCCCTTCCTTGGCGTAGATCATCTGCTTCGGAAGATGCTCGTCGTTGAGCTCGAAAACGATGATGTTAAAAAGTTTGCCCCCGACCTTTTTTCCGACATAGACGCGGCGGTCGGGAAATTTGTCCACCACTTCGTCCGCGCGGAAGAGCGCGGCCGGATTGCTGGTGGCGATATCGATCACCGCCCGCGTCATGGCCTGCTCGGCCTTGGGGGCGACATCGACGTTGATCCAGAAGCAGATGAGCGTCAGGGAGACGGCCAGCAGGAACGCGGGCACGCAGATCCTCGGCACGCTCACGCCGTTGGACTTGAGCGCGATGAGCTCGTTGTCCGCGGACATCCTCCCGAACACCAGCAGCAGGGCGGTCAGGAACCCCCAGGGGATCGTGAACGTGAGGGAAAACGGGAGCACCAATGCCATGAAGGCCAGGACTGTCGAGATCGGCACGTCCGGGTTGTTGATCAGGATGTCGAGGAGCTCCTTGAAGATGTTGCCCAGAACCAGGATGAGGCTCAGGACCAGGACACCGAAAAATGTGGTGAGAAAAATGCCGAACCCGACAGTGCGATCGATGATCTTCATGCGCTTCCGGCCTCTTCTATTCCTGAAAGACACCCATCTTCCGGAACTTCTCGTAGCGCTGCTGCACGAGCCTGTCGATGGGGATACTGGTCACCTCGCGGAGCGCGGCGATGATGGCGGACTTGAGGTTTTCGGCCGCGGCGGCGGGATCGCGGTGGGCGCCGCCGAGTGGTTCGGGGACGACCCCGTCAACAATCCCCATTTCCACGAGCTCGCGGGCATTGAGCTTGAGGGCTTCCGCAGCCTCGGGGGCGTGTTTGCGGTGCTTCCAAAGAATGGCGGCGCAGCCCTCGGGGCTGATCACGGAATAGTAGGAGTTTTCCATCATGAGAACGCGGTCGGCCACGCCGATCCCCAGCGCCCCGCCGGATCCGCCCTCCCCGATCACGACCGCGACGACCGGCGTGCGGAGGACCATCATCTCGCGGATGTTGACCGCGATGGCCTCGGCGATATGCCGCTCCTCCGCCCCGACTCCAGGGTAGGCTCCCGGCGTGTCGATGAGGGCGACGACCGGCAATTCGAATTTCTCCGCGACCCGCATGAGGCGGAGCGCCTTGCGGTAGCCTTCGGGATGCGGGCTCCCGAAATTCCGGAGCAGGTTTTCTTTCACGTCCCGCCCTTTTTGCTGTCCGATCACGGCGCATTTGAAGCCGTCGATGCGGGCGAGGCCGCCGGGCATCGAGGGGTCGTCGCCGAACAGGCGGTCGCCCTTCAGCTCGACAAAGTCCGTGAACGCGGCCGCGATGTAATCCAGGAAAAACGGCCGGGCGGTATGCCGGGCGATCTGGACCCTCTGCCAGGCGGTCAGATGCGAGTAGATCTCCTCGCGGGTCGCCTTGATTTTTTCCTGCATCCGCCGCACCTCGGGATCGAGGTCGATGTTCCGGCCGGCAAGCTGGCGCTTGAATTCCTCCAGCTTTTCCTCGAGCTCGAAAACGGGCTTTTCAAATTCCAGCGGCTGGTTGTTCATGGTCGTCTCACTTGATCGTCACGGGGGTCCCGCGGGTGGTGAAAACATAAATTTCCGAGGCGTCCGCGGGGTCGAGCACGATCCCGGAAGGCATCGGCACCTCGGTCCCGTCTTCGGCCGGAGGCGGGGTCCCGCGGAGGGTGACGCCCCCCAGGCCGAGCATGACCCAGCGGTCGCTGCCCTCGTAGTCCTTCGTGCCGAAAGCCACGCGCGTATTTCCCTTCATCGCCAGCTTGTCGCCGACCTTCGTCTGCACGGTGCCGGTCGATGCGGCCGGGGGGAGCTTGAGCGACTTGACCGGATACTCGCGCACGAAGGCGCCCGCATTCATGAGGGTGATCGTCCCGGCTTTCCGGTCGATGACCAGCGCCGTGTCGAGTTTGGGAATAACGAGCTCCTGCCCGATCTGAAGGTTGATCGTGTGCAGGTTGTTGAGGCAGTAGATCAGCTCCGCCCCGGTCTTGAATTTTCCGGCGATCTTCATCAGGGAATCCCCCTTGACCACCGAATAGATCGTCTTGTCCGGAGACGGTGACGGCGACAGGAGCTCCGCCGCATTGATCCGGCCCAGGGCCGCCCTGGCGGACGGAGCCATCGGGGAGTCCGGATACCTGTCCAGAAACTCCGAGATCGCCGTGCGGGCCTCGGCCGAGTTGAGATCGAGGACGGGCTTGAGCTTCTCGAAAGCGGGCAAACTAGGATCCGGCGGAGGGGTCGGGGCCGCGACCGCCAGCTTTTTCTCCTCCACGTCGAGCTTCTTGGGTTTGAAATACAGCTCGTAGGCAAAATAGGCCGTGCCGCCAAAAATGGCGGCGACGAGAAGCAGGACGACAAGGATTCTGGCAATCATGGCGGATACCCTACGCAATGCGGCGGGAAAATGGAAACGCGGAAATCAAATCAATCCCCGGCGCTTCCACTCGTCCACATTTCCTCCCGCCGAGCGCTGGATCATTTCCATTGAAAATTTCAGCAGGCAGACCTCCCAGGCGTCGTCCACCCCGGCGATCAGCGCCGCCAGCGGATCGTCCCCCGCGCCGATTTTTTTCTGCAGGCGATCGAGGGCGTTCTCCATCGGCTCGCGGACGACCTGTTCGGAGAGATCGGTTTTCCGGAATTGGAACCCGTATCGGAGAATCTTGAACGCGGGCCCGTGCGACTCGATCCAGTCGGCGTATTCCCGGGCATCGTCGCCGAACCCGTCGAGGATCATCTTGCTGAAGTGGTGCGGGGAGACGATGCGCGGGCGCTCGGCCTCGATGCGCCCGTTCCGGATCCGCACGGTATCGACCTCGTCCAGCAGCTCGCTCACGAGGGAGAAATGGAAGCGAGTGGTCCCGAAGGTCTCGATCCCGCTCTGCGGGCTGACCACGACGCGGGTGTTCTCCATCGCGTAGTGGAAGTCATGCTCTTGATACATTTGCTGATAATACCCTGCCTTCTTCCCGCTGCAATCCCGACATCCCGGTTATTTTCCGGATGTTTTTTCAAGCACTATTTGACAAACCGGCAGTTTTCGCATTTTTCACAGGCCTGCATGAAACACAAACTTCTCCTTCTCCCTGTGCTCCTGGCCGTTGTCCTCACCGGCTGCCAAACGATCGCCCCCCGCGCCGTTTACGATCCGATCGGCTACAAGCCGAAAAACCCGTCGAACGTCCGGGTGAAGGTCTCGCTGCAGAACCGGATGGTTTACGTGATGGAGGGCAGCAAGCCGCTCCTGGTAACCGCCACCGCCATCGGACTTCCGAACAAGCCCACCCCCCGCGGCAACTTCAGCGTCATCGAGAAGATCGAGAACAAGCGTTCCGGATCCTACGGGTTCTGGGTGAACGGCAGCAACATCATCGCCGGCACCAGCGGCCAATGCCCGGGCGGCGGGTATCACTACATCGGATTCCCCATGCAATACTGGGTGGGCTTTTCCCCGGGCTACGGGCTCCACTGCGGCTCCGTCTGGCCGGTCCCCCGCACCCACGGCTGCCTGAGGATCCATGAAAACGCGGCGCGCGAACTCTACGAAATCGTCAGGATAGGGACCCCGGTGAACATCGCGCAGACCCAGCCGGAGGATGCGACGCTCGGCAAAAATCCCCCGCGCCCGCAGGATTACAACGATCCGGATCCGCCCAAAGCGCTCACGATCTCGTCGGCCGTCTTCAAGAAGGATCCGAACGACATCCCGCGCGACCAGCCCTGAGGTGCTGAAGCCAGTTCCTTCCCCGCGGGTGAACCTGCGCACCCCGGATGTGATGTCCCACGTGCAGGCCCAGGTCGAGAGCCACTACCGGAGCGAGCTGGTGGAAAAAATCCGCACCGGGGGCGGAGTGCTCGCCGCCGGAACGACAACGGTCCGTCTCGCGAAGCAGTTCGGGTTTTGCTACGGGGTCGAGCGCGCGATCGACCTGGCCTACGCGGCCGGAAAGGTTTTTTCCGGCCGCCGGATCTTTCTGCTCGGGGAAATCATCCACAACCCGGACGTGAACGCGCAGATGGCGGCGCTTGGTATCCGGCACCTCGATCCCCGGCCGGGCGACGAGGAACTCGGACTGCTCGAGCCCGACGACGTGGTGATCGTGCCGGCCTTCGGCGCCGAGGTGGAAACCGTCCGGCGGATCCGCGACCTCGGGTGCCAGGTGGTGGACACGACGTGCGGCGATGTCATGAGCGTGTGGAAGCGCGTCCGGCAAAATGCCGCCGAGCAGGTGACGTCGGTCATCCACGGCAAGGCCGCGCACGAGGAAACCCGCGCCACCGCGTCCCGCGCGCTCGGCCCGGATGGCTCCGGCCACTACCTCGTCGTCCTCGATCTGCAGCAGACCCGGCGGGTCTGCGATTTCATCGAGAAGGGCGGCGATCCCGCGGAATTTCTAAGCGGATTTTCCGGAGCCACGAGCCCGGGGTTCGACCCGTTGATCCACCTCCGGCGCATCGGCGTGGCGAACCAGACCACCATGCTCCGCAACGAGACGGAAACCATCCAGAAGCTTCTTCGCGAGGCGGTCGCGCGCCGCGACGGCGGAAGCATGTCGAGCTTCCGCTATTTCGACACCATTTGCGGAGCCACACAGGAGCGGCAGGACGCGCTCTTCCAGCTCCTCGGGGAGCCCCTGGATCTCCTGATCGTCATCGGCGGCTACAACAGCTCGAACACGACCCACCTCGTCGAAATCGGCGAAAAAAGCCACCCGACCTGGTTTGTGCGGAATGCCGGCAGCCTCGTCTCGGCGCACGAGATCCGCCATTTCGATCTGCGCCAAAAATTGGAAATCTCATCCCGGGACTGGCTTCCCCTGAGCCGCCCTCTGACTGTTGGCGTCACTGCGGGAGCCAGCTGCCCGAACAACCTCATCGAGGAAGTCATCCGGCGCGTGCTCGAGCTTCGCGGCGAGTCAGACAGCCTCGGCTGAGGCGAATATTTCGCCGGGATTCAAGAAGAGAAACTTGATTTCCATCCCGATATCCTGCATTCCATCTCCATGAGCAAATTTCCGCTTCACTTTGCACTCGTCATCGTCCTCGGCCTCAGCCTGTCCTCCTGCATGAAAAAGAAAGGCGATCTTTACGCCGGCGTGGACGGCGATTTCGTCACCGGCACCCCGCTCGGGGACCGGGTCGAGGGCTCGAACTTTTTCGGAGGGAGCGTCAACCGTGGAAAGTTTCCCCCCGTGCAATTCGCCTACGACAGCTACGAAGTCTCGGGAGGCGAAAAGGCGAAAATTCAAGAGGTGGCTTCCGCGATGAAATCTGCTCCGGGCAACCTGATTGTCGCAGGGTTCACCGACGACCGAGGGACGGACGAGTACAACCGCGGGCTCGGCGAGCGCCGCGCGCAGTCGGTCCGGCAGGCCTTGATCAACGACGGGGTTCCGGCCGGAAAAATCCAGACCGTGAGCTTCGGCAAGGAAATGCCGGCGGATCCGGGAAGCGGGGACGCCGCCTGGGCCAAAAACCGCCGCGCCGAATTCGGCGTCGTGAAATAGCGCGCCGTGCGCGTTCCTCTTCTTGATCTGACACGCCAGCACGCGCTGGTGAAGGACGATGTTGCCGCCCGCGTGACGCGGCTGTTCGAGTCGCAGCAATTTATCCTCGGCCCGGCGGTCGAGGAATTCGAGTCGGCGTTCCGCGACCTGGTCGGCGGCGGACATGCGGTCGGAATGTCATCGGGCACCGACGCCCAGCTCGCGATTCTCATGGCCATGCGGATCGGCCCGGGCGACGCGGTCATCACCACGCCCTACACTTTTTTTGCCACGGCGGGATGCATCCACCGGACCGGGGCAGAGCCGGTCTTCGTGGATGTCGAGAAGGACACTCTCCACCTCGACCCCGCCAAGCTGGAGGAATTTTTAACGACCCGCTGCAAAGCGGATTCCGCCGGCAACCTCGTCACGCCACGCGGAAACAAAATCCGGGGGGTCATCCCGATCCACCTTTTTGGGACCTGCTGCAGGATGGATGAGATCCTCGCGATCGCCCGGCGTTACGGCCTGTCGGTGATCGAAGACGCGGCCCAGGCGGTCGGGGCGGAATACCGGGGCGCGTCCGGGGTTCAAAAAGCCGGCGCGATCGCGGAGGCCTCGTATTTCAGCTTTTTCCCGACAAAAAATCTCGGCGGCGCCGGGGACGGGGGGATGGCGGTCTGCCGCGACGAGGAGATGGCCTCGCGCCTCCGCCTCGTTCGCAACCACGGGATGGAGCAGCGGTATTTTCACCACGAGGTGGGCGGCAACTTCCGCCTTGATGCGCTCCAGGCGGCGGTCCTTCAGGCCAAGCTCCCGCACCTCGAGGGCTGGAATGCCGCCCGCCGGCGCAACGCGGCCCAGTATCGCGAGGCTTTTGAAGCGAAGGGACTCGGCGAATTTGTCACCCCCCCGTTGCCGCCGCTGCCGGATCTCGAGAACAGCCACATCTACCACCAATACGTGATCCGCGCCCGCGATCGCGACGCACTCATTGCCCATCTTCAGAAGGCAGAAATCGGATGCGCAATTTACTATCCGGTTCCGCTCCACCTCCAGGAATGCTTCGCCTACCTGGGCCACAAAGCCGGCGACTTCCCGGTTTCGGAATCCGCTTCCCGCGAATCGCTGGCTCTCCCGATTTTTCCGGAACTCCGACCGGAGGAGATCGCGGCGGTCGCCGTCGCGATCGCGGATTTCTACGGGAAATAGTAATGGAGGGATGACCGCCGTGTCGTCCCTTGATAAAAGTCCGACCGGACAGCGCCGGCCCCTCCGGTTTCGCTGGCTACCTCACCTCGATGTGCACCGCTCGCGCGGCGGCATCGGCATCCGCCTCGGATGCTGCATGAATCACGAGGAGAGGTTCGCCTTTTGAGACGCGCTCGCCGGTTTTCCGGATGTCCGAAAAACCCACGGCGTGATTGATGGTATCGTCCGCCTTGTGACGTCCCGCCCCCAACTGCACGGCCGCCATGCCGATCCTGCCCGCATCCATTTTGACAACAACGCCATCCTGGGGAGCCGGGAACGGACGGACGACTGGGGCCGGATGGAATCGATCCCGGTTTTCTAATGCGCGCGGGTCGCCGTCCTGGGCTTCGACCATCGCGAGAAATTTCCGCCAGGCCGCGCCATCGCGGAGGCGTTTGGCGTGAACGTCCCTTGGTGAATCCGAAACCGCCGCCGCGAGGTCGAGCGTGATGGCGACCAGATCATCCGGGCCGTTGCCCTGAAGGGTTTCGACCGCCTCGCGGACTTCGAGCGCATTGCCGACAGCGCGTCCGAGCGGCTCATCCATCGGCGAGAGGAGAAACGATGTCCGGACCCCGTTCCCCTCGCCCGCTGCAGCGAGCCCGGCAGCAAGCAACTCAGCGTCTTCCCGGGTTTTCATAAAGGCTCCGCTGCCGAATTTCACGTCGAGCACGAGCCGGTCGAGCGACTCGGCGAGCTTCTTCGACATGATGCTGGCAATGATGAGCGGACGCGACGGCACCGTCGCGGTGACATCGCGCAGGGCGTAAAGACGTTTGTCAGCCGGACAGAAATCCTCCGTCTGGCCGGCCATGAAGACACCGATCTTTTCGATCTGGCGCAGGCACGCGGCCTCGTCGAGGCGGACGTTGAACCCGGGGATACTCTCCAGCTTGTCGAGCGTGCCGCCGGTGATCCCGAGCCCGCGGCCCGAGACCATCGGAACCCACAGGTTGTCGCAGGCGAGAAGCGGGGCGAGGACGAGCGAAACCTTGTCGCCGATCCCACCGGTCGAATGCTTGTCCACCTTCGGCGGCGATCCCTCCGGCCAGCGGAACACCCGCCCGCTGTCCCGCATGGCTGCGGTGAGAGCGGATGTCTCACCGTCGGACATGCCTTGAAAAAACACCGCCATCGCAAACGCGCTCATCTGGTAGTCCTGCACCGCTCCTGATGCATACGCGGCGATCAGCTCCGCGATCTCCGCGTCTTCCAGGCTGCCGCCGTCGCGCTTTTTTTCAATGAGGGATGGAATGTGCATGGGCCGAAGGTTGCTGGATGTATCAAGCATGTCGGACACAGAAGGCGGGATCAAGCGGCTTTCGGGATTGCCGGTGCGGCGGCGGTCTGATTGTTTCACGGGAGACCCATGACCACCAAGAGGCTCACGTTTTTTCTCCGGCTTTCGAGCACTGTGGGATTGTGGGCGGTGTTGCTGACCACCATTTTTTCGAGATACGACTTCGGGTTTTTCTGCCTGGTGGCGTTCATGGCGCTCGTGGCGCTCTGGGAATACTACCGGATGCTCGAGGCGGACGGGATCGGGGTTTTCACGCTCACCGGCCTGATCTGCGCGGCGGTCCTGCTGGTGGGGGGATTTATTCTCATGAAGGACCATGGGCCGGAAAGCGCTTATGATTTCGAGCTGGTCGTCCTCGTTCTTTTTCTGATCGTCACCTTCGCGCGGCAGATGTTCCGCGGCACGCGCGGGGACCCGCTGCGCGCGATGAGCTACACGGTCTTCGGCCTGCTCTATATCCCGTGGCTGTTCAGCTTCATCACGAAGATCACCTACCTGACGCCGCGAGCGGCCGACGGGTCGACGACCGGGCAATACTACGTTCTGTTTCTGGTGATGGTGACGAAGTTCAGCGACATGGGGGCCTACGTGTTCGGCAGCCTCTTCGGCAAACACCCGTTCGCCCCGCACATCAGCCCGCACAAAACGTGGGAGGGCTTCGCGGGGGCGCTGGTGACAGCGCTGATCGCCGCGTGCTGGCTGTATGCGCTGATTCCGGAAAAGCTCTCGGCGTTCCGTTTTGACGACATCATCGTGCTGGGCCTTCTCCTCGGCTTCGCGGCGGTCATCGGGGACCTCGCGGAATCGATTGTCAAACGGGGCGCCAACACGAAGGACTCGAGCAGGATGCTTCCCGGAATCGGCGGCACTCTGGATCTCATCGACAGCCTGCTCTTCACGGCCCCGCTCCTGTTTTTCTACATGAGGCTTGTCCTCGGGGTGTCATGAGAAAAAGGCGGGTCGTCATCCTCGGAGCGACGGGTTCCATCGGACAAAGCGCGCTCAAAGTAGCCCGCGATATTCCGGACCGCATGGAGATCGTCGGGATGTCCGCGCACAACAACGCGGAGGCGCTCGCCGCCGCCTCGAAGGATTTTCCCGGAGCGCGGTGCGTCCGCACCGACGGGCCGGACGGGATGGAGCGGCTCATCGAACTAGCCACCATGCCGGAGGCGGACCTCATACTGGTGGCGATTGTCGGAACGGCAGGGTTGAGGCCCGCGCTGGCAGCGATCGAAGCCGGCAAAGATCTCGCGGTGGCCAGCAAGGAAATCCTCGTGATGGCCGGAGAGACGGTCATGCAGGCGGCCGCGAAGAGCGGGGTGCGCATCCTGCCGGTGGACAGCGAGCACAATGCGATTTTCCAGTGCCTCGAAGGCCGCGATACTTCGACGGTGAAGCGCGTGATCCTCACGTGCTCGGGCGGCCCGTTCCGCGACACGCCGAAAGAAGATTTCGAGGCGATCACCCCCGGGCTGGCGCTCCGGCATCCGACCTGGCAGATGGGAAAAAAGATCACGATCGACTCCGCCACGCTGTTCAACAAGGCGCTCGAGATGATCGAGGCGCGGTGGCTGTTCGACCTGCCGATCGACCGGGTCGAGGTGATCGTCCACCCGCAGAGCATCATCCACTCGATGGTCGAGTTTGTGGATGGCTCGACGCTCGCGCAGATGAGCCATTCGGACATGTGTTTCCCGATCCATTACGCGGTGACATGGCCGGACCGGGTTCCGAATTCCCTCAAGCCGCTGGATTTCGCACGGCTGGGCCGGCTGGATTTCGAGGCGCCGCGGCGCGACGACTTTCCCGCGCTCGACCTCGCCGTGGAAGCCGGAACCCGAGGAGGAACCCTCCCCGCGGTCCTCAACGCGGCCAATGAAATCGCCGTCGATGCCTTCCTCGCCGGGAAGATCCGTTTCCCGAAAATCTGGGACATCGTGGCCAAGGTGATGGCGTCGTGCCCGCACCTCGACCACCCGGGGCTCGAACAGGTGATCGAGACCGACCGTGCAGCAAGGACGCTCGCTTCGCGGCTGGCCGGGGAATAACCATTCATTGAACAGGCGGCCACAGGCAGATGGCTGGAGGATCGCACGGGGTATGGAGCCGCCCGCGAAGAGGAACTGCAGAAAAAGTTTTATGTGATTTTTCGATTCCGAAATGCTTGAGTCACAGCGATGGCGATCGGGAACACAGTCCGGCGGGGATATGAGCGGCGGCCTTATCCGGCGATCAAAATGAAATCCACGCGTGGCGTGCGATGGTGCCTTGCGCCCATGGAATGGATCGCCGCTGTCTGGCAGCCCGCGCGGCCCTCGCCATCCAGGATCCTTGTCGCCGGCTGCGGGACCGGCGCAGAAGCGTTCTCCCTGAGCCGGCGGTTCCCGCACTCGAAGATCGTTGCGGCGGACTTCTCCCCCCGGTCGGTCGCCGTAGCCACCGACCTGCAGCGGCGGATGCCGGCGATGAAAAACATCCACTTCATGGTGGGCGACCTCACGATGCGGAAGTTCGCGCGGACCGCGGGGCGCGGCTTCGATTTTATCACGTGACATGGCGTTCTCTCCTACATCGAAAACCCCGTGTCGTTTCATCGCGCCGTGTTCATGGCGCAACCCGAGGCGCTGCCGCCGTGGGATAACCCCGACAAACTGCCCGCGTGGCGGCCCGTAGTAACGCCGGCCCTCCGCGAACACCGCTGGCCTACGCGCCGGAGGGCATGGCATACGCTTCGGAACTTGAAGATCAAAAGCCCCGCAACAAATACGCTGATCGAGCTGAGCCTCCCCGAATGGGTGCTGGAGATCCTCCGCGGATGTGACGGCACCCGCCCGCTCCGCGCCATTCTTTCCGAAGCGTCCCCTCCGCCCCATCACTCCCGGCTCAGCCGCGAACTCCACCTGCTTTACCAGCTCGCACTGGTGAACTTCCTGCCGCCGGTTACCGGATAGCCCGCGACCGGCCGCGCACAAAAAAATTCCCGCCATGCCCCTCCCGAAGGATAGGACATGACGGGTGGTTGGGGGAATGAGCCTAAAGCTTGTTTTGAGACCAAGGTGTCTTCACGGGGTTATTCCCACTTAATGGCGACCTTTTTTCCGCCTTTCGGGTCCTTCTTTGGCTTCAGATCTTTGACGGTGACTTTGCTCTTCGCTGGCTTTTAGGCTTTGCTGGTTTTCATCGGGTGTTTATTTGTATGTTAGCTGTTGGTTTTGTGATGCTCCCGCCTAACAACGACTGGGGTCCACCGGACAGATCCTTTTTCAGGATGTTGCGATACACGGGCTCGTTGCTGATCCCGCCCTTGACCTTGCTGGCCTTAATGGGTTTCAGGTCTTTGACGACGACTTTGTTCTTCGCTGGCATTTTGGCTTTGCTGGTTTTCATTGGATGTTCTTTTCTTGGTTGCGGGCTGTTGGTTGCGTGGTGCTCGCGCCGAACAACGACCGGGATCCGCCAGCCACATCCTTTTTCGGGATGAGATCGTCGAGATGGATCAGATGTTCCTTCCTGCGTTTCCGCTTTTGAACGCCCGGTTCATCGGCAGGTGCATTCTTTTTTCGCGTTGTCACTGGATGAATCATAACAAGAACCGTGCCAACCTTGCGCCGTGGGTGGATCATATGTCGGCGGCAGCATTTTGGAGCACCCGCTGTCTCGTTTCGAGGCCGCCGGCTCATTTCTGATCCGGTTTCTGGAGATGGCGGGCCAGGGTCGCGCGGGAGATACCGAGATGTTTCGCGGTCCGGCGCTGGTTCCGGCTGTTCTGCTCATAGACCGAGC
>JBAWVC010000036.1:0-15571 GCA_037147455.1 Verrucomicrobiota bacterium | reverse complement strand
GGAGCGTCCGGGTGGGTTTCGAGTGGTTGAGGATCGCGAGCGGCGCGATGATCGTCCGGCTCCAGGACGACATCTCGTAGATGTTGAAGAAAAACCAGTTCGGCAGCAGGAAGATTTCCGGAGGGACCGTCGGCACGTATTCCCAGGGGAACTGCCCGAGCAGCGCGAGGTAGAGCCTGCCGTAGGTGTTCATCTGCGGGATGCCGCCGAGCCTCAAAATGTTTGCGCGGGCCTCGCGCATCCAGAGCGCGTTCGGGGAGTCGCCGGCGAGCTTGAGAGCAAAATAGGCCTTCACCGAGGCGTTGATCTCGGACGGCCCGCCGATAAAAGTGTTCCACCCGCCATCCTCCGTTTGGCGTTTGCGGATGTGGTTGGCGCACTTGCGCTGGAGGTCTGGATCCATGCGCCCGCTCCAGTGCAGGAAGATAATCGTGTCGCAGGACAGCGTCGCATCCACGAAAAGCTCCCCCTCCCAATGCCCGTCCGGCTGCTGGAGCGAAAGAAGCAAGTCCTGCGACTTTGCGATGGCCTGTGCGATACCGGCGGATCCCTCCTGCCTGGATTCGAAAGGAATCACTTTTTCCGCAACGCTCATTTCAGGAGGAATTCCGCTGCCTGCTGGACGTCTTTGTCGCCGCGCCCCGAGAGGTTGGCGATGACGAGGGTCTCCGGAGACAGCGACGGGGCGATTTTGATCACGTGGGCGATCGCATGCGCGGACTCCAGGGCGGGGATGATACCCTCCAGTTCGGAGAGCGCGCGGAAGGCCGCCAGCGCCTCGTCGTCGGTCGCGAAATCGTAAGCGATCCTCCCCTGGTCGCGGTAGTAGCTGTGCTCCGGGCCGATCGCCGCGTAGTCGAGCCCGGCCGAGACCGAATGTGTGAGCTCGATCTGGCCGTCGTCATCCGCAAGAAGCCACGTCTTGGTCCCCTGCAGAACCCCGAGTTTTCCTCCTTGAAACCTCGCGGCATGGCGGCCGCGGATGATGCCTTCGCCGCCCGCCTCGACGCCGGTCATCCGCACGGATTCATCGCCGAGAAACGCATGAAAAAATCCGATGGCATTGCTGCCACCGCCGACGCACGCGACGAGCTGGTCGGGCAGCCGGCCTTCGCGCTCGAGGATCTGCCGCCTTGTTTCCTCGCCGATGACTTTATGAAAATCGCGGACGATCATCGGATACGGATGCGAGCCCAGCGCGCTGCCGAGGATGTAGTGGGTGGTCCGCACGTTCGTGACCCAGTCGCGCATCGCCTCGTTGATCGCCTCCTTGAGCGTCGCCTGCCCGGCTATGACCGGGACGACCTTCGCGCCGAGGAATTTCATGCGGGCCACGTTCAGCGCCTGGCGCTCCATGTCCACGGCGCCCATGTAGATCACGCACTCGAGGCCGAACCTCGCCGCCGCCGTCGCCGTCGCCACGCCGTGCTGCCCGGCCCCGGTCTCGGCGATGATCCGGGTCTTCCCCATCCGCCGCGCCAGGAGGATCTGGCCGATCGCGTTGTTGATCTTGTGCGCCCCGGTGTGCAGCAGGTCCTCGCGCTTGAGATAGATCTTTGCCCCGCCGAGCTTCCCGGTCAGACGCCCGGCAAAATACAGCGGCGTCGGCCGGCCGCAAAAGTTTTTCAGCAGCTCCGCGAGCTCGCCCTGGAAAGCGGGATCCGCCGCCGCCGCGCGGTATTCCTTTTCCAAATCCTGCAGCGCGGTCATCAGCGTTTCCGGCACAAACATCCCCCCGTAGGGGCCGAAATGTCCCGACGCATCCGGAACCGGTTCTGGGCCGATCGAAATCATCGCGCCACCTTAGCCAGAAATCCCTCTTCGACAAGTCCGGCGCGGCCGGGCTTGCATCGACCCTCTCCCATCCTGTAAATACCGCCGCACCCGATGAACCTCGATACCTTGATAGCCGACGATGCGCGGACAGTGGACCGCATGCTCAACCAGTGGCTTCCCAAAGAATCGGCGAAGCCGGCAACCATCCACCGGGCGATGCGCTACAGCCTGTTTGCCGGGGGCAAGCGGATGCGGCCGGTGCTCTGTCTCGCGGCGGCCCGCGCGTGCGGGATCCGGCGTTTGGCCGATGCCATGCCTGCGGCCTGTGCGGTCGAGTGCGTGCACACCTACTCTCTCATCCACGATGACCTGCCGTGCATGGACGACGACGATCTGCGCCGCGGCCGCCCGACCTCCCACAAGGTCTTCGGGGAGGGGATCGCGGTCCTGGCGGGCGACGCCCTGCTCACTGCGGCATTCGAGATTTTGGTGAAGTCAAAGCCGGCCGAACGATACGGCCTCGCGGACTTTGTCTCCGAGCTCGCCCGGGCGGCAGGCAGCCGGTTTCTCGTCGGCGGCCAGGTGGCTGACCTCGAGGCGGAGGGAAAAAAATCCGGCGCGTCGGATTTGCGCTTCATCCACCGCGGCAAAACCGCCGCCATGATCGTCTGCAGCCTGAAGCTCGGTGCCATGAGCGCGAACGCCACCCCGCGGGTGCTCGGGATCCTCGAGGAATTCGGCGACCACCTCGGCCTCGCGTTCCAGGCGGTCGACGACATTCTGGACGTCACGCAATCCAGCGAGCAGCTCGGCAAGAGCGCGGGAAAGGATGCCGCCGCCGGCAAAACCACCTACCCCGCCCTCCTCGGCCTCGAGGAGTCGAAAAAGGAAGCCGCCCGGCTTACGGAAAAAGCGCTCGGCTCGCTCTCCCGGATCGGCGAACGCGCCGACACGCTCCGGGCGCTCGCGGAAAAACTTCTCGCGCGGACGTCGTAGCAGCGCCCCTGAGCGGATTACTCCGGGCGGGCGACGAGGTCGTAGGTCTGCGAGCCGATGACTTCCGCGTTCACGAAGGTTCCCGGCTCGCGGGGTTCCGTGAGGATGACGCGGCAGTCGACATCCGGCGCGTCGCGCTCGGTGCGGCCGATGTTCGGCTGCTCGACCAGCACGCGGAGGGTCCGCCCGACGGATGCGGCGGCTGTCTCGAGGGCGATCTTCTGCTGGAGTTTCATCGCCTTGCTGTGTCGGCGGTTTTTCACGCGCGCCGGGATCTGCCCCTCCATTTTCGCGGCGCGCGAGCCTTCTTCCTGCGAGTAGTTGAAGACGCCAAGGCGCTCGAATTTTTCCGTTTCGATGAACCCGAGGAGCGACTCGAAATGCTCCTCGGTTTCGCCGGGGAAGCCGACGATGAATGTCGTCCGCAGCCCCAGGCCGGGGATCCCCGCGCGGAGGCGGGCGATGAGGTCCTCGATGTGTCCGCGCGACGTCTCGCGGCGCATCGCCTTGAGCATCTCCGGATGGATGTGTTGGAGCGGCATGTCCACATAGCGCGCGACCTTGGGGTTCCGTGCGATCGCGGCGATCAGCTCGTCGCTCCAATGCGCCGGGTGCGTGTAGAGCAGGCGGACCCAGAAATCTCCGGGGATGCCGGCCAGCTCGTCGAGGAGATGCACGAGCGAGGGGCCGCGCGCGGAGTCCACCGGCTGGTGCGGCCCGGCCTTTTCCCGCCACAGGTCCATGCCGAAATAGGTGGTGTCCTGGCTGATGAGGTTGATCTCCCTGACCCCGTCGGCGACAAGCTGCCGGATCTCGCGCACCACCGAATCCACCGTGCGGCTGCGGTGGCGCCCGCGCATTTGCGGGATCACGCAGAAGCTGCAGGGGTGGTTGCAGCCCTCGGCGATTTTGACGTAGGCCGTGTGGCGCGGGGTCAGGCGGAACCGGGGCGTGGAGTAGTCGGGGATGTAGCGCGATTTCCGGGTCACGAGATTCAGCACCCCGGCGTCTTCCCCGAGGATCCTGCGGAAAATTTTCCCCGCATCCGCGACCTGGTCGAGCCCGATGAAGGCGTCGACCTCAGGAAGGTCGCGCGCGAGCTCGGCCGAAAATCGCTGGGCCATGCACCCGCTCACGACCAGCTTCTGCCCCGGCCGCGCGCGCAGCCCGCGCAGGCGGTGGGACTCGAGGATGGCATCGACGGACTCCTGTTTCGCCGAGTCGATAAACCCGCAGGTGTTGACGACCAGGACATCCGCCTCGTCAGGATCGGCGGTGATCTCGAACCCCTCCTCGCGCGCCCCGCCGAGCATGATCTCCGCGTCCACGAGATTTTTTGCGCAGCCGAGGCTGACCATGCCGACTTTGTAGCTCATGCCCGGGGTGGGTCAGAGGGCTGGAGGAGGCGCGGAATTTCCGCCGCCATCGGCGGGTTCCACAGGCAGGGCGCGCATCACCGGCATGTCGCTCTCCACGGCGGCAGGCGTTGCGGCGGGCTGCTCGACGCCGATTTCGGCCGGAGAGGCATCCGGCGACCCGGCGGCCGCCTTTTCCGAGAGCGGAGAAGACCCCGTGACGCGCTGGATTTTTTTGACGGTCGAGTAAACAAAAAGCGCGGCCGCCACCAGGACGAGGGCGGCGCCAACCGCGACGAAGGACCTGAGCACCACCCGGCGCTTGTGCTGCAAGGGAGCCGGCGCGGTCAGGGGCCCGCGGGCCAGCGCGTTGATGTATTGGAACCCGCCCCCGGCGGCTCCCGCACGATCCGGCAGAAGCGGCCGGATTTCTTCCGCATCGATGCCGAGATATTCCGCGTAATCGAGCAGGAAGAGGCGCGAATACGTCGGGTGCGTGAAGCCGGAGAAATCATCCGCCTCGATTTCGCGGAGACGCTGCACGCGGATGCGCGTGTCCTTGGCGGCCTTCTCCAGCGAGATGCCCGCCTTGATCCTCGCCCCGCCGAGACGGGCCCCCACAAAAAAATCCGGTGTGTCCATTTGTTAAAATTCTTCGTTCAGGTCCACGAGGATCTCGCGATCTTTCGCGCCGTCCTTCGGTCCGACAATGCCTCGTTGTTCCAAAATATCCATCACGCGTGCGGCCCGCGTGTAGCCGAGCTTGAGCCGCCGCTGGAGCATCGAGGTCGATGCCCGGTTTTCCTGGCGGACGACCTCCAGGCATTTCGTGACCAGATCCTCGTCGTCGTCGCTGACCTCCTCCTCGGGGATCGCCGTGCTCGTCAGCTTGTCGTGGATGCCCGGATCGAATTTCGGCTCCGCCTGACCCGCGACAAATTCCACGATCCGGTGGATTTCGTCTTCGGTGACGAGCACGCCCTGCGCGCGGGTGTATTTCGAGGTTCCCGGCGGCAGGTAGAGCATGTCGCCCTGGCCAAGGAGCTTCTCGGCGCCGTTCTCGTCGAGGATCACGCGGCTGTCGATTTTCGAGGCCACTTGAAACGCGATCCGGCTCGGGATGTTCGCCTTGATGATCCCGGTCACCACGTCCGCGCGCGGCGTCTGCGTGGCGACGATCATGTGGATCCCGGCGGCGCGGGCCATCTGGGTGATGCGGGCGATCGCGCTCTCGACATCCGCCGGAGCCGTCTGCATGAGGTCGGCGAGCTCGTCGATGATGACGACGATGAACGGCATGCGGTCGGGCACGATGATGTCGTCGGACCGCGGGACCCGGATCGGCGGCATCTCCTCGTCGGGCAATTCCTCCGTCTCGGTGCCTTCCGGTTCGGGCAGAGGCTCCGGCTCTGCGGCCGCCTTTTCCTCATCGAGTTCGGCTTGGGATTTCGGGAGCGGGCGGTCGTTGAAGGCGGTGATGTTTTTGAGCCCGCACTTGGCGAAGATCCGGTAGCGGAGCTCCATCTCATCCACGAGCCAGCGGAGCGCGAGGAGCACTTTTTTCGGGTCGGTGACGACCGGGGTGATCAGGTGCGGCAGCTTGTTGTAGATCTGCATCTCGACCACCTTCGGGTCGATCATGATGAAGCGGAGCTGCTCGGGCGAATACCGGAAAAGCAGGCTCGCGATGATCGAGTTGATGCAGACGCTCTTTCCGCTGCCGGTGGTGCCGGCCACGAGGCAATGAGGCATCTTGGCGAGGTCCCCGATGATCGTGTGGCCGTAAACGTCCATCCCGAGCGCCAGCGGAAGCCGCGACGTGGTGTCCCGCCAGGCGTCTTTTTCGAACAGCTCGCGGAGGGTGACTTTGACTTTTTTCGAGTTCGCGATCTCGATGCCGACGGTGTCCTTGCCCGGGATCGGCGCGAGGATGTTGATCCGCTCGGCGCAGGTCGCGCGGGCGATGTCCCTCTCGAGCGACACGATTTTATCCACCCGCACGCCAATGTCCGGGTAAACCTCGTAGCGGGTGATCGTCGGGCCTTTGGTGATCGTCCCGGGCGTGGCCTTGATGCCGAACTGCGCGAGCGTTTCGATGATCAGGCCCTGGATCATCAGCAGCTCGTCGCGGTCCAGCGGGGTGCGCGCGCTCTCGTCGTGGATGTCCAGAAGGTCCAGCCCGGGCAGCGTGTAGTTTTCGAGGTGGACATCCGCGAGGCCGGGCTTGAACGCCTCGTCCTTGCCGGTGCGGAGATCCGCGAGCTTCGGTTTTTTCGATGGCGGCGAAGGGGCCAGGGCATCGATGATCTCCGGCTCGATCTCCGGCAGCAAAGGCGCGGGCTCGGGGACAGGCTCGGGAGGGGACTGCTTCTTGAGCTTTTTCTCGAGCTTCTGCGCCTTCTTTTCGAGGAGCTTCCTCTCCTCCTCGACCCGGCGCTCATCATCGAGGCGCTGAAGACGCTCGAGTCTCCTGGCCTCCAGCCAGGCCATGAGCGATTTCCACGCGAACCGGATGTCGCGCAATGGATGGCTCGAAATCGCGAAAACCAGGCTCATCAAATAGACGATCACGAGCATCACGGCCGCCGCCAGACCAAACGGCTTGAGGATCGCGTTTTTTCCGAGGTTCAGCCCGATCCATCCGCCGGGTCCCGCGATCCCGAAGAGGTCTTTCCAGCTTTGCAGCGCCCACGGCTGGATCTGAAAAAGACAGGCCGCGAGGATCACCATCAGCGCGCCCCATCCGGCTTTGTCCTTGAGCGAATAGTTCGGCACGAACCATTTCCCCAGCCCGTAGCCGACGAGCCCCATGGCCAGCAGGTATCCGGCCGCGCCGAACAAAAACAGGACGTGCCCGGCCAGAAGCGCCCCGAACAGCCCGCCCATGTTGTGGGTCACCGACGACGCGGACGCCTTCGTGTAAATCAGCCATGCCCACTTCGGGATGTCCCCGGGCGAATACGTCACCAGCGACACGAACAGATACGCGCCCAGGCACACCAGAACGAGTCCGATGAAAAAATTTGCTGCCCGGTGGTTTCGCGAACGGTTTGCCATGAATGCGTTGAGATTCCCGCATTTTCCAGCCCGACGCAAGCGTGCAACTCCCGCATATATCGCGGCGGTGCCCTGCCCATACATGCGCGTCAAGCGTGGCCCAAAGGGCCTGAATTCAAAAGCCCGGCTCGCAGGGCCGGGTATCGTTGTCAGACAAAATGGGAGCCCGACGTGTTCTCCGCTGCCTGCTGCGGCCTGAGCCTGGCCGCACCCCATCTGGCCCACAGCCCGCACTCCAAAATAGAAAATTGACGGATGTCATAAAATAGTTCTGGACAAACTTGACCGGGGTCAATATAAGTTAAATCAACATATCACTGAACTATGAAAACGAAGACTCTTGTTATCACGCTGGCAGCGGTATTTGCATTGGCTCAGGTTTCCCGTGCGGACATTATAGACATCCAGGCACTGTGGTCGGGAGCGCAGTTCAGCAACGGGGCTTCCGCGACAGCCACCTTCACGCTGGATACGTCGCTATTCAACAATCCGGGCTTCTCATCCTTCTCGGGAGCTGCTTTTTCGAATGCTTTTCAGAATTTCCAGCTCACCGTATCGGGGGCTTCATCGGGAAACGGGGTTTTTACCGGTTCTGATTTCAGCGTAATATTCCTGAATACAGCCGGGGGGACGCTCGATTTCCACTCGGAACTCGTCGGTCAAACGACTCCCGGAGGTCTCTGGGGGGCAGCGTCATTCCCTACGGTGGTTGGTGATTTCAACTTGTTCTCAAATGGCTTTTCTGCGTTAACCCCGACGGGAGCAAGTATATTTACCCTGCTTGCGGGCAGTGGTGAGAGCATCCAGCTGACATCCTTCGCGCCGGCAGCCCCGGTGGCGGTTCCGGAGACCAGCACTTGGGTCATGGGCTTTCTGGCATTGGGGGCAGTTGCGTTCATTGCACGCCGCCCGATTGCCGCTTGGCGTTCCATTTGATCCGGGTTAAGGAGCCGTCAAGAAATTAAGGTGGCAGGATGGCGCAGGAGTTTTGGCCTCTGGCAAGGCGCGACGAAGGAGCATAGCCCAAGCACTCTGTGACTGAGGAGCAACGCCGCCAGAGGCCAAAAGAACAAGCGAGGTTGCTACCTTTATTTATTGACGGCTCCTTAGGGTTCCTCGTCGTCCGCCGCGCCTTTTTTGTAGGTCAGGCCGCGGAGTTTTCCCTCGATGAAGGCATCGATTTCGCCGTCCATCACGCCCTGGATGTCGCTCGACTGGACGCCGGTGCGGAGGTCTTTGACCATCTGGTAGGGCTGGAAGACGTAGGAGCGGATCTGGTTGCCCCAGGCGATGTCGCCCTTCTCTCCGTATTGGCGGTCGACCTCGGCGCGCTTTTTGTCGAGCTCGAGCTGGTAGAGCTTGGCCTTGAGCATCTGCATGGCCAGCTCGGAATTCCGGCCCTGGCTGCGCTCGGCCTGGCAGGCGACGACGATCCCGGTCGGGATGTGGCGGAGGCGGACGGCTGTTTCGACCTTGTTGACGTTCTGCCCGCCTTTGCCTCCAGAGCGGAAAGTGTCGCGCTCGATGTCGGCCGGGTTGATCTCCAGCGGGACATCCTCGATCTCCGGCACGGCGTCCACGCTCGCGAACGACGTGTGGCGGCGCTTGTTGGAATCGAATGGCGAGATCCTCACGAGCCGGTGGACCCCGATCTCGGTCTGCAGGTATCCGAACGCGTTCTCGCCGGTCACTCGCAGCGTGGCGGATTTGACCCCGGCTTCGTCCCCGAGCTGGATGTCCACGATTTCGGATGCGAGCCCGCGCCGTTCCATCCAGCGCTGATACATCCGCAGAAGCATGTCCGCCCAGTCGCACGACTCGGTTCCGCCGGCGCCGGCGTGGATGGTGAGGAATGCGGGATTGTTGTCGAATTCGCCCGAGAGCAGCGCCGTGATTTCAAATTTGTCCAGGTCGGTCCGGAGCGCCTCGAATTCCGCGACCACCTCGGCTGCGGCGGCCGCCTGGTTTTCCGGGGATTCCTCGCCGGCCAGCTCGCGGAGGACATCGAGGTCCGCCGCGCGGGATTCGAGCGCCTGCAGGGGAAGGATTTTTCCCTTCAGCGCGGATACCTCGGCGACATCGCGCTGGGCCTTTTCGCGGTTGTTCCAGAAATCCGGCTCGTTCATGCGGGCCTCGATTTCCGCGAGCTTGCGGGTCAGTTCGGGTAAGTCAAAGAAACCTCCGCAGCGCGGCCAGACGGGCCGAGATCGCGGAGGTGTCCAATGACTGTAGGTCGTCGTTCATGCTAGGCGGATACCATGCCGCGGACCCCGCGCAAATAACAATGCGAGGTTATTTTGATTTCCGGGGCGCGGACGTTTCGACCACCGGCACCCGCGAGCCGTCGAGCCGGAAGATCGTTTCGCCTTCCTTCATGACGCTGAGCTTGTCCCTCGCGATGGTCTCCACATAGGAGGGATCGGTCTGGAGCAGATCGACTTCCCGCTCGCGCTTTTTTTGCAGGAGCTGTTCGGAGCGGAGCCTGGCCTGCTCCTCTTCGAGCTTCGCGGAAAGCTGGTTGCGGTGCCGCCATTCAGGGTAGAGCGAGAGCCCGATGAAAAGGACTCCGGCGAGCACGATCAGAACCGTCAGGAACCGGTTGAGGTAATGCCAGACGGCGGGGCTGCGGCGTTGTTTGATGTCCTCCACTTGAAATCGGCTATAACACGGGTCCGAAATTTATGCGAGCCCGGCTTTCTCCGTCCGGCTGTCCGGATCAATCGCCCAGCTCGACATTCCAATACGCGATATCCAAAAAGTGTTTCCAGCTGTCGTGCGGCGTGTTCGAGAGCGAGATGTGGAGGAACGGGCGCCACTTCGGCCGCTTCGGCTTCCGGACGAGCTGCATCCTGGCCTCGTGCGGCAGGCGGTTTCCCTTGCGCGTGTTGCAGGGGATGCAGGAGCACACGATGTTTTCCCAGCTCGTCTGGCCGCCGCGGTCGCGGGGCAGGATGTGGTCGAGGTTGAGGTTTTCCCGCGAAAAGATTTCCCCGCAATACTGGCAGGTGTTCTTGTCGCGCTCGAAGACGTTGTGGCGGGTGAACTTCACTTCCTTTTTGGGAAGGCGCTCGAACATCAGCAGGACGATGATCCGAGGGATCCTCACGTTCATCGTGATCGTCTTGACCATTTCCGGGTGGGGGTTCTCGCGCGAAAAATCGCGCCATCCGGCAAAGTCGTGCGTCAAAAATCCTTCGCCGGAATCCGCGGAGACGGCCTGGGCGTGGCCCTGGTAAAGCAGCGTGAAGGCCCGCCGCGCGCTGCAAGTATTCACGGCTTGCCACAGGCGGTTCAGCACCAGCACCGGAGTATCGAGAACTGATTGCATGGATGTTGTGTCGCCGGGAACCCGCCTCCACAACATCTGGGGGAATCCCCGCGAACGCGCGGAACTTAGCAACTGCCCGGCGCGCTTGTCAAACCGTCTTTCGTTCGTAACGCACCCCGGTGTGGCGGAGTTCGTTTTCGCCATTGACAAATGGACGATATCTTGTTATCCGTCCATTATGTCCACAGAGCTGTCAATTGACCCGAACTTCGACAAGCAAGCCGTCTTTCAATTGCTGGCACGATTCGATCTCTCCGCCGGGGACCTTGCGGACGTGTTCGCGTCCTACCTCACGGTCCGACCGGCCAGGGATGTCGATCTGGAATCCCTCCGTGGCGCATTGAAAAAGCGGGGCACGACCGCTCAAATCGAGGTGTTAAAAGCGGTCGGCCGCCTGCTGACATCCGATGAAATGGGAGCCCGGCTCGGCCTGGCCTCCCGGCAGTCGGTCCACAACCTCAAGCTCAAAGGGAAATTGCTCGCCATCTCGTTTGAAAATCGCCGGGGAGATTACTTTCCGGAATTCCAACTCGATGGAACGTGCGTGCGCGGCTGGATTCCCGAAATCCTCAAGCGGATCCCCGACGGTTGGTCGGCCCTGGCGTTCCTGGCGGCCCGCCGCAAGGAGCTTGGCGGAATCCCTTATCTGATGCACATCCTGCAAACGCCCTCCAAAGCACCGGAATTGATTGCAGCCGCCGAGGCTTATGCCAGTTGAAGATCCCGGCAGGCCGAACCCTCCGGGCCATTTCGATAGTCGGAAGGTCCGATGGGAGCAGACGGTTCCTGCCGACTGGTGGCGCAATAATCAAAAAGCACTGCGGCTTCCGCTGGCCTTCACGAAAGCGAACGGGCGATTCAGCGGGCCTGCTCTGCCTTATGGCGTGCTGTATTTGGGAGCCAGCCCGGCGGCCTGCTTTTGGGAAAGCGGCCTTGGCCGCGACCTGAACTCCCGGATGCCTGAAGACATGGCCTTCAGCGAGTCCGATTTGAAATCCCGCTGGGAATACCACTTGCGGATCAAGCCGAGAGGCTTGCGCATCTTCAACGCGGGAGACGCTGTGGCAAGGCGGTCCATCGGCGCAAAAACTGCGGCGTGCTTCTCCGCCGACCATGCGGTTTCCCGCCTGTGGGCGGAAGCTCTGATGAACGCGGGGGCTGATGGCATTCTTTACGAGTCCACCCGCCACAGCCCTGGCTTGTGCTTGGCTTTATTTCAAACAAAGGCTTCCATGGCCAGCCTGTCTGCGGCCCGGAGGATTGGCTCATCGTATGATAATTCCAGTTTGCTGGCCGAGCTGTTTACCGAGGGCGTGTCGATTATGGCCGGTAACTTTCCGATCACCCCGCAAAAAATACATGATTCGTGAAAATTGAAGCCGCCATATTCGACATCGGAAACGTTCTGCTGCTGTTCGACTACATGAAGGCCGCGAACCTCCTGGCCCGAAAGAACGGCCTCGAGTCCCTTCCGGACCGCGCCGTGATCACCGAAGCCAACCATGAGTTTGAACTCGGGCGCACCACGCGCGCGCAGTTCCTTTCCGCCGTCCGCCGCGAATTTCACGACACCGGCGCGGAGGAGGCGTTTGTTGCGATCTGGGAAGACATCTTCGAGGAAAACACCCGGATGACTGCGTTTGCCCGCGACCTCTCGGGGAGGATCCCGGTTTTTCTGGTTTCAAACATCGGGGAGATCCACCACCGGTATATTTTCAAAAAGTTCGAGGTGTTCTCCGTCTTCCGCGACAGGATCTTTTCTTATCTGGACGGGATCATGAAGCCCGACCCGGCGGTGTTTGAACTCGCGAAAAGCCGCTTCGGCGTCAACCCTGCCGCAACTCTTTATATTGATGATATCCAAGAGAACTGCGCGGCGGCGCGCGCGGCCGGCTTTCTGGGACTCCACTACGATCACGGCAGGCAGGATCTCCCCCAAGCATGGAAAATCGAAACGGTCTGATGAAGAGGCTTCATTTTCGGAGAAAAATCCTGTGAGCGCGTGGCGTTTCCAATCCGGATTGTGGGAGCGATGCGCGGGCGTCTCGCTCGAGGACCGCGGGTTCCGGTATGGGATGAGCGTTTTTGAGACGGTCGCGATCCACCGGGGACGGGCAGTCTTTTTGGAGCCCCATCTGGAGCGGCTTGCGCGCGCCACGAACTCGATGGGATGGGGCCGGGTTGCGGTGCCCGGGATCCCGGAGGAAGCGGCAGCCGCGGAGCCCGCGGGAGTCGTGAGGATCTACATCACAGCGGGGGTCGGGAGCCCGTGGGATCCCTTCTGCGGGTCGGCCTATGCGCTTTTTGAGGAATGCGAGGTGGGGACGGAATTCCCCGCCGTGCGCGCGGCATCCTCGGCGGCGCCGTATTTTCCGAGGCCGGGCGGATGGAAGACCGGGAACTACTGGCAGAACGTTGATGCGCTGGAGCAGGCGCGGCACAGGGGCGTCGGTGACGTCCTGCTGTTCGCCCCGTCCGGCCACCTGGTCTGCGCGAGCATGGCAAATGTTTTTCTCGAGATCGACGGCGCCTGGAAAACTCCGGCGCGGGATTCGGGCGCGCGGGACGGCGTGGTCAGGGCGTGGGTGAAAGGGCGACTGCCGGTGGAGGATGCCCTGCTCTCGGCGGACGACGTGGCGCGATGCTCCGCCTGCTTCCTCACCAACAGCCGGGTCGGCGTGCGGGCGGTTTCCGAAATCGACGGCCGGCCGCTCCAGTCCGATGTCAGCGAACTGCAGCGGCTTTACCGCAAGCTGGTTCTTTAGAGGCCCCCTCTACTGTTTGCCCGTCTCTTTTTTCAGGGCGGACTCGAGGTCGCGGACCTCGTCTTTGAGTGCGTCAGGTCTGTCCGACTTCTGTTTCTCGACCCGCGTGACGATTGCCCGGACCGTGCTTTTCATCTGCTCGATGGCAATGAATTTGAGAAGCCTGGCCATGGCCGAGCTGGGCGTGACGAGGTTGGTGTAGCGGATCACCGCGCCGTCCCGCCATTGCTCGATCCTCAGGTTGCCTTCGCTGGCCTTGGTTTGGAGCGCCCGGACGAGGTGCCATGTGACAAGGTATCCGCCGTCCGTTTCGCTCGTGAGGGTGTTCAGCGCGGTGTAATATTCGTCCGGGAGGATCGGGACATCGATCCCGTAATCCACCTCGGCCGCGCAGGGGGCCACCTGCCGGGAGATGTGGGATTTAATGACGTTTGGGACGTAGGATTTCGCGTTTTTGTAATCGAAGAAAACCGCGGCCACCTCCTGCGGGGTGGCGGAAACCTTCTGGTAAACGCGGACCCTCGGCCACGGGTTACCCTCGACCGCCTGCAGGACCACCACCTGCCCGCCGCGGGCGACTTCCTCGACCTGCTTGGCGTCCAGATCCTCGAGCAGGGAGGAAGCCAGCAGGGCCGGACAAAACAGGAGCGACAACAGCAGGGCTTTCATCTCAGGATAAATGAAAAGCAAGAGGCGGCCGCATGCAAGCCGGGATGAGAGCAGGGCAAACGCATTTAAAATCAAATCCCGGCGCTACGTGCTCGACATGCAGGCGCGGCTCCATTTCGCCGCCAAGACTTCCACCGCGAATATCGGAGACCTCAAGACCGCCGAGATGGACTGGCCTCCATGAAGAATAACAACTGCCGCGAGGCCATCCGCACGCTGTTCCGGTTCGGGAGGAAAAATCTACCTGCCCAGGGAGGCGAAGGTGGAAGCGGAACTTGCAAATATGCAGACGGAATGCATTTTTACATAAACCATGATCCCGCGTCTTCTTTCTGCCGCGCTGAAAACCCAATCCCATGAATTTCCGGTGGTGACGCTCACGGGGCCGCGTCAGTCCGGAAAAACGACTCTGGTTCGCACGGTTTTTCCGAAGCATGCCTACTGCACGCTGGAAGAGTTGGATGTGCGGCAGGCGGCGAAAGGTGACCCCCGGGGATTTTTGAAATCTTTTCCCGGGCCGGTCATATTGGATGAGGTCCAGCACGCGCCGGGGTTGCTTTCCTACATTCAAAGCGAGGTGGACTCGGGGAGCGATCCCGGACGGTATATTTTGACGGGTTCGCAGCATCTGGCGCTGATGGAGGGGGTGAGCCAGACGCTGGCGGGCAGGACGGCGGTGCTGCATCTGCTGCCGTGCTCGCTGCAGGAGACCGGGGTGAGGGGGACGCTGGATGAGACGATGTTCCGTGGCGGATTTCCGGCGGTGGTTGCCGGGGGGCGGGATGCGACGTCGTGGCAGAACGCCTATATCCAGACGTACATCGACCGCGATGTGCGGACGGTGCGAGCGATCGGGGATCTCGCCGGTTTCCAGCGGTTTGTCCAATTGTGCGCCAGCCGGGTCGGGACGCTTCTGAACCTGGCCTCCATGGCAGCGGATTGCGGGGTGGCGCTCAATACCGCGAAGGCGTGGATTTCCGTCCTGGAGGCCGGGTTCGTCGTAACGCTTCTGCGCCCGTATCACCGCAACTTCGGCAAGCGGCTCACCAAGCATCCCAAACTGTATTTCGCCGACACCGGCACCGTCTGCGCGCTCGTTGGAATCCGCGAGCCGGGGCACCTCGCAAACCATCCGCTCCGTGGGCCGATTTTCGAAAATCTCGTTGTCGGCGAGTATCTCAAGGCGATGACCAACCGGGCTCGCCGCCCGAGCCTGTTTTTCTGGCGCGACCATACGGGGAACGAGGTGGATCTCCTCGCCGGTGACGACACGAACCTCACCGGCGTCGAAATCAAATCCGGCTCCACGGTCGCCTCCGACTGGGCGCGTGGGTTGGCCTTCTTTCAAAAAGTCTCCGGCACCGCGCTCGCCCATGCCGAAATCCTCCACGGCGGCGGCAATTCCCTCCCCTGCGGCATCGCCCGCGCCGTCCCATGGACCCGGCTTGCGGAAAAGAAGTTTTTTGCCAACCTGTGACCGGGCATCACGCCTGTTCGTCGGTGAGTCGTGCACAATGTCAATGAGCAAGGCCCCTTCGCCGGCGTCGCAAAAAACTGCAAGAACATGCACCCTGACCCGAATGGCACTAACTTAAGCCGGTTTTGGGAGTTTTTTCGACACCGAC
>JBAWVC010000035.1:0-15663 GCA_037147455.1 Verrucomicrobiota bacterium | reverse complement strand
GGAAATGTAAGGCAGCTCTCCGCCGGAATATGGCGCACCGTTGACGGTGATGCTGTAGCCGGAGGATCCGCGCACGACCGCGATCTCGTAGGACTTCCCGCGCAGGACGCGGTGGATATTCACGCGGTCCCATTCCGAGGGCAGGCACGGCTCGACGGTGAACCCGTGGTAGCCGGGCTTGACGCCGCAGAAATATTCCAGCACCGCGCGGAACATCCAGCCGGCGGTGCCGGTGATCCATCCGCTGATCGAGTCGCCCGCGCGTCCGTTCGCAGGGCCGAGATACTGGTTGGTGAAGGCGTAGGGCTCGCAGCCGGAGACGCTCGACGGGTGGGCCGCGTTGTCGGGCATGACTTTCCGCCAGCTCCGCAACGCCTCGTCCGGCCGCCCGGCGACGATGTCGGTGACGATTTTGAACGCCGTGCCGTGGCAGTAGGGCGTGCCGTTTTCATACATGCCGGGGAGCAGCATCGTCACGCGGCCAACATTTTCGTCGGCCCTCGTGTAGTGCGGCCAGAGCGTGAGCGAGCCGTGGTCGGATTCGAGTATTTCATCCACGGCTTTCAGGCAAAGCTCCCTGCGCTCTCCCGTGGCCAGGCCGGTGAGCACCGCCCATGTCTGGGTGTTCAGATAAATACGGCCTTCCTTATTGGTTGAGGAGCCGACCGGGTTACCGAAGTCGCTCCAGCCGGCGAGATACCATTTTCCATCCCACCCGTGTTCCTGGATGGCGGCGGCGATGCGCGAGGCGCGGTCCTGCATTTCGCGCTCGAGCGACGGGTCGTTCAAAAGGTCGCGGGCCATCTCCGCGATGACATTGCAGGAATGGTAGAGGGCCATGCTCGTCCAGACGCTCTCGCCCTTGCCGGCGCGGCCCATCCAGTTGAGCGAATCGTTCCAGTCGCCCTCGTGGGCGAGCACCAGGCCGTGCACCCCTAGGTCGCCGCTCAAATGCCGGATGCCCTTGAGCGTGTGCTCCAGGACGGTCGCCTCCCCTTCGTCGAGATACGGCACATTTTCATCCAGATAGGAACGGTCGCCGGTTTCCTTGACGTAAGCCGCGACGGTGGGCGCGATCCACGCTGGGCCGTCCGAATAGTGGTGCATCTGCAGCGGCAGCCATCCGCGGATCCCGTGCCCGTCGGAATGCTGGTGGGCGAGCGTCTCCTTAATCTTGGCCTTGGCCAGCGGGGCATTGAACGGAGCGATCCCCCAGGCGTCCTGCAGCGTATCGCGGAATCCCCGTGCGCCGTCGCGACCGAATTCCACGCAGAGCTGGATCTGCTGCTTGGCCCAGATGTTCACCAGCCGGTTCACCTGCGCGTCCGGGGTTTCGATTTGCACGGCCTCGATCATCGGCCGCTTCTCCTGCTTGAGCCGGTCCCATGCCGATGTCCGGTAGGAAACGGGGAGCACTTTCGCGATCAGGCGGTCCTTTTCGGCATCGGTGTCGAAACTACCCAGAATCACGGCGGCTTTGCGCTCCTCGCCGGCGGCCAGCTTGACCTCGATCGCCAGCGATCCCGCCAACTCTTCGCACCAGGCCTCCCGGCACGACAGGCGGCCATCCACCATCGCAGCCGGCTGCGAGGGAATGCCGAACGGCCCGAGAAAATCGCGCCGGCCACCGCACCACTGCGCGACATTCCCGTCGGTGGCGACGAAGGCGTTGTAGCGGCCGTGCGGGCGTTCGTCGGAGGTGTTGAAGCTGAGCACCGCGCGGTTTTTTTCGTCGAACGCGCTCCGCAGATATGAATACGGGCTGCTGAATGTCGCGTAGCCGGCGAGCAGCCACTCGACATACGGGCACAGCCAGAGATCGCGGGCGTTCGCCGATTCGTTGCGAATGGTGAACTCCCAAATCTCCACCGGCTCGTCCGGCGCAAGAAACACCCGGCTGTCGCAGACGATGCCCGACGACTTCATGAGAAACCGCGAGTAGCCGAGCCCGACATGCGTCGCAAACTCGGCCCCCGGCGTGTTTGTCGGAAACAGCCCAGCGTTCCAAAATTCGCCTGTCCCGTTGTCCCGCACGTAAAAATACCGCCGCCCGTCGCGGATCATCCGCACCCGGCCCTCCGGGTGGTTATACATCATCGTCTGGTTGTTGAAAACCCCGTCCCCGCTGCCGAACTGGTTCAGGCCAGAAATGAGCGTGTCGTTCCAAAGAAAATTGATCTGCGCCCGCGGCGGGGCAAACGGATCCGTGATCACAAACTCCATGCCGTCCGGCGAAAAATGGCCGTAGGGGCGAGAAGGGTCAGGCGAACGATCAAAGGAGCTCATGCGATGTTCCAAAAGGTAGCCAGCTATTTATAACTGTCGAGAATATGACAGCGAACCTCCCCTTCCTCCGCCTTGCCTCCGGCTTCGTGGAGTGGTATAGGGGAGACACCGTGAAGCAATACCGTCCGAACGTGGAGAGGCAGAAGGAACTTTACTCGCGCATGAAGGCGAGGGAGATCTTCCGCCGCATGTCGGGGAGAACAAAATCCCCCGGCGCCCAGCGGATCCCCGACAACTCCGAACCCTGGTTGCCCGGAGGCGTTCACTCGGTCGCCGATGCCCTTTATATTTCCGATCGGATCAAGGAGGATATCGCAAGATGGCGGAACATCAATTCGCCGACGATATAGTCCGTCGCTTGGCCGCGCGTTATCGCGTGGTGACTTTAGGGGGCGTTGCCGTGATCACCCACGGGTTGAGCAGGAACACACATGATTTGGATGTGTGGCTTGACCCGATGGAATCTCCGGATCTTTGGTGCTTTGCTGTGTTGTCGGCCCTGGCCGAATCCCCGGAGCTCAGCGTTACGGATATCGGAACCTTTTCGCCCGTTGGGAAGCAGGAGTTCCCGAAAATCATCGCACACGATGGAGTCGTCCGCATTTCCGGGCTGGATCGTCCTCTGGACATTTTCCGCCGTCCAAACGAGATGGAGGTTTCTGGATTCGATGAAGTCTGGAACCGCGCCGCTCCGCAGGACGATGGCACCCGACTGCCGGATGTCGTGGACCTCCTGGTCACGAAGCAGGATACCGGGCGGGCCAAGGACACATACGACATCCAGTTTCTGGAAGGCAAAGCGGAGGAGATGTATCTGGAGCGTCTTCCGCAGGCCCTGCCGGACGAGGCATTGGAGATGCTGGCGCGGTTCTTGAACCCTAAGGTCGCCGCTGCCGCCGCGAGACATGCCGACCCGCGGGTCCGTGAGGCAGGCATGAAGTTCCTGCAGGAGTTGGCGGCCGAGGGCGACCCGTTTGCAAGGGACCTGCTTGAAGGGTTTGAATGACCGCGTGGACGGGGCGTCTGAAGGTTATCCGCCCGCACCGCCGTCGAGCTTGTCCAGTTCCCGGCGCGCCTCGCCGCAGCGCCCCTTCTTGAGCAGGCGGGCGATCCGGTCGAGATCTGCGGCCGGAGCGGAACCGCTCTTGCGAAGCTTGTAAAGCCGCGCCGGAAGCCGCAGGTCGCCGGGCGTGAATTTAAAGGTGTCGCCGAGTTCCTGCTTCCTCGCCTGCTGGATGATCTCGAGAAATTTGTATCCGAATTCGTGCGTCGGCTCGATCATTGTGCCTTCGCCGTAGTCGTTCCAGGTGACGAGCTGGATCACCGGCCAGGGGCCTTCCATGCCGACTTCCAGCGCCTCTTTCAGGGTTTGGCCGTCGCGGTGTTCGAGCTGGCGGTGATGCTGCTCATAAACATCGTTGAAGCCGGGACAGGCCGAGACGATCAACTGCTGCGGAGTGACGGTCATTTCGGAAAATGTCCCGTTCAGCCGGCGCTTGACCGTCTCTTCTTCCGGATATCCGTTCCATGGTTCCCAGTGGACCCATGTGTATCCGCCGTCACCTCCAGCGTTTTTCCAGAGATGGTGCAGCGCGTAAAACGCGGGGCGGTCCGGCACCGAATCGAACGCCGCTTTCCAGACGGCCGGGTCTTTCACATACATCGGTCCGAAGTTGAGGAGAAGCGGGCGGCCGCCGAGCCGGAAATATTGCGGCTTCGCGAACCATTCCGTTCCCATCCATTGCACCGTCTTGGCGAGCTGCTCCGGCACCTGGTCCGACGGAAACTTGTCCATGTTGACCATGAGTTCGAGCGAGCGGTCTTCGAAGCAGGCCGCGAATTTCATCCCGGACCTCCCCGCCGCATCAAACAGGACGCGCGAGGCGTCGTGCATGCGCGGATAGTCCGCCGTGCCGCTGATGCCATACCAGTCAACGATCACCCCATCGATCCCGGCCAGCTTCATCTGCAGCAGATGGCACTCGATGGCGGCCGGATCGATCGAGTCGTAGAGGCCGATCAGCGGGTGGTAGTGGGAGTAGATGTCCGGCTGGCCGTCCGCGCCAATGGTGTCCGGCTTGTGCTGGGACTGGTGCCCTTTCCAATGGCTGCCCCACTGTCCCCGGACCGATGGGGTTTCATACCACGGCATGTAGTGGACGAGCAGCGTCTTTTGACCCTCTTTCCTCGCGGGTTCGGGTTCGGCGGCCTCCTCGGCCTCCTTGCCGGAAACAGGCTTTTCCGCAGGGGCGGGTGACGGGCCCGGACGGCACGAGGCGAGCCCGAGGCAGAAGACGAGCGCGAGAAGCGGTCGCAGGAAAGCTGCCGATCGAAAGGATGAAGAAGGACGGGACGGCACGCGGTTACGCTCCGAGGGGGCATCTTCCAACAGCCCGGGGCAGGCGTCCGCGCCGCGCCGGGTCTTGGAAAACGACAAGCCCTGCCCTGAATGGGCAGCATCCCAAAACGTCCTGATCCTCCTGCTATTCGGGGCCGGTTGCATTTGTCCCGGCCGGTCAGGGAATGCGGGACAAATGTTCGTCCACCTCGGTCTTCAATCCGGGGTTCAGTTCGACGACCTTTTTGTAGGCGGCCTTTGCCTGGGCCTCATCGCGCAGGTTGTATTGGTAGGTGAGGCCGATGTTGAGCCACGCGATCGACTTGATCCCGTTTGAAGCGCCCTCCACGGCCGGGATCTTCTGATACGTTTCCAGCGCCTTGTCGAATTTCCCGGAGAGGCGGTAGCTGTCGCCGAGCGAAAGGTTCAGCGAGGGCTGCGCCCAATCCACCCCCTGCAGCAGCAACGCCTGCTCCAGCGTGTCTATGGCCCCGACGTAATCCTTTTCGTCCTTGAGCTGGCAATCCCCGAGCACCTGCAGCGCGATGACCTTCGCGACCGGCGCGAGCCCCTTGTATTCCAGCGCCTCCTGGGCCGCCTGCTTGGCCGCCGAATAATTCTTCTGGTCGAGATAGACGCCACCCTTCTTGCCCAGGGCGAGCGCCTTCATCCCGTCGTTCGAGGAAAGGCCGAACGCCGCCACATACTCGGCCAGGGCCGGCTCGTATTCCTTCTTCACCCGGTGCTCGTCGCCCGCCTTGAGCGAGGCGTCGTAAGTGTCGGCGGCCTGCACGGGCGCAGCGCTGAGCGCAAGGATCGCCGCACCCAAACCGATGGCGGCCAGCCTGACTTTTGCGACAAGCGCGTTTTTGTTCGGGGTTCCAAACAGGAAGCGGCGGCTTCCCTGTCCGACTGCGGGTTTCCGGGTGGTGTTCATGGCTGCCAAAATACCATCCCGCGCCGACATGCCAACCGGCAATGCATGTTTACGTAAAGCTCCCGGACTGTCTTCCGCCGGGGAGAACCCTCTCAGCGCGGCGCGGCGCGGCGCGGCGCCTGGCGGTGGTTTTCCCGGGGATCCATGTCCCTTCGATCTCGGTGCGGAGCGGGTGCTCGGGAACTCCCCGCTGGCCGCGCTGGATGGCGGCGACGAGCATGTCCACGGCGGCCGCGCCGACGAGGGGCGAGTTCTGATCGATCCCGCTCATGCCCGGATAGCCCTCCGCATCCCCGTCCAAATCCAGCGAAGCATAGCCGATGTCTTTCGGGATTTTCAGCCCCCTGCGCTCGAGGAACCGGAGCCCGAAACGGTCCACGCTCACGATGGCATCCGGGCGATGGTGGTCGAACCACCTGTCAAAAACCTTCTGGCTCGGAGACGGCATGACCAGCGGGGGGGGCATCGTTCTGGTGCCGTGGCGCTGGCGGTAATAGAGGTAGGCGGCCGCCCATTTTCCGTTCACGCGCAGGTCGAGGGCGTCTTCGAGGACCAGCCCGACGGTCCGGTATTTCAGGCCGGCGAGAGCGTCGAGCACCTTCAGCATCGACGTGTATTGGTCGTGGTTGGAGCGGTCCAAATCCGGCCACTCGACCGTCTCGCTGATCTCGACCGAGGAAAAGAGTTTAAAATCCAGATGGATGGACCGCGACCGTTTTCCAGACAGCCTTTCCTGGAGCGGGGCGATGACAACGCCCTCGATCCCACGGCTCCAGAGGATATTGCCGAGGCGGGCCATGGTCATCCCGGGCTGGTTGATCCAAAACTCGTCCACGCGGTAGCCGTATTCCTCCGCCCGCGCGCGCGCCCCCTCGACGTATTTCCGTTCGGTCACGTAATGTTTCCAGGCCTCGGGAGTGGGGCCAGACGTCAGGAGCGCGAGGCAGGCTTTGGTGCCGGCTGGGGCCTTCCGCCGGATATGGGCGAGGAACTTGGCGACCTCCGGGTCCGGTTCGTAGCCGAGCCGCTTCGCGGCCGCCAGCACCTTCTTGCGCGTCGCCTCGGACACCCCCGCCTTGCCCCGGAGCGCGAGCGACACGGCCATCCGGGTGACGCCGGTCATTTCCGCAATTTCTCGGAGGCTGGTTCGGGAGTTCGGGCTCATCGTTCAAAAAACGCGGACTGCGGCTGAGTTTGCCGACGGGCTTACCTTAACTCTGGGGCCGGCAACAATGCCAGCCTGTTTCATCCTAGCCGCAGTTGAACCACTCAACAGCCCCCTCCAAAGGCCTTGTGGCTTGCCGCGAGGTTCTTTACGTAAAGTCATCGAAAGATGTCGCTGGGCAATGAGGCGGGGCAGGGTGTCAAACAAACCTGTGAGAGTAAGAACGACTATTTACCCTGCGAGAGAAGGCTTTGTTCCGCAGCGGTGCGGGCATCGGCTGCTTGCACGGTGCGCAGGGATCGTGCTCGCGCTGGCCGTCTTTCCGGGTTTTCAGGCGGATGCGGCGATCACAAAAGTTGAGGGCGGCTATCTTTTCACGGGCAACAGCACCAGCGTTTTGATCAGCGATACCGACGGTTCCATCGTATCCATGACTGCGGGAGGCGGACCGATCGCGACGGGAGGAACGGAGGGGCTATGGTCGGCGGCGTTCTCGGAGAACAGCACTCTCAACGCGTCCGCGTTTTCTTCCAATTCTTCGTCCAACACATTCAACGCGACGCTGTCGGGCGACCATCTGCTGCTGACCTACAACAGCGCCAACATCACCGTGGTGGCCACTCTGACCGATCGCGCCGATGGGTTGGACATCTCGGCGGCGGTGACGCCCGGGGTCGGCGCCATGCTGGGATTGACCCTTCCGGCACAACTGCGCTTCGATCCGGCGGGCCTGCATCGGTTCATCGCGCCGAATCATTCGAGCGACGGCGTCGGCATGGCGTATAACAAGACGTATTTTCAAATTCAGACCGAGGGCAGTCCGGCAAGCTGGAACCAGGTGGCGCAGGCTGACCCGGGCTGGGGTTACCGAAGTCTCTATGGCGGAGGCTTGGATTGGAGCAAGGGGAGCGATCCCGGGGCTGTCAGCTTCACGGCCAACGGGACCAGCTGGCTGGGTTCCAGCTTAGCCGGCAAGTGGTCCGCCGAGACCGCAGTCGTGAACCGTCCGCCCGCTGCCGGGCAGGCGGACGTCGTGCTGCTCGATTCGGCCAACGGCGGCGCATTTTTCTCAGGGAGCCACTTGGGCGGCAATGGTAGCGCCGGTTGGCTGATGCGCATCGGCGGCACCGTGGACCGGGACCGCGTCGAGTTCTCCATGGACATTGTGACTGCCGCGATCGAACACCTCGCGCAGACGTCCACCCGGACCAAAGTGGGAATCCTCTCGATGGTGCGCGGCCCGGTCATCGGCTACAACTGGCCGTCGTCGGTGAGGCTCGACGAATGGCTCGCGCGTCTGAACAGTGCGGCCGCCCTGGCGGCAAAGGGCATCACCATCGTCGAATTATCCAATGTCCAGGAGATGGCGGACGCCCTGGGAGCCGCGGATTACCTCGCCATTCTGAACCCCTACGGCGAGCTCGTGCCGGCGTCGCTGGCGGGCGGGATACCGGCCACCGTCGGCGCCATCGGCTCCTTCGTGCGGACGGGCGGCAACTGGTTCGAAGTTGGCGGCCATCCCTTTTTCACCGCGTTGCAGCCCGAGCTCTACTACACCAACAGCCTTCCGTATCCGCCGGCCTTCGCGGATTTTCTGCAAGTGGAAACGTCGAACGGAAACGCGGCGGTTTTCGGCGTACAACCCGCTCCGGCGGATCCTTGGTCAACCGATCCGGCGACCCTCTTTGTGCCCGGGCAGCTCGACTGGGGCGGCGACGCGCAGGGCGGCTTCTGCGAACGCGGCTTCGGCACATACGTCACTGCCAACCAGACGTGGCAGTCCCCGGTGGCGCGGATCTCCATCGGCCACTCCACCGCGGACTCGCTGGAGGCGTATTCGCAGGCCAACGGTTTCAGCCGGACGCTGGCGGACAAGATGTCGTCCGACGTGCTCGCGAAATTCAAGCAGTCGGTGCTGATCCGGCACCTCGGCAATTGCGCGCAGCTCACGGACGAGCTTTCGAAGCTGCCCTCGCCGTCTGTCCTCCATTTCACGCAATACCTCCACGGAGGATTCGACAAGCAATACCCCGATCACCTGCCGCCGAACGCCGCCTTCGGCACGGAGGCCGACTTTCAAAATTTCATCGCGCAGGCGCGGACCCAAGGGATCCTCACGATGCCCTACACGAACCCGACTTTCTGGGGCGAAAACCCGCGCGGCCCGACGTATCAGGCCAGCCTCGACATGGGCCATGAACCGCGGGTGCTCAACCTCGACGGCACACTTTCTTACGAGGACTACTTCGGCAACGGCGGCTACACCGCGTCCCCCTGGCATCCCGACGTGCAGGCGGCCAACCGCTCGACCGCCACGCAGTTCACGAGCACGTATCCGGTGGACATGCTTTTCGAGGACCAGGTGGGCGCGCGCTCCTGGCAATACGACACGAACGTCGCATCGCCGGTGCCTACTGCCTACGTGGCCGGCCTCGCCGCGATCGCCGCGGAGGACAGCCGGAAGCTGCCAGTCTCGACAGAAAACGGTTTCGACCGCCTCGTGAATTCCGAATCGCAATTCTGCGGCCTGGCCTGGGGCCTCGCCCCCACGATCAACGCCCCGGTCTGGCGCCGGTTCCTGCGCGACCGGTATGCGCCATCGACATGGCAGATATTTCCGATGGCCCAATACATCGCTCACGACAAGCTCGCGATGAATTACAACGATCTCAGCGCGCCGGTGACCACCGATGAGACGGTATCCTGGACGCTCGGCCTGGGTTACGGGATGACGTATTACCTCAACCCCACGGATATCAACCAGGAGCCCACGCGCCAGTGGCTGCTGTGGATTGACCGGCTCCAAAAATCTGTCTGCGCGCGCTACACCGGCATGGCGGTGAACTCGTTCAGCCACCAGTGGGGGACGGGAGCCCTCGAGGACAACGGCGTGATCCGGGCCGGTTACGGGACGGTGAGCATCGTCTCCAATCTCGGCCCGCAGGAATTAACCAGCAACGGCACCAGGATCGCGCCCTACGGTTTCCTCGCTTCCTCGCCGGAGATGGTGGCCGCCAAACTCACCCCTCCCAGCGGCTCAAGCACCGTCTCGTCCGTCGCGGAAACTAACATCGGCGGCGGCATGGATTTTTGGATTTATTCCACAGGCAATCAGACCGCGACCGTTATCCTCCCGAACGGCTTCAACGGTCCGGCCACCGTGCAAATGGACGGCTCCCCGTCCAGCCAGACCGAGATCCAGGGCAACGCGGTGACTGTCGCGCTGGGCTCAACCGCCAACGCCACGACCTCCTACCTCTGGCATGGAAACCTTGTCGTCCCGTCGTTCGGCTACATGGCCACTTCCAACAGCACGGCCACGATCAACAGCTACTCAGGCCCCGGCGGCGAGGTGACAGTTCCCGGCACCATTGCGGGCCTGACGGTCACCGGCATCGGAACCGCCGCGTTCCAAGGCCGCGGCCTGACCGGCGTGACGATCCCCGGCACCGTCACCAGCATAGGAGCTTATGCGTTCAACGGGAATACCGGCCTGACAAGCGTGACGATTCCCAACAGCGTGACCAGCATCGGGAGCTACGCGTTCTTCGGATGCTCCGGCCTGACCAACGTCACGCTGGGCAGCGGCATCGCCGGCATCGGGACGGCCGCCTTTCAAGGCTGTGGCCTGACAAGTGTGACGATTCCCAACAGCGTGACCAGCATCGGAGACTATGCGTTCTACGGTTGTTCCAGCCTGGCCAATGTCGCGCTAGGCAACGGCGTGACCAGCATTGGCAACAGCGCGTTTCAGGCATGCCCTGTCCTGACGAGCGTAAAAATCCCCAAAAGCGTCACCAGCATCGGGATCTGGGCGTTCAGCGATTGCCCGGGCCTGACGAGCGTTTATCTCCTGGGAAACGCCCCGGCCGCCGATTCGTCCACTTTCGCAAATGACAGCGGTTTGACCGTCTTCTATCTGCCGGGGACGACGGGATGGACGAACCCGTGGAACGGTCAGGCACCCGTTTGTTGGAATCCGACGGCGACGAACCCCTGCTTCGTATCGAATCAATTTGGGTTCGACATCACCGGGCCGGGCCATTTGACCGTCCTCGTGGAGTCATGCACGGACCTGGCCACGCACGTTTGGACGCCGGCAGGCACGGTCACTCTGACGGCCGGCGGCACGGCCACGTTCCGGGATCCGCAGGCATGGAATAATAGCCGCGCCCGGTTCTACCGATTCCGCGCCCCGTAAGCAGGCCGCAGCTTACTGAGGGCCGTCTTCCCGGAGCGCCGCCTTCGGGGTGCGGTCTTCGAAAAACAAGCCCCCAATGTTTCTCGGCACCCAGCGGGCTGTTCGGGTCCCCTTCCCACGACGTGTCGCACGGTTGACGCGGTGGGCTGGCAGGATGTATTTCAATGGGATGTCCAAGAGCGAGCAACGTCCGCCGTGGGTCCCCGAAGAAGGCGGCGACGGCTTTGCGACATCGGTGATGCCGGGCATTCCCCAGCCGCAGAGGAAGCCTCCATCTGTTTCCTGCACGCGCCGCGTGCCGGGGGTCGATGACTTGGTCGGGGGAATTATTTCCGGTGAACGCGCGCTCGTGTCGCAGGCCATCACGCTGGTCGAGAGCAACGCCCCCGCCCACCGTCCGCTGGCGCGCGAGATTTTGCACCGGATCGGAGAGCGCCCGGGATTCGCACACCGCATCGGGATTTCCGGGGTTCCCGGCGCGGGGAAAAGCACGTTCATCGAGGCCCTGGGAAACCACCTCTGCGATGCCGGGCGAAAGGTCGCGGTGCTGGCCGTGGATCCGAGCAGCTCGCTCACGCGGGGCAGCATCCTGGGCGACAAAACCCGCATGGAAACCCTCTCGCGCCGCGACGAGTGCTTCATCCGGCCGTCCCCGTCCGGCGGCGCGCTCGGCGGGGTGACGCGCAAGACCCGCGAGACCATCGCAGTGTGCGAGGCGGCCGGCTTCGATGTCGTCCTCATCGAAACCGTCGGCGTCGGGCAGAGCGAGATCGCCGTGCGCGCGATGGTGGATTGCTTTCTCCTCCTCCTTATCGCCGGCGCCGGGGACGAACTCCAGGGGATGAAAAAAGGGATTTTCGAGATCGCGGATATCCTGCTCGTGAACAAGGCGGACGGCGAAAATAAGATCCGTGCCGAAGCGACGCGGCTGGAGTTCGAGCGCGTCATGCAGTTCCTAAGCCCGGCCACCGAAGGGTGGAAGCCGCCGGTCCTGGCCGCCTCGTCGGTCGAGCGCACCGGGATCGCCGAAGTCTGGCGCGAGATCGAAAAATATTTCGCGCATGTGGAGGCGGACGGGGATTTCGACCGACGACGACGCGAGCAGGCGCTCGCGTGGTGGCAGGCGCTCGTCGAGCAGGAATTGCGCGTCCGTTTTTTGAGCGATCCTCACGTCGCCGAACTTTCCGCCCGGCTCGAGCGCGAAATCCTCGCCGGGCAGCTCGCCCCCTCGCTCGCCGCCGAGGAACTGCTCGGCGGTGCAGGCCTCCCCCCTCTATGACAAAATACGCCACAACGCTCATCGCCGCCATTCTCTCCGGCCTGGTCGGTGCCGGAGCCGGTTATTATCTGGGCCGCTCCTCCGTGCCCTCCGCCGCCAGGCCGGCCCCACCTGTCGCGAATGAACGCGCCGCAGTCGCCGTCGCCGGACAGGAAGTCATGCCCGGCGCACCGGTTCAGAATCTGGATCCCAAGAAACCGGACAAGCTCGTGCCCCTCACGGCAGCCACCCTCCGCGCCGAACTCGCGAGCTTGGAATCCGGCGGGTTCGGCGGCATGAATTCCATGAAAAAATACGCCGACTTGCAGGAGCGGCTGAAGGTCTCCGACCTCCCGGCCATCGCTGCGGAGATGTGTTCCGGCAACCCGCCCGGTGGGAGGGAGACCGGGCTTTTTCTGGTTCTCGGGGCGTATGCGGAATCCGACCCGCAGGGCGCGTGGAGCCTCGCGATCGGGATCAAGCAGCCGGGGATGCGTCAGAATGCCGTGATGTCGGTCATCTCCAGCATCGCGTCTAAAGATCCCAACCGGGCCATGGCCCTCGCGGATTCGCTGTCCGAGCCGCAGCTCAAAATGCAAATCCGCTCGATGGCGATCTCGAATCTCGCCCAGAAAGACCCGCAGCGCGCCCTCTCGCTCGTCACCTCGTCCCCCGGCACCCGCGAGGGCGACTCGTCGCTATTTATGATTTTTAACCAGTGGGGACGAAAAGATCCCGAGGCGGCAAAGGCCGCTGTCGCCCGCCTGAGCGGACGCCAGGCCGAACAGGCCCGCCAGGCGCTCGTCTCGGCATTGGCCCAGCAGGATCCCCAGGCTGCTTGGACATATGCCTCCAGCCTGTCGGCATCCTCCTCGGGAAACCCCTACTCCGACCCGCGCGTGCAGGTCATCCAAAATTGGGCGCAGAGCGACCCGAAGGCCGCCCTGAAAGCCGCGCTGACAATCGGCGAAAATGCCCAGCGGAGCCAGGCGGTTTCCACGGCTGTCAATGCCTGGGCGGGAACCGATTTCCCCGCAGCCTTGAATTATGCCATCTCGATTGAGGACCCGGGCATCCGGGGCAACATCCTGCAGAACCTGAGCCAGAACCCCAACGGCGACCGCAAGGCGCTCCTCCAGGCGGTGCTGGAACATGTGCCGCCGGGGGACACGTTCCAGCAGGCGGTCTCCGGCGTCTTTTCGAGTTGGGCGAGGGAAAATCCCGCCGCCGCCGCTGCGGCCGCCATGCAGTTGCCATCCGGCCGGACGTTTTCCAATGTGGCCAGCCAGATCGCCTCGCAGTGGATGGCTTCCGCGACAAACAAGCAGGAGGTCTTCGACTGGGTGCGCAACCTGCCGGCCGGCGAGGCCCGCTCGAACAGCATGAGGTCTGTCTTCTCGACATGGAGCAACGACAACCCGCAGGCCGCAGCGCAAGCGCTTAACAATCTGACCGCTGAAGACCGCAAGAGCGCCCTGCAGTCGGTCGCCTCGGGCTGGGGAAGAATTTCTCCCGATGCGGCGCTCAAATGGTCGTCCTCACTCACCAACCCGGACGAGCGATCGAGCGCGGTCCGTTCGGTCGTTTCCCAGTGGGCAAACACCTCGCCCGCAGCCGCTGCAAAATACGTGGCCGCCATGCCGGAGTCCGAGCGGGCCGGCGCCATGGAGACGGTCGTCAGCAGCTGGGCGTCGAAGGATTCCGAGTCCGCCGCCGCATGGCTCGACAAGCAGCCCTCCGGCCCCTCCAAAGACGGTGCGCTCCGCTCGCTCTCCAGAAAAATTGCGCAGGAGGACCCGGAGGCCGCGCTCACATGGGTCGCCGGAATCTCGGACCCGAAACAGCGGCTCCAACAAACCGAAAATATCGCCCGCGACTGGATCCGCCAGGACCCGAATACCGCAAAAGCCTGGATCTCGACATCGAAGCTTCCCGAAGATATCCGCAACAAACTGCTCAAATGACCACCGAACAACGCCTCGAAAAATTCCTCTTCCTCAAACCCCAACTTTCCGAAGCCGCCTTCGTCGCCGCCGACGCCCGGATCATGGGCGATGTCCGCCTCGCGAAGGACGCGAGCGTCTTCTACGGATGCGTCCTGCGCGGCGATATCGAATCCATCATCATCGGCGAGGGGTCGAACGTCCAGGACGGCTCGATCATCCACCTCGCGGACGACCTCCCGGCGATCGTCGGCGCCTACTGCACGATCGGTCACGGGGCGATCGTGCATGCCTGCACGGTCGGCGACGAATGCCTCATCGGCATGCGGGCCGTCGTGCTGGACGGCGCGGAGATCGGCGACCAGTGCCTCGTCGCGGCAGGAACCGTCGTCACCCCGCGCACGAAAATCCCCGCCGGTTCAATGGTGATGGGAACACCGGGAAAGGTCGTCCGCCAACTCGGCCACGACGAGCGCGCCGCCCTCCGCGCCTGGGCGGAGAAATACATCCACGTCGCCCGCGCCCACGCCGCCCTGCAGAAAAGTTCTTGCCCTCCCTGCTGATATTAGATTTACTAATAATACATTCACATGAGCGCTACTATTCAAAAAATTGATCATCTGGGCATCGCGGTGAAATCCATCGCGGCGACCGTTCCCTACTATGAAAAGACCCTGGGTCTGAAATGCGGGGCCATCGAGGAAGTGCCGTCGCAGAAAGTCCGCACGGTCTTTTTTGCCTGCGGGGAGGTGCATCTCGAGCTCCTGGAGCCGACCGACCCGGAGAGCCCGATCGCGAAGTTTATCGAAACCAAGGGCGAGGGGATCCACCACATCGCGTTCGCGACCACAGATATCACCGGCCAGCTCGCCCAGGCGAAGGAATCCGGGGCGCGGCTGATCCACGAGGTTCCCATTGACGGGGCCGGAGGGAAGCTCGTCGCGTTCCTGCACCCGAAGAGCTCGTTCGGCGTCCTCACCGAACTCTGCCAACCGAAGTCCTGCGGCTGCTCCTGCTCGCACTAACCCATCCCACTGACATGCCCATCAAAAAAGAACTCATCGAAGAACTGGAAACCCGCCGCGAGAAGGTGCTCGCCGGGGGCGGCAAGGACAAGCTGGAGGCCCGCCGGAAGAAGGGTCTCATGACCGCCCGCGACCGGCTCGACAACCTGTTCCAGCAAGGGACGTTCATGGAGTTCGGCATGCACGCCCAGCACGCGTGCCACAACTTCGGCATGGAGAAAAAAGATCTGCCGGCTGACGGCGTGGTGAGCGGCACCGGCTATGTCGGCGAGCGCCCGGTGGCCGCCTACAGCGAGGACTTCACCGTGGCCGGAGGGTCGCTCGGTGCCATGCATGCGCAAAAAATTTGCGACATCATGGATTACGCCCAGCAGTCGGGCATGCCGGTCGTCTGCTTCAACGACTCCGGCGGCGCGCGCATCCAGGAGGGCGTCGAGTCGCTCTCGGGATACGGCAAAGTGTTTTTCAAGAACGTGTATCTTTCCGGCGTGGTCCCGCAGATCGCGGTGA
>JBAWVC010000034.1:0-16151 GCA_037147455.1 Verrucomicrobiota bacterium | reverse complement strand
GTTTTGGTCTGTGCGGCGGCCTGTTCCGCCTGCGCGAGATCCTGCGCGGCCTGGCCCATCGCTTCCGCGGCCGCCGGAGAGGATTGCGCGGCACTCTTCTGCGCCGCCTCGGCCACCTGCTTCGCGGCATTCAGGTCGTTCGCCGCCGCCGCGGTCTGCTTGTTTTCGAGATCCTGCCTGGCCTTGTCGGTGAGTTCCTGCGCCTTGGCCAGCGCCGCATCCGCCGCTGCCAGCGCGGCCACCTCTTTGCGTTGATCGTTCAATTCCTGCGCGGCATCGGCGAGGGCCTGAGCGGCGGCGGCCTGCGATTCCGGCGTCGGGTTTGAAATCTGGTTCGCGGCGTCACCGAGTTTCTGCGAGGCGGAAGGCGAGATGGGGAGCGCCCTTTGTTGGAAGGCGTTTGCGCGCGCCTGCATCGCCTGCTGCTGGGGCGGTGAGACCTGGGGCTGCTTCGCGGCCTGAGCCTGCTGCGCAGCCGCCATTGCGACTTCGCGCTGGAGCTGATCCAGCTCCGCAGCGAGTTCGGCGGCTGTCCGGGGCTTCGTCGCCTCGAGCTTGGCAAGCTGCTCCTTCAGCATCTGCAATGCGACGAGGATCGCGCGGTGGGACTCGCCGGTATTTGTGCGGGCGTCCATGTGTTCCTCCTTCATCCGGTTGAAATTCAGGAGGGCCTTGTCCACGAAATCCCCCGCGGCCAGAAGCTGTCCGGCGGCGAGGTTGTTCAACGGTTCGATCTCGAAGCGCACCGCGACAAGCTCGTCGCCGAGCCTCGCCTGCATGAGCTTGAAGTTCCGCGAGAGATCCCGCTTGTCGCCGATGAGCAGGACGGCATCCATGACCTCCTTCTGGTCGCTGCCAACACTCTCCAGCCTCGCGGATAGCTCGCGGAGCCTCGCGGCCGGGTCGGGGTCCGACGCGAGAGCGTCCTTCATGGCGATCAGGATCCGGATGATTTGTGCCTGCGCCGCGCCCGCGTCATTCAGCGGCCCGCTTGCCGTGAAACGTTCCGCGAGGACTGCGGATTCCGGGAGTTTTTGCGAAGCCGGAATCGCTGCGGCCTGCGCCAGGCCTTTGTGCGGATTGTCGGCCAGGTCCCTGGCCAGGGTTTCAATTTTGCGGCTGAGGAGATTCAGGTCGGCGGTGATCCCCTTTTGGTCTTCCTTCGCCACCTGGAAGCGCTCCATGTCGCGACCGCGAAAATTCGCGGGCTTCTGCTGGATTTTCCCGAGCCGTCCAATTTCCAAAAACGCGGAGACTTCGCGACGGATGATCGCGGTGATCTCGGCGGCGAGACCGGCAAGGGTTTCGCGGGCCTGGAGGTCAACCGACAGCTTCTTGAGGCTTGCGCTGACGACCCCCTGAATTTTCAGCGCGGCGACAATCTTTCCGACCTGTTCCGCGGCATCCTTGCTGCGGCTGGCATCCTGCAGGGCGGCGACCGCCCCTTCCATCTCGTCGCGGGAAAGGGCCTGCATCGTCTGGATGGCGCGGTCCACGGCGGCAACATCGTCGGGCATCAGCTGGCGCATTTGATCGCGGAGCTCGATCATCCGGGACAGGATGGCCGCCGAGTCGCGCTTCACGTCGCCTTGCAACATGCCCGCCCTGGTGGCATCGCTTTGGTGGTCCGCCGGTTCCCCGGCGCACATCGCCGGCAGAGCCAGAGCGCACGCCAGAGCGGCGATCCCTGCCAGTGCCGCAGCTGGTTTTTTTGTCATGGGGTTTCTCATTGGTTACCGCCTTGTTTGAGGATCTCGCCCAGCTCGTTTCTGACCCCCTCCTGGGCTCCTGAAAGATCTTTGATCGCCTCGGCGTGTTTGCGCAATTCTTCGGCCAGCTCCTCGCGTTTCGTCTGCAGGGAGACGACCGACCACTGCTGCGGGGAACTATACGTGATTCCCGGTCCCGTGACATCGTTGTTGTCCACCGCTTTGATCCAGCATGCAAACGACTGACCTTCGCTCCAATCCACGGATTCCCCGGGGGTTTTCCATTCGTAATTGAAGGTCAGCCCGGCGGCGGGCCGGGGGACGGGGATCGGGATTTCCTTTGCCTTTTTCGGGTCGGGCTCCTCGCCTTCGCCCAACGAGTTCAGCGCCTGCACGCAGAGGAAGACGTCCTTAACCTTGAAGTCGTCGCGAACATCGAACCGCAGCGACGGCCTCCGGTCTGAAATGAGCGTCAGGCGCTCGGGCTGGCCCACGGCCGGTGTGATCTCCGGTGGTTTGTCGGGAACGATTTCCACCGCGTGAACCGTGTTGTCCTGCGAGAGGATCCCTCGGTCGTTTTTGAGTTCGATCCAGAGGCCCTTGAGCCCCTCCTTGGGGACGTCGATCTGCGCGGTGACGGCGGTGCGGCCGTCGCCTCGGGGCTTCAACTCGATCGAGCGATCGGGTCCGGACAGGACAAGCCGCGCACCCATCAGCGGCTGGCTGGACTTGCCGGTGACCGTGAGCTTGCTGCCAGCGAGCAGATTGAGGTTTCCGGGAGTGAGCCTGGACGGAGGCAGGCCGGTGTAGGGCGGGAGGGTCACGTCAAACGCGATCTCCTGGAGAACCGGCGGATGGATCAGCGCGACCGTCCACTCTTCGCCCCTGCCGTCGTTCAGATAGAACCGGTAGGTCAGCGGTTGCTGGACGTTGGCGATCTGCAGCGAGAAGACCCCGGGGCTGGAGGGTTTCGGGGACACCGAAACAATTTCCGGATGCTTGCCTTCGTAGGTCACCTCGACGCGGCCGGAGCGCGGAATCAAGCCGGCCGCCTTCGCCGAGATCTCGATCGTCTGCCCGGCCGGAATCGAAAAATTTTCGCTCAGCGCCACGACGACCGTCTGGGTCGGGAGCGGCACGTTCGAGAGAAGGATCCGCCGGATCAGGACGAGGCTGTCCGGCGCAAGCCATGTGACCAATCCCGCCGCGACCCCCGCCGCGAGCAGCGCGGCCGCAGCGGCATTTTTCAGCGTCCTCCACGGGACCACGTCGCGGAAGTCGAGCGCCGAGACGCGCTCCGCCATCTTCGCGAGCAACGCCTCGACAAGAACCGGCGATCCGTCGGGACGCCGCGCGAGCTGCACCGCCGAAATCAGACCGGTATTCAGGCCGGGCCAATGGCGCTCGGCCCGAAGTGCGGCTTCTTCCGGCGTAAGGCGCATCCCCCAGGGCCGGACACCAAACCGGAAAAACAGGAACCCGATTACGCCCAGGTCAGCCGCCAGAAAGAGAAGGCGAACGCGGAACGGCAGATCGAAAAGCCAGTCCAAAACCCCCTGCCCGACCGCAAGACCGCAGAGGGCGGCAACCGCCCACAGCAGGCCTTCCGCCCAGGAGGCCGCGAGAACGCGCGCGGCGAGCGCGTTCAGCCGGCTCGCGATCGCAGCCGGCAGGGTGGCCGGCATGCCGTGGAGTTCGCGGCGGTTTTCCGCCGGGCGCCACCAGGGCTTCAACTTTTTTCGTCGGGCCTTCATCTCAATTGCCAAATCCGCCTGAGGAGCCACTCCGCTCCGGCCAGCGCGACGAGGGCGCCCATCCACCAGGCGGAATAATAGAGGTCCAGTTTTTTGAACGTGGCGACCGTTGCGCCACGGCTTGAAATCAGCTTCGGCAACCCGTCGAGGTCCTCCTCGCGCAGAAATTTTCCATTCGAGGCATCGGCCATCGCCTGCAGGAGCGAGGCGTCCATGGCGGTTTCCGTCAGCTCGAGTTTCGGCGGAACGACATGGACCTTCACGACCGCCTTCGGATCCATGAGCGGGGAGAAGCGGTAGATGCCGGCCTTGGCGGCCGTGAATTCGGCTTGGTAGCTGCCCGGTTGGTCTGGCACCGCGACGAGGCGCAATTCCGTCGACTCGTCCTTGGCTCCATCCTTTTCGCCCGTAAAGACCAGCGTGCCCGGCGCGGTGGACTCCTTCAGCGGCGCGAAGGTCTGGGTGTAGAGCTTCCCGGCGATCGCGACCTTCTCCCCGACGAAATATTCCGAACGATCCGTCCTGATCTGCGTGCGGGCGGACGCTCCCAACTCGCGGTCGAGCGAAAAGTCCTGGAAGATTTGGTTCCAGATTTTCGAATAGTATTTTTCGCCGACCTTGCTGCGCCATCGGTAGGTTTCATCGAACCCGAAATACATGACGGCCCCCTGGCCATACGCCTGCTCCGCAATGACGGGCATCGGCTCGCCTCCGGTCGCATGTTCGGGATTGGAATCCACCAGGAAAACCCGGGCGGATGGACGCGCGCCCGCGACGCGGGCGGTCCACCGCACGCCGGGAAAGGCATTCCAGATCTGCCGGTTTTCGAGGTTGCCCTCGGCGAGGCGCAGGAGGGGAGAGTATTCTCCCGGGGTGGTGAGCTTGAGCGGGATCGGCTCGCGGCTGCGCTCCGCGATCTGCTCTTCCGTGAGGCGCGTGTCCAGGATCACCGGGACGAGCGGTTCGAGCGGGGTTCCCGCGTAGCGGAAGGGGTTGTTCTTCGGGCCCGCAAGAAAAACGAGGCCGCCTCCGAGTTCGCCGACCCATTCGTTCAGGAGCTTCATGTTCGCCTCGCCGAGCGCCGCCGGGTCCACATCGCCGAGAATGATGATCTCGTGGGAAACCAGGTCGGCGCGGCTTGCAGGAAACTCTTTGAGAAACGGGCTGCCGGGCTCGGACGCCAGCTCGGAGCCGCCTTCCAAGAGCACGCACTTCACCGCGATCCGGCGGTCGCGTTCGAGCGCGGAGAGGAGATACCGGAAATCCCACCGCGGCTCCTGCTCGACATAGAGGACCTTCACCTGGCTGTCTAGAACCCGGACCTTCGTCGCGGCGGCATTGTTTTCCTTCGAAGATTCCTCATCGAGCGGCGCGAGAAGGACCTCGATTTTCACCTCGCCTTTTTCCTGGGGCTCGTAGCCGAGGGTGTAAACGGTCTCTCCGTCGCTGAGCTTCACCTCCTGCCCGTCAACAGTTTTCCCGTCGGCTCTGAGCTGGAGCCTGGCGGTGCGGCCGGTGAATCCGGAGGACAGAACCTTCGCTCGGAATTCAGCGCGTTCCTTGACGAACGCCCCGCGCGGGCCGGCGACCTCGCGCACGATGATGTCCTTCGGGCCCACGATCCCGACCCCGTAGAAAAACAGCGGGACGCCATCCTGCTTCGCCATTTCGGCGACCTCCAGCGGGGGGGTGCCCGCGTTGCTGGCCCCGTCTGTCACGACCAGCACACCCGCCACTCCCTGGCCGCGGTTCTGCACGAGGACCTGCCGGAGCGATTCGCCGAGCGCGGTGGCGTCGCCGTCGAACTTCAGGGCGCCGAAGAATTTCTGCGCATCCTGGCTGGTGATCGGCCCGCCCGGCTCCTGTCCGATGGGCCCGGATTTTCCGGCATCGCGCCCGAAGGTGTAAAAGTCGAGGTCCACTTTTTCCTGCAGCCGGGGCCAGAGGTTGAGTTTGTCGTTCGCGGCGAGCGCCCTCAGCAGATCCGCCCGCGACACATCCCGCCACTTGTCCGCACCGGCAGGAGCCTTCGCGCGGATATCCGCAGCCGGGTTGACGAGACCCGCCGCGAGGGCGGCGCGATTGAGGTCGTCCTCCGAAGAGCGCTGGTCCTTGATTTCCATGCTCTGCGTCGTGTCGAGAAGCACGAGCAGGCGCTCCCGCACGGGTTCGTTTGTCGTCAGCAGGATGACCGGCTTCACAAGGAGGAGGAGGAAGATGCCGACGATCGCGACGCGCAGGGCGGCGAGCAGGCCGCACTGACCCCGGGAAAGCGCGGGAGCCCCCAGCCGATACAGCCACCAGACCGCGATGCCGAGCCCGACGAAAAGGAAGAACGCCCACCCCCAACTGAGCCCCTCATAGCCGAGCACCGCATCGGTGCTGCCGCCGGAGGGAGAAGGAAACAATCTGCCGAGAAGGGAGAGGATCATTTGGAAAAGCTGAAGCGGTGGGCAAGAGCCATCTCAACAAGCGCGACTACGAAAGCGGCGCAGACAAAAAACGTCCAAAGCTCGCGGCGGATCTTCGGAGCGGGGGCTGCGGCCTGTTTTCCACTTGCGGCTGCGGCGGGGGCCCCGTCTCCTTGGAGAGAGGCCAGCTTGTCGGCGGGAACCATGCGCAGATCGGATTCCTTCGGGTCCATCTGCACCGCAACAGCGGCGATGACATTATCCGTTCCGGCGACCGTAAAGCGATACGCGCCTGTCTTTGCGGTCTCTCGATAGCGAACGACCGCATCGCGGTTCGCCATCTCGACCCTGCCGGCGGGGCGCGGCTTGCCATGGCTTCCCGGGGCGATGACGGCGATCTCCCGCCTGGCGAGATCGTCCGGCACCCGGGCCTGGAAGACAGCCCCCGGAGCAATCGCGAGCGAATCGCCGGATTTGTCCAGCGTGAGGAACCCGATCAGGCGCTGGAGGAAGGGAACGAAGTCTGGATGGAGGGGGAAATTATTCCCCTGCGTGGTGGCCGGGGTGCTGAAGATCACCACACGGCCTTTGCCGTAGGGGGCCTCCACCACGGCCGGGGAGCCGTCCGTAAATTTCACAATAACACGGGGATCCGTGGCGGGATCTTTCGGCGGCGGAAGCACGAGCGGGAAGAGGCTGTCCGCTCGCACGGAGCCCAGGTTGCCGTTCTTCGGGTCGTTCCACAAGGCGGTGACAGGATGCGCGTATCCGCCGCCCTGCCACGCGAGGCTCTTGCCCTCGCGTGCGGGATCGTTTCGCGTGCCGACCTTTGCCGGCAGCATCGGCCCGAGGACGGGATCCCCATTGTAAGCCTCGGCCTGCAGGTTCGCGCCCGGGAAAATGACGAGCGACCCGCCCTCGCGCACAAATTTTTCCAGGTTCCTCGAGGCGTCCGCTGATAGCTTGGGAACATTCGAGAGAAAAATGATCCGCTGCGAAGCGATGTCCGCCGTCTGCAGCCACGCCGCCGGAACGATTTCGGTCTTGAGGTAATAGCCGTCCCGCTGCGAGGCCTGCACCGGGGCCAGCGCGTTGGCGAGGAAGAAGGCGTCGCGCGTGCCCTTGGCCCGGTCGGGCGCCCGGCCCTCGACGATGGCGACATTCATGCGGTCGATCACGCGCACGGCCAGGGCGCGATCGTTGTCCGCAGGCATCCGGTCGGGAGGGATTGACGCGCGGACCGTGTAAAATCCCGCCGCCGGGAACCGGGCGTTGAGCCGCAGAATTTCGGTGCTGGCCGGCTCGAGGTTTCCGAGAACCGCCTCGTCCACCGGCGGACCGTCATCCACCGCAAGCGTGACCCGCAACCGCGCTGCGCCGGTCGAGCCCAGGTTGCTCACGCCGACCAGAAACCCGGTCATCCGCCCGGCGGCCGGCACATCGGATTCGGCCCGGAGCGAGGTGATCGCGAGGTTGTCCTCGCCGGCTTTCGGGCCCGGATCGACGACCTTCAAATGCACGTCGGGCGTCTCGTCGAGGAGCTGGCGGATTTTTTCGAGGCCCTGCCACGCGCTGGCCTGGTTGTCTGAAAAGACAAAGATTTCCTTCCTCGATCCGGAGAAGGATTTCAAGGCATCCACGGCGAGCTGCACGGCTGCGGACAGGTCGCTGGTGCCGTTGGCCGGCCCGGCTCCGTCCAGCGCGCGCCGCACGAGGGGGAGGTTTGAAATGGGCTTGGGAACGACCTGATCCACGGTGTTCCCGGCAAAAAAGAGCGCGGCCTGGGAGCCGGGGGCCAACTGCGCGAGCAGGTTGCCGGCAGCGCTCTTCGCCTGGTCGAAGCGCGTCTGGAAGCCGTTGCTCTGCCCCATGCTCGCGCTCTGGTCAACGATCATCACCGCGACAAACGGCCCAAAATCCTCCGCCTCCTTCGCCCCGCCGGGATTCCAGACCAGCCGGGCGAAGGCGAGCGCGAGAAGCGCGATGAACAGGCATCGCAGAAACAGCAGGATCAAATCCTCGGTCTGGAGGCGACGACGGTTTTTCTTCAGGCTCTCCAGCAAAAAGCGCATGGCCGCCCAGCGCACCACCTTCACCCTCGCCCTGTTCAGCAAATGGATCGCGATCGGGATCGCGATTGCGGCCGCGCCGGCCAGAACAGCGGGAGCGAGAAATGTCATGATCAGCGAGCGAGGTGGTTCCGGCGGAACGCCAGATACTCGCTGAGGGTTTCGTGGAGCGGCACGCCGGTGTTGCAAAGCACGTAATGGCAGGAGCACCGGTCGCACAGGGCCCGCATGCGCGTGCGGAAATCCCCGAATGCCTGCAGGTAGCTCTTGCGGATCGACGCCGGCATGGCTTCGACCCTCGGCCCTCCCTCGAGCCCGACAAATTTGACGGTCCCCTGGAACGGAAAATCGATCTCGTAAGGATCGAGGACGTGGAACACGATGACCTCGGTCCCCTGAAAACGGATGCGCTCGATGCTCGTCTGCAGGCCTTCCTCGTCATCGAAAAGATCGCTGATGAGAACGACGATCCCGCGCGACCGGAGCACCGCCGCCAGATCGTTCAGGACCCTCGCCGTGTCCGTCCCCTCTCCCGCCTCGAACGCCGCCAGGCGGTTCATGATCTCGTGGATCCGGCCCGCGTTGTCGGTGCGCTCAAACCGGTCGCGCACCCCGGTGTCGAAAAGGCTCAGTGCGACCGCATCGCTCTGGCCCAGCACCAGGTGGGCTAGGCACGCAGCGAGCACTTTGGCGTAGCCGAGCTTCGTCAGCGTCCCCGACCCGTAGGCCATGGACTCGCTGCCGTCCACCACGAGGTGTGCGACGAAGTTGGTGTCCTGCTCGTATTGCTTGATGTAATAGCGGTCGGTCCGCCCGAGAACCTTCCAGTCCAGGTGGCGCAAATCGTCGCCGGTCGCGTATTCGCGATGCTGCGCGAACTCTATGGCAAAGCCGTGAAACGGGGAGCGGTGTTCCCCGACGCGATACCCCTCGACGATGCCGCGCGCGATCACCCCCAGCGCTTCGCCCTTGGCAATCGCGGCGGGATCGAGAAGGTTCGCGTTCCGGGTGGCCATCGCTCGGGAAAGGGGACCGGGGCCTACCTCGCGGGAATTTCCTCCAGCACCCTCGTGATGACGGTATCGGCGGTGATCCCCTCGCTTTGCGCGGCGAAGTTCACCGCGATGCGATGCCGCATCACCGCCTTGGCGACCGCAGCCACATCCTCGCAGCCCGCATAGAGCTGGCCGCGGATGAGCGCGTGCGCCTTCGCCGCCATGATCAGGCCTAGGCTCGCCCGCGGGCCCGCCCCGAAGCTCAAGAAGCGGTTGCAGTAATCGAGCGACTTCGGCTGCTTCGGCCGGGTCGAGCGGACGATGCTGCCCGCGTAATGGTAAACATGGTCGGCCACTGGAAGCGCTTTCACAGTTTCCTGGATGTAGAGGATATGCCCGGCGTTCAACACCGGCTGCGGGACCTCGACGTTTCCGCCGGTCCCGCGCTTCATGATCGCCGTCTCCTCCTCCTCGCTCGGATAGCCGACGTGGATGAGGAACAGGAACCGGTCGAGCTGCGCCTCCGGCAGCGGATACGTGCCTTCCTGCTCGAGCGGGTTCTGCGTCGCGAGCACGAAGAACGGATCCGGCAGCTTGTGGGTCACCCCGCCGACCGTCACCGACCGCTCCTGCATCGCCTCGAGCATCGCCGCCTGCGTCTTCGGCGGCGTCCGGTTGATCTCGTCCGCGAGCACCACGTTCGAAAACAGCGGGCCGGGCAAAAACTTGAACTCCTTCATCCCCGTCGAAGCGTCCGTGTAGATAACCTCGGTGCCCGTGATGTCGCTCGGCATCAGATCCGGCGTGAACTGGATCCGCTTGAACGACATCTGGAGCGTCTTCGCGAGCGTGGAAATCAGGAGCGTCTTCGCGAGGCCCGGAACACCCACGAGCAACGCGTGGCTGCGGGTCAGGATGGCAATCAGGATCTGCTCGACCACGTCGGCCTGCCCGACAATCACCTTCGAAATCTCCACCTCCAACTGCCGGGCCGCCGAACGGCAGAGCTCCACCGCTTCGAGGTCGGAGGAACCTGGGGATTGCGCGGCCGCTGCCGGGGACGCTTCTGCCGGATCGTTTTCCATAGGAGTTGTGTCGCGGTGCGTTCTTGTGGTTCGAGGTTTGGGTGGATCTCAGCCGCGCACAGCCATTTTAGTGGAATCTCACCATGTCGCAAGCGCTCGTGAAAACTAATCCGGCGTGCATAATTTTGCAACTTCAATGATAGGCGACGGTCATTTTTGCGAGAGGGAAATCCTGTCACGCAAGCGCATGCCGGGAAGGTTCCTGGCGAATCCATCATCTGCTGATCCGCTTCCGCGTGTCGGGCGTATGGTGGGAGGGGATTGCGCAAAGGACTGGAATCCTCAATCAGCACATCGGGAAAAACTTGGATATTCCCTGCATCACAAACTAAGTTTGACCCGATATGAAAACCTCTCGCACAAACCAACCGTTCCAACAACTTTTCCTCACGGGAGTTCTTGGCTGGATCATCGGTTCCATCGCGCTTTTTGCCGCCGCCTGTTTCCAGCCGAAACATGAATCGTTTATCGAGCCTCTGATGTGGTCCGTGTCCCATTGGTGGGCCGGGTTCGGCTTGGGGTTCCTGGCCATTCTCGTCCGGGGGGCACGGGTCAAGGAATCCCTCGGTTCCGCGCTGCTGGCTTATCTGCTGCCTGTGGGGGTCATTTCCGGGGTGGGCGGGCTTTGCCTTGCGATCTATCCCGATGCCGGATTCCGCGATGAAATGCTGGGATATCTGCCTGTGGTCCTCGTCTTTTACGTGTTCGGAGGCGTCTGGCTCCAGGTAAGAGAAGGTTCAGCCTACTCGTTTGGGCGCGCGGTGCTTCCGCCGCTCATCGGAGGGCTCATCATTCTGGCGTTTGTGGCGGCGCCTGCGTTCGCCAGCAATGCATTCCGCTACCGGGATGCGTTTGGTCTTGAACTGGTCAGGACCACCAACCCGGAAGGGTTTGTCGTCACAGAGGCCGTCCTAGAAATCCGCAAACCGGGGAACTACAAGTTCACGGCCCCGTTGTTCTCCATGTATATGATCAGCCCCGAGTGCAACCCGGAGAAAACCGAGGGAGAAATCACCTGGGGAACAGCGGGCGCTCCGAAGGAGGGAGCGACGGGGAAATTTCCTTTGCAGATCCGGTGGGTTAAACCGTCCGCCCAGACCTCCCTGCCTCCGGTGTCCGGGTTTGAGAGTTCGGTTGTCCTGGAAGCCCGCGATGCGGGCGCTCCCGAAACTGTGATTTCTTCTGTCGCGGGGAAAAAACCCTGATAAGAATATAAAAGCAGTCTGCTCCAGGGTATCGCAGCCAATCCTCCAGGTGTGATGGGAATCCCAGAGATACAGGACCTCACCGCCGGTCGCCTCGTCAAATGCCTTAATAGCTTTTGATGTGACGAGGTTGCCATGCGCCTCAATGAGCAGGCGCGCGGCGGGCCCCTGCTTTTCCCACCGCTCCCGAAGTGGGTGGCGGTGGATTTCTCCAGGACCATGTGGTCCGAAATAATCGCGGGAATCCTGCGAACTCTACATGCTTCCAAGCAGCGTGGCGATTTTTGCCTTTTGACGGGTGGAAACGGTGGATTCACGGGCCAAAATGAGGTCGGCTTTCGCCGCATCGGTGTCTCCCTTCGCCTGGTGGGCTTTGGCGCGGTTGAGATAGGCATTAGAGATCAGCCGGTCGGGCCAGGTCTTGAAGTCCTCGCTTGCAGAAAGGGTCAAAAGCTCACCCCACTTCGCGCTTCTTGCCAGCAACTCCATCTGGCAGGCGGTGGAAAATGGCGGGGAGCTGATCTTTCGGGCCGCCTCCATGGCCTCGGCCGGACGCTTGGCTATCTGCCAGCACAGAGCCGCATTGAAGAGGGCGTTATTTTTCTGCTCGGCCTTGATCTGGCTCTCGGAAAGCCGGAGAAATTCCGCCGCGGCCGCCTCGGGATTCCCCTTCTGGGCGAGGTCGAGCGCAGCCGCGCGGGCGGAGGGATATGCCGCACGGTCGGAAATGGCCTGGTTCCTGTCAGCCCAAGCGGTCGAGGCAGACCAGATGAGCGTTGCGATTGCGAGTTGGAGGCCTATCATTTTTGAAGTCATCATATAGAATGTCGGGAGTGGTATGGGTTATCGGCGGAAACTCATGGGTCTTGGACTTGTGTCTTGAATCATTCTCAAGAATGCCCAGGCCCCGGGGCTTTGGAGGAATCTGGGTCGAAGAGTGGCTTCATGTCAATTTTTCGACTCTGGTCATGTGAATTCACCAGATGCCATCCGCCATCGAGATCATTTCAGTTGTTTGATTGGAATGTGGGTGAAATGTTTGTTTCAGCACCTCCATTTTCCTGCATGCAGGGTTCCCTGTTTTCATGGAGGATCATGACGGCACCGACCACCTCCACGGAAATTTCCCAAAATGGATGAAATGCCAAAAAATATCTGTGAACGGACGTCTTTCTCATGATACCGTCCGATTACCGCTCGATTCACGCGGGGCCAAGCCAAAGGGACTCCCTGTCATGAACATCCCGCAACGAAAATCCCTCCTTTTCCAGTCGGTTGACATTCTTCGCCAATCTTTGTCCGACGGGGTTTGGCAGGAACATTTGCCGGGCGAGCGCGAGCTCAGCCGCCTGCTGCACGTCAGCCGCCCAACCGTTCGCAGCGCCTTGGAGATTCTCGGCCGGGAGAAGCTGATCGAGAGTTCTCCCGGCCGCCTCCGCCGCATTTTGGTCAAGCGGAAGCCGCGCGCTCCCAAGAAAGCGACGCTCGTGACCATGATCAGCAAGACTTCGTTGCACGAAATGAGCCGCAGCGGGCTGTTTCTGTTCAACGCCCTGAATCGCTCGTTACAGGAACATAACATCCGTCTCGAGTTGGTGAGCCACGAAGAGGTCAGTTCCGCTCACCCCTCTCACGCTCTTAAACTTATTGAGAAAACCCGATCAGACGCCTATGTCCTCTCGTTGACTTCCCAGCGGGTACAAGAATGGTTTGTGCAAACGGGGCGACCAGCCCTCATCCTGGGATCGGCTTTTCCCGGTATCGACATTCCTTCTCTCGATGCTGATCATCATGCCCTGGGCCGCCACGCGGCGGGCACTTTACTCGGCAAAGGACATCAGAAAATCGCCTTGGTCGCTCCCAGCCAGCCCGTGGCGGGGGATGCGAAAACCGAGCTGGCGTTCAGCCAGGAAATCGATCGCAGAAACCTTCAAGACAATGGCCTGCGCTGCCGGATCATTAAATACGCCCCTGATCCTGCGGATCTTCTCGCACAGTGGCAGAAGATCCAGCAAAGCGAGAATAGAGTCACTGCCGTATTTGCGCTGTATCCCTCGGCCGCTCTTGCGATTTTAAGCCGCCTGTTGGTCCAACAGATTGCCGTTCCCGAACAGATCTCCATTCTCAGCCGTGATGGCGACCCTCTATACTCATGGATCCAACCTCGGATTTCCCACTATTGCGTTCCTCTCACCTATTTCGCCGGTCGGCTTTACTCCTTGGTCATGGATTTGCTTGATGCCGGCTGCCTGCCCCTGAGCCGCACGAACATCATGCCCGAACTGCAACCGGGCGAATCCCTGGGACACCCGCCGGCCCTGAAAACTGGTTCGGCCCGTTCAAAGGGCCGCCCGAAAAGCTGAGTCTTCGGCGGGAAGACTGGTCATGCAATATAACCGGCCCTAATCTTTTGATCTTCGGGCAAATTCTGCGAGTTATGACATTCCATGCGTGTTCCGCATTCCGAATCCCTCTTTATGAATAAACTCACAACGATCCTCCTCTTCCTGTCCGCAGCACTTCCCCTTGGCGCGGCGGTCCCATTGGTTACCGGCGGAAAGCCGGTGGCGGAAATTGTCCTGGCGGCGGACGCGGTGCCGAGCGTGAAGACGGCGGCCAACGAGCTTCAGAAGCATTTGGAAGCCATGTCGGGAGCCAAGCTGCCGATTGTGGCGCAGGCATCGCCCGATGTCGCCAATCAGGTCTTTGTGGGGGAGAGCGAGGCGACCCGGAAGCTGGGGTTCACGCTGGATGATGTGAAATACGACGGGTTCAAGATCGTCGCCGGGAAGAACCATGTCATCCTGGCCGGCAGGGAGATCGATCTGTTTAACAAGACTTTTTATAAATGGAAAGACCTGCGCGGGGGGCGCCAAGCCATTTGGGAAAAGATGATCGGACACAAATGGAGGCTTCCGCCGATGATCGATCCTCGCGACTTCAGCAAGGAGTTCGACTTTTTTGCGCTCGATGGAACGGGCACGCTCTATGCCGCCTACGACCTTTTGGAGCAGCTTGGTATGCGCTGGTATGCGCCGATGGCCGATCTCGGCCTCGTGACGCCAAAGCTGGCGGATATCAGCATCAAGGAGCAGAACCTGAAAAAGGAGCCGGAGTTTCCCGTCCGGATGTTCACAGACGTCAAGCTGGGAGACTCCGCGGATGCGTTTCTCTGGAACAAATGTCTGAAAGGCGGAGTGGGGACGCCTACGTTTGTTCCCACCTACCACGCCCTCAGCGGCCCGCTGGCGATGTATCCGACGGAACAGCCTCAGGAATACTACGGAAAAGTCCAGGGGAAGACCCTTCACTCGATCCCGAGATTGTCCAACGAGAAGCTCAGGGCGGATATGGTCGAGTATCTTGAGCTGGTGGACCAACATTTCCCCGGCATGGATTATGTTTCCCTGGGCCAGCCCGACGGGTGGTCGCTATTGGACAGCGATGACACCGCCGCCGGCTGGGACAAGTTTTCCGAGCGGGGCCATTCGGGCCGCTTCAGCGACTATGCCTGGGATTTCAATCTCGATCTCCGCAAACGGTATATGGAAAAGCATCCGGAGAAAAAGTTTGTGGTCATGGCCTATGCCATCACCTCCCGGGTGCCTGCGAGTTTGGAAAAGGTTCCCGACAACATGCTGGTCGTCTTTACGGAAACGAGCGCCTATTGGATGATGCCCGAGCGCAGGCAGGAATTGGAGTATCGCAACGAATGGATTGCGAAAATGAGCAGCAAGGATCAGCTCCTCATCTGGGAGTATTACCTCCAGCACGCGCCGAATTATAGCTTCCCCCCGGTGCCGGTCATCTTCCCCAAATTGATGAAGGAGAGTTTTTCTGGCCTCTACGACCACTCGCTCGGCTTTCTTGTGGAAGTCGGCTGGAAGTCTGGAGCGGATGTGACAAAAGCAAGAAACGAGCCTCAGATCGCCCGGCCATGGATCTCCCACATCATGCTCTATCTTCACAGCAAGCTTTGCTGGGACCGGAATCTGGATGTGCAGGCGACCCTCAACGAATACTACGATCTCTTTTACGGCCCCGCCAAGGCGGAGATGAAGGAGTTCTTCGAGTTCGCCGAGTCGATCTGGACGTCACCGGAAGCCCGGCAGATCACGGCCTCCGGAGGATTTCTCAAGCCTGAAGACGTGGACCGCTACTTCGATATTCTCCAGCGCGCGAAGGCGAAAGCCGGCGACACGATCTATGGAAAACGGATCGATGGGATCCGCCAGGAAATGGACGCCCTCAGCCTGCTCTTCGAAAAATTAAAGCGCAAAGGACCCAGCCTTCAAATCAAGGCGTCCAAAGCCAAGCCGCTGATCGATGGCGATCTCGAAAAACCGTTTTGGCTGGAAGAGGATCCGAAGAGATACGGTTTTTACCCCCTCAAAGATATGCTGACGGGCGAAACCCCCGAGCATGTGGAAACCAAGGTCGCCTTCCGCTGGCTCAATGACAACTCGGCTCTGATCGTCGGCATCGAGTGCATCGAGCCAAAAATGAGCAAGCTGCGCGAGGCTTGCGAAGCCGCCGACTCGCCGGCGATTTACGGCGACGACATGGTGGAGATCCGGCTGGAAACGGCGAGCGGCATCCGTCCGTTCATCGCCATCAACTCGGCAGGCGTCGTCCTGGATGAATGCATCACCGAACGTTTGGAAGATCTGCCGAACTTCTATCGGGTCGGCAAAGTCGCGGTGAAAAAATATCCGGATCGCTGGACGGCCGAGGTCCAGATTGATGCCAAGCCGATCTCGGGAGGCCGCCCGACGAAATTTCTTCCCTGGGGGGTGAACGTCAGCCGGCAGCGGATGGCCGGGAACGAACCGGAACATTACATGCTTTCGCCCAGCGGGACAAAGTTTAGTGAGCCGACCTGCATGGGAAACATCTTTGTGAGGAAGTAGATGTTCCCTGCCT
>JBAWVC010000033.1:0-16442 GCA_037147455.1 Verrucomicrobiota bacterium | reverse complement strand
CCGGTCGAGGGGGCCGAGGTCACCGTCTATGCCGTGGATGACTCGATCCTCACGCTCGGCAGTTGGGCCCTGCCGGATATCGCCGGACCGTTCTTCCCCGACAACACTTTTAACATCATCACCTCGCCTGCCCTGCGAGGTTTGGTGGACGGATTCAATCCAGAACTCCTCACGCAAAAAGGCTACACGGTCGGCGATGGCGGCGACGACGCCATCGGAAACGTGGAGTTCACCCGCAAGGATTTCAAACCGCTCCTCTTCTGGAGCCCGAACCTGAAGACCGATGCCAAGGGCGCGGTCACCTTTGAAACCTTTGCCCCGGACAACCTCACGCGCTTCCGCGTCATCGCATTCGCCCAGACGCCGAAGAGCCAGTTCGGCGCGGCCTCGAATACATTTGAAGTCTCCAAAAAGCTCCTCATCGAGACCGCCCTGCCGCGCTTCCTGCGCGAGGGCGATGACATAGAACTCCGCGCCGTCGCCAGACAGAAATTTATAACGAAGGCAAACCTAGCCGTCCGCTGCACGTCGAACCTCGCTCTCGCGGGCCCGGGCCGCGCCGATGTCACCGCCGACAAGGACGCCCCGGCCGTCGTCCGTTTCACCGCCAAAGTCCCGAAGGACATTTCCATCGCCACCATCCGCTTCGACATCACCTCGACCGGAGGCGAGAAAGCTGCGGACTCGGTCGAAGTGACGCTCCCCGTGCTCCCGCGCACGATCCTCGTGAACGAATCCAAGGCCGGCAACTGGGCGGGGGATAAATTCCCGGCGTCCGACTTCATGCCCCCGGGCTGGCCAACATCTCGCGGCACGTTCACCGCGACGCTCTCGACCTCGCCTTGGCTGACTAAAATCATGGGCCTGCCATCCGTGCTCAACTACCCGCACGGCTGCCTCGAACAGCAATCCTCGCGCATCCTCGCCTTCACGTCGCTGGCCGATCTCCTCAAATGGCTCCCGTCAAACAAGGAGCGCGACGAGCACTACCGCCACTCGATCCTCGAATCGCTCAAGGTCATCGAGTCCTCGCTCCTCCCCGACGGCCTTCTCCCCTACTGGCCGATGGGAACGACCGGCAGCCCGTTCGTCACGATCCAGACCGCGCTCGCCACCACCTGGGCGGAGTCGGTGGGCATGGACGTTCCGAAACGCCTCAGCGAGGAGCTGCCGAAAGCCCTGCACGGGATGGTCAACCGCACGATCAAGGTCACCCCCACGCTCCGCGCCTTCGCGCTGTTCGTGCTCACCCAGATCGAGGAGAAGCCCGACCTCGGCGCGCCGGCCGACGAGTTGTATCTCGAGCGCGACAAGCTTACCTACGAGGGCAAAGCCTTCCTCTCCCTGGCCTTTGCCGATCTCAAAAACTCTTCCGCCAAAGAAAAACAGCTCGTGAGCGAGCTGCCGCAGAAATTCGATGACGGGGCGTTCGACCCGCAGACATTCTCCTCGCCAGCCCGCACCGAGGCCCTCTGCCTGCTCGCCCGGTTCACATTGGACCCGAACGCCAACACGGCCCCCATCCGTTCGCAGATCGAGAAGCTCATGGAGTCGTCCTCTTCGCTCTCGACGCAGGAAAACCTCTGGCTGCTCCTCACGTTCAAGGGACTCCTGCAAACCCAGCCGCCTGCCGCGATCGCCAAATCGGTCAAGCCGTCGCCCGATGCCGTCGCCCCGAACAAATCCGCCACCGAATGGACGAACCGCCTGCTCGCGAAGGCCGCCGATTTCCAAATCTCCGGCCTGGGGTCCGCCGCGAAGGGAACCTTCGTCCTCAGCGCCAAACGCCAGCTTGCGGACAACGAAACCCAGCCGGTCCAGAAAGGGATGCGCATCGACCGCCTCGTGAAGAACGTCACCGACCCCTCGCGCAAGGGAACTCCCGAAGCCCCGTTCAAGCTCGGCGACGAAATCCTCATCACCTATCGGTTCCAGTCCTCGAAACCGCAGAGCTTCGTCGCCCTCGAAGACGCCCTGCCGGCCGGTGTCGAAGTCCTCAACCCGAACCTCGACCTCTTCGGCAAAATCTATCCGCTCGGCGCAGAAAACGGCGTCGATACCGCCGCCCTCTCGCATTCCGAAATGCACGACAGCCGCACCAACCTCTATTTCGACGAAGTCCCCGCCGGCCTCCATTCCTACACCGTCCTCGCCCGCGCCACCTCCGCAGGCACGTTCGAGTGGCCGGCCGCCCAAATCTCCCCGATGTATGACAGCCGGACCTACGCCCGCACCGCCCCCGACAACTGCGTCGTGAAGGCGGAGTAGTTTTAATCAAAACGGCACATCGTCGGAGTCACTGGTCATCGGCGCCGGGAGTCCGACATCCCATGTTTCCATGAGGGATTCCGGGAGTTCGGAGAGGAAGCGGGAGGGTCTCTGGAAGTTGTCGCCGTAGCCGGCGTTGAGGCGAATTTCGGGATACGTGAGGTAGAGATTGTCTTTGCAGCGCGTGACGCCGACGTAAAAAAGCCGGCGCTCTTCCTCGATCGAATCCGGATTTTCGAGGCTGCGTGCGCTTGGAAACATCCCGTCGGCGAGCCAGATCAGGAACACGACTTTCCATTCGAGGCCTTTCGCCTGGTGCAGGGTGGAGAGGATGATCTTTTCCGAATCCCCGGCAAACGCATCGGCGGTTTCTACGCCGCCGAGCAGTGCGAGCTGGGAGAGGAATTCCTCCGTGGATGCGAACTGCCCGGCGAACCCGGCGAGCGTGGAGAGGTCGTCCTTCCGCGCGTCGTAGTTAGCGAACTTCTCCTTCATGTAGTCGTCATAAACGGCGAACTGGACGGCCTCCATCATCGCGGCCGGCGGCAGCGGGCCGGCGGCGGGGATGAGGTCGGAAAGCGTGTGGACGAACTGCGCCCAGGTCTTCGCGCACTTGGCGGGGACTTTGAATCCCTGCAACCGCTGGAAATCGGTGCCGCCCGCGAGCGCCGATGAGGTCTGCGCCCAGAGCGACTCGGCGGTTTTGTTGCCGATGCCGGGAAGCATCCGGGCCATGCGCTTGAAGGCGACCTCGTCGCGCGGGTTCATGGAAAATTTCAGAAATGCGGAGACGTCCTTGATGTGGGCCTGCTCGAAAAAACGGAGCCCGCTCGTGATCGAGAACGGGATGCCGCGCCGGGTGAACTCCATCTGCACGTCCATCGAGTGGTAGTGCGCGCGGTAGAGGACGGCCATCTCGTGCAGCCCGATCCCCTCGTCGCGCAGCTCCATCACCCGCTGGGCCACGAACGCCGCCTGCTGGATGTTGGTGTCGAGGCAGACCAACGCCGGACGCACCGGGTGCGATGTCCGCACGGCCCCGAGGGTTTTCGGGACCTGTTTTTCGTTTCCAAGGATCGCCGCGTTCGCGAGGTTCAGGACCTCGGGAACGCTGCGGTAGTTGGTCTCGATTTTAAAGACCTGCGCACCGGGATAGCGCTTCGGAAAATCGAGGATGTTCTCGATATTCGCCCCGCGCCACGAATAGATGCTCTGCGCGTCGTCCCCCACGACCATGATGTTCCCGTGCTTTTTGGCGAGGCAATCGACCAGGTCGGCCTGAATCCGGTTCGTGTCCTGGTATTCATCCACGAGCACGTGCCGGAACTGGGCCTGATAATCAGCGGCCACGTCCTCGTTCGTGAGAAAAAGCTCGAGCGTCTTGCAGAGGAGGTCGTCGAAATCCAGCGCGTTCGATTCTTTTTTCCTGGCCTCGTAGAGGTTCTGGACGCGCTCGATCTCCATCTCGAGCGGGATGAAGTAGTGGTATTTTTCTCCGAGCACCTTGCGCACCGGGAAACCGGTATTGATCGAGTAGCTGTGGATGTCGGCCAGAACCTCCGCCTTGGGAAACCGGCGTTCCTTGCCGGAGAGCCCCTCGCGCGCCAGGATGCTGGCGATCATGTCCTCCTGGTCCTCGCGGTCCATGATCGTGAACCTCTGGCGGAACCCGATACGCTCCGCGTGGCGGCGCAGGATGCGGTTGCCGATCGAATGGAACGTCCCGCCCCAGACCCCTTCCGCGCCGGGCACGAGCGAGCGGACACGTTCGAGCATCTCCTTAGAGGCCTTGTTGGTGAATGTGAGCAGAAGGATCGAGCGGGCGGGCACCCCCTGCGCCAGCAGCCAGGCTACCCGGTAGGTGAGAGCCCGGGTCTTGCCGCTCCCCGCACCAGCGATCACCAGCGCCGCGCCGGGATCGGATGTCACCGCCGCCAGTTGCTGCTCGTTCAGCTCCGCCGCAAAATCGATGGGCGAACCTCCTGTGACATCCAATGTGTAGGCCCTGGCCACGGAGAAATGTGTCACAGGCTTTCCAGCCTGTGGATTGGGTTACGGGCACAGGCTGGAAAGCCTGTGTCACATTGCAGAAAAAACCCGTCTTCCCTCAGCCCGGCTTTGGCCGGGTTCTCTCGGATATACTGCCGGAAGTGTTCTAGTTGCTCCTCGCTCCGCACGGCGTGGTCGAAGTTTTCGTCCATCCAGAGCTGTCCGCTTCGGCCGAGCAGCCGGTTGATTTCCCTCGCGCTGTAGCCCTTCCACGACTGCACGATTCGGGAAAGGTAATGTGTCACAGGCTTTCCAGCCTGTGTTTGAGCCGTTTCACAGGCTGGAAAGCCTGTGTCACAATACGGCGTCACCAATACATGGACATGGTTAGGCATGATCACGCAGGCGTCGATGTCGTAACGCTTTCCGTGGAAAAATTGCAGCGCCCCGACGAGGATGCGGCGCACATCCGGGCGGCAGAGGACGCACGAGCCGTGGCCGGCATCCAGCCAGCCTTCGATGCGGACGACAAATTCGCGGTTGTATTCCGCCGATGTGGCCGACGACCAAGGGCGCGGGTTGAGCGCCAGCCAGCGGTTGCGGGATTCCGTCCATTCGGCAAGCTTCGTGGCCGGGAGGGAATCCGCGAGCCGCCATGTAAGGAAGTAGGTGCAGCCCGCCTGCTCCCAGTGCGGAAGGTTGCGCCGGCTCTTCGCGACCCCGGCCTCTGGATCAAGCGGCTTCATAGCGCGTCAAAAGTGACACAGGCTTTTCAGCCTGTGAGCGAAACCTATCCACAGGCTGGAAAGCCTGTGTCACTTTGGGTGCCGGGTTCATGTCGGATCACTCGGCTCCGGGGATGTGGAATTTTTCCATGGCTCCCGGGGAGATTCCGAGGCCGAAGGCGAGGAGGTTGGCGGACTCGTTCCAGATCCGGGACTTGTTGTTACCGAGGACGACAGCGATGACGTCTTTCCCGTTGTAAGAGCCGCTGCTGATCAGGCAGTGCCCAGCCTTTTCGGTATAGCCGGTCTTCATGCCGTTGCAGAACGAATAATACCGCAGAACGCGGTTCGTGTTTTTCCAGGTGGTCGTTTTCCCCGAGTTGTAGCGGAAGGTATAGGATCGGGTCCTCATGATCTCGCGCAGCAGGGGATCGCGATAGGCCGCTCTTGCCACGCGGGCCATGTCCCGCGCGCTCGAGTATTGGCCGTCGGCCGGCAGGCCGTTCGGATTCATAAAATTGGAAGCATAGCCGCCCAGCGCGCGCATCGTGGAATTCATCCGGGCCGCAAAATCCGCGACGCTGCCGGCGTTGTCGCGGGCCAGGGCGCGGGCCGCATCATTGCCGCTGTGGATCAGCAGCCCGTGAAGGAGCTGGGACCTGCTGTATTGCTGTCCGGTCCGGACGTAGAGCTTGGTGGGTTCGCAGTTGGTGTCCCCCTCCTTGATCGTGACCAGGTTTGAAAGGTCGCCCGCGTTGGCGATAATGTAAGCGGTGAGAAGCTTCTGGGTGCTGGCGACAGGACGCTTCTCATCCTCGTTTTTCTTGAGAATCACGCGCCCGGTATTGGCATCGAAGAGGACGGCGGACTTGGCGGTGATGACCGGGGGGTCCGCGGCCAGGAGCGTTCCGGATGCAATGACGAGCAGTGCGGAAAATATATATTTTTTCACGGGCGGGACACTACGGCTTCGGCGCGTCGGATTTAAGCACTTTTTCAATGGCAGCGTCTTTTTCTGCGCCGAGTTCGAGGGCTCGGTAGTAGTGCCGGCGGGCGAGTTCGATCGCCGGCGGCTTCTCTTCGAGATAAAAAACCGCGAGGTTGTAGTGGGCATCGGAGTAGGACGGATCAAGTTCCACAGCCCGCCGGAGCTCGGATTGTGCCCCATCGATCCAACCCTTGCGCCCGATCACGACACCGAGGTAATTCCGCGCGCGGGGGTTGCGAGGGTCTTGCAGGACCGCCTGGGACAAGGCCGCGAGCGCCGCATCAAACTGCTCCTTGTCCATGTAGATAATTCCGAGAGTCAGCCAGGCCGCAGGATTTTCCAAGCGCATGGCGACAGCCTTCTTGAGCAGCACCTCCGCTTTATCAGGATTGCCGGTGGAAAATTCCACGACGCCGAGATTGACCAGCCCGAGCGGGTTGTCAGGAACCAGATCCACCACGCGCTGGTAGGCTTTGCGGGCGGCGGAATAGTCTTTACGGAGGAAGGCTTTGTTCCCCTCGGCCGCAGCTTCCTTGGCAAGCGACGGCACGAAGCGAGCCTCGGAAATCTTTGGTTCCGGCGCGGGAGATGGCGGCTCGGCGAAGCCCTGCGTGGAGACCATCAGCGCTGCGGCCAAGCTGCAAAGACATTTAGAGCCAACGCCACGCCTGCTGGTCTCCACCCCAATCCTGACAAATTCGCGGCGCTTGCAAATGTGGCACAGGCTTTCCAGCCTGTGTTTGAGCCGGTTCACAGGCTGGAAAGCCTGTGCCACTTTGGTTTCCGGTTTCACACTTACGCGAAAACGGAGCCTCATTCGCCGGAAAGTTCTCCGGCGCGGTTGGTCGCCGCGCGGACGGCTTCGATGAACGCGCTGCGGACCCCGCGGGTTTCGAGTTCGCTCAGTCCCGCCACCGTGGTGCCCGCCGGGCTGGTGACCATCTCACGAAGGACGGCGGGATGCTCGGATGTGGCGCTCACCATCTCCGCCGTTCCGAGAACCGTCTGCACCGCGAGATCCAGCGCGAGTTTCCGGGGAAGCCCGCAGGCCACGCCGCCATCGGAGAGCGCCTCGATCATCAGGCAGACATAAGCGGGACCGCTCCCGCTCAGGCCGGTCACCGCGTTGAGCAGTTTCTCCGCGACCGGATAGACTTCGCCGATGCCCGAAAACACCGCTTCTGCTACCGCACTGTCCTCCGGGTTGACCGAGGCATCGCAGGCGTATGCCGTGGCCGACCTGCCGACCATGGCCGCGGTGTTCGGCATCGCGCGGATCACGCGCGCGCCAGGGGCCAGGGATTTGAGGGTCCCGATTTTTTGCCCGGCCACGATCGAGACGATCAGCTTTCCGTCCAGCGAGCTTCCCGCCTGCCCGAGCGCTGACCCGACATCGTTCGGCTTCACGCAGAGGACCACGACCGGCGCGGACGAGACTGCCTCCGCATTCGAAGCGGTGACGTTGACGGATGTCTCGACCTTCAGGTTTTCGAGCAGTTGGGGTTCCGGGCACGACGCGGTGATGTCCGCCGCGGCGCACACCTTCGCGCGGATCATCCCTCGGATGATCGCAGTGGCCATCTTGCCCGCACCCAAAAACGCATATTTCATCAGCTCACGGTAGCAGGCCGTTTCCTCGAGGGCGAGCGTCGTTTTTCGGAGGTGAACACGGCCGCTGCGATTAGGAAAATATTCTTGCCCCGAACTTGATGGGGGCCGATTGGTGGAGGCCGATCTATGAATCTCTCCCTTCCTCTCCGCCTCGTCGTTGCCGCCGCCATCTCAACCGCTACGGCATTCGCCGATGTCAAACTCCCCGCCATCATCTCCGATCACATGGTCCTGGAAAAGTCCGCCAAGGTTCCGGTCTGGGGCAAGGCGGATCCTGGCGAAGAAGTGGCGGTAACCCTGAACGGCCAGTCCGCGAAGTCCACGGCGGATGCCGGCGGAAAGTGGATGACTTCGTTAAACCTGAAGGACTCGGCACCCGGACCGTTTGAATTGACGGTCGAAGGGAAAAATAAACTGTCCATCGTGGATGTTGTCATCGGAGAGGTCTGGGTCGCATCCGGCCAGTCCAACATGGAGTTTTCGGTGGCAAGAGGCCTCGATGCGGAACAGGAGATTGCCCAGTCCGCAAACCCCCTCCTCCGCCAGTTTCTCGTAAAAAAAAATCCCACACGCGAGGCGCTTGAGGACACCGAGGGCACGTGGGTCGCGGCTTCTCCTCAAACGACCGGAGGGTTCACCGCCGTCGGCTACTATTTTGCCAAAAAGCTGCAGAACGAACTGAAGGTTCCCGTCGGCCTGATCCACACGTCCTGGGGAGGCACCCCGTCCGAAGCCTGGACCAGTGTGGAAGGCATTGATAGCATCCCTGACCTCAAGGCCGCACGCGAGCGCCTCTGGACGCAAACCGAAGAATTTCCTGCCAAAAAGCAAGCCTTCATCGACGGGTTTGGCACGTGGCTCAAAGACAACGCCCGCGAGGACAAGCCGGCCGCCGATGCCGCCGCGTTCGCCGGAGCGGATGTTTCCACGGAAGGCTGGATCCCCGTGAAAGTTCCAGGCGTGGTCACCGCGAAAGGCCTCCCCGAAACCGGGGCCGTCTGGCTGCGCAAGGAAGTCAACATTCCCGCCAAGCAAACCTCCAACCTCCGCCTCAGCCTTCCGATCGATGGCTTCGAGAGCGTCTATTGGAACGGCAAGTTGCTCAAGCAAACCACTTACCTCGACGGTCTCGGCAACGGCACCATCCGCCGTTACGGCCCGTATGATATTCCGCCCGCCGAGGTCCGTGAGGGAAAAAACGTCCTCGCGATCCGCTTCTTCGAACCGGTCGGCCCGGCCAAGTTCGCCGGCGAACCCAAGGCCGATGCGATCTCGCTTTCCGGAGAATGGTCGGCCAAAGCCGAATACGATTTTCCCACGTTGGACCCGCAGAAGCTCGGGGCCGCACCCCAGCCGCCGGTCAATCCCCCCGGCCCGCAGAACGTCGCCAGCTTTCTCTTCAACGGCATGATCCACCCGATCCTCCCCTACGCCATCAGTGGGGTCATTTGGTATCAGGGGGAATCCAATGCCTCCCGCGCCTACCAATACCGAACGGCATTTCCGCTCATGATCACCGACTGGCGCAAGCAATGGAACCAGGGGGATTTTCCGTTCTATTTCTGCCAGCTCGCCAACTACATGGCCAAGAAGCCCGAGCCCGGCGACTGCAACTGGGCCGAGCTGCGCGCCGCGCAGTCCCAGACGCTCAAACTCCCGAACACCGGGCAGGCCATCCTGATCGATATCGGGGAATCCGCCGACATTCATCCCCGCAACAAGAAGGATGTTGGCGAACGCCTCGCCCTCGTCGCGCTATCCAAGAACTACAAAAAATCCATCCCCTATTCCGGCCCGGTTTACGATTCCATGAAGATCGCCGACGGCAAAGCTGTCCTCACGTTCAAGCAAGCGGAGGGAGGGCTTGTCGCCAAACCTCTGCCGGAGACGTTCGTCGTCAAATCCCAAACCAACGAAACCGCCCCTCTTGTCCGCAACAGCCCGGCAAGCCAACTCGAAGGCTTCTCCATTTGCGGTGAGGACAAAAAATGGGTTTGGGCCGACGCAAAAATCCAGGGCAAAACGGTGGTCGTCTCGTCGGACAAAGTGCCGGCACCGGTTGCTGTCCGCTACGCCTGGGCCGACAACCCGACCTGCAACCTCTATAATAACGCCGGACTTCCCGCTTCCCCGTTCCGGACGGATGATTTTCCGCCGATTACGCTAAACGGAAAGTATTGATTAAAAACAAGATGCGATTCATGTTTGCCCGCGTAAAAAATAGTTAAAAAACTTCTTGCGCATTCTGCGATCTTCTCTATCGTCATAAATGTTCTGGGGGGAACAGCAGGCCGTCGTAACTTTCGTTGCGGCGGCCTGCATCTTTTATAGCGTGAACTCTTCATCGACGAACTTTGCTGGGGCGCTATGATTCCGGCTCATACCACCACCTATGATATTTCTCGGAATCGACTGCGGCACACAGAGCACCAAGACCATCGCGTTGGATTGGGAGACGGGCGCGGTCCTGGCCTCCGCGCACCAGTCCTACGGTTTCCTGCCGGACCTTCCGCCGGGGGCCATGGAGCAGGATCCTGCGGAATGGGTCTCTGCGGCGGACGCCACGGTGCGCAAGGTTCTGGCGGCACTAGGCACGCGCAAATCCGAGGTCAAGGGCATCGGGGACAGCGGGCAGCAGCACGGGCTTGTGCCACTTGACAAGGACGGACGCGTCGTGCGTCCGGCGAAGCTCTGGTGCGACACCTCGACGACCGCCCAATGCGCCGAGATCACGCGGCATTTCGGCGGAGCGGGAGAACTCATCCGGCGGACAGGAAATGCGATGCTCCCCGGATACACGGCCCCGAAAATCCTTTGGCTCCGGCAGAACGAGCCGGAGAATTGGAAAAGGACGGCGACAGTTCTCCTGCCGCACGACTATTTGAATTTCTGGCTCACCGGGACCGCCTGCATGGAATACGGCGACGCCTCGGGAACCGCGCTCATGGACATCGAGAAGCGCGCCTGGGCGGCGGACGTTGTGGCTTTTATCGCCCCGGATCTCGCGGGAAAACTCCCGCCCTTGCAGTCTTCCTCGAAACCAGCAGGAACCCTGGGGGCCAACCTCGCGAAGGATTTGGGCCTCTCCCCGGATGTCGTCGTCAGCTCGGGCGGCGGCGACAACATGATGGGCGCGATCGGCACCGGAAACATCCGGGCCGGGGTCGTGACGGCGAGCCTTGGCACTTCGGGGACTCTCTACGCGTTTTCGGACGCTCCCGTAGCGGATCCGAAAGGAGAGGTGGCCGGGTTTTGCGACAGCACCGACCACTGGCTGCCGCTGGTTTGCACGATGAACCTCACGCTCATCACCGAGCATGTCCGGAATTTGTTCTCGTGGGATTTCCCGGCTCTCGATGCCGCGCTGGAATCTGTGCCTGCAGGTGCCGGGGGGCTTCTCATGCTGCCCTATCTCACCGGCGAGCGGACGCCGAACCTGCCGCATGGGACGGGCGTCCTCCATGGACTGACAATCGCGAATTTCACCCCAGCCCACCTCGCCCGCGCGGCGACCGAGGCCGTGACTCTGGGCCTCGGCTATGGCCTATCGCGGTTCCGCGAACTGGGCGTCAAGCCTTCGGAGATCCGTCTCACCGGCGGCGGCAGCAATAGCAAGGTCTGGCGCGGGATTTGCGCAGACGTCTTCGGCGTCCCCGTGGTGTGCCTGCGCAGCGGCGAGGGTGCGGGGCTGGGCGCTGCGATCCAGGCGGGGTGGACATTCGAGGGCAGTAAGGGGCTCCTGGAGATCTGCTCGAGAATTGTCGCGCTCGACGAATCCACCCGGGTGGAACCGGACAATAAGAACACCGCCCGCTACGCCACCTTGCTCGAAAAATTCGGCCTTCTTCGCGAGACGCTTCAAGAAAAGGACCTCCTGTAATGCGCATCGTGCTCGCAGCCACCGGCGCCAGCGGCACCATCTATTTGCAGCGGCTATTGGACCACCTCTCGGGGCCGGAACACGAGCTGCATCTCGTGCTTACGGCCTACGCGAAGCAGGTCGTCCAGGAAGAGTCCGGCGGATTGCGCCTCCCTCCAAACGTCACCGAACACTCGGACAAGAGCATGAATGCCCCGTTCGCCAGCGGCTCCGCGCTTTTTGACGCGATGGTCGTCTGCCCGTGCTCGATGGGAACCCTCGGACGCATCGCGGCCGGCACGAGCGAGACACTCGTCTTGCGCGCGGCCGATGTCTTTTTGAAGGAGCGTCGCAAACTCATCCTCGTCCCGCGCGAAACCCCCTGGAGCCTGATCCATGCGAAAAATGCTCTCGCAGTCATGGAGGCTGGCGCGATCCTTCTCCCTGCCATGCCGTCGTTTTACAGCCGCCCCAAAACGTTCGAGGAACTCGCCGACACCGTCGTCTGGAGGATTCTCGACCAGATCGGCATCCACGCGCCGGATGCCCGCAGATGGCAGGAGGAGCCCAGGCTAACATGATTTTCCATGCAGCTTAATCCTCCTCTTTCAGCTCTGCCCGCGACTCTCGCTCACCCAATGAAAAAGCTACTTCTCGCATTCACTCTCTGCCTCGCCGCCTGCGCTTCGGGGCCTGATCTTTCCGACTGGACGCCACCCATCCAGAACTCCCGCGCCTCCTTTCTCTGGAAGCACCAGGGAGGGAGCCTCGCCGGTGAGGCGGACATCACGAACGACGTTCGCGGGGATATGACCCTCTGGCTCACCAAGGATCTGCCCAAACCGCTCCTCGAAATCACCTCAATGGCTGACGGCAGGTTCTCCGTCGCAGGTCCGCTCGCCGGCGGCGGATGGTCCGGCGACGCGTCCCGCGCCCCGCTGCGCTTCAGCCTTTGGACCGCTCTCGCCGCCGCATGGAGGGGTGCCTTTCCTGCACGGGACGGCCGGCAGGAAGTCCACACCGACAGCTACCGAGCTGCGGTCTGGAAGGAAGCCGGGCGGATCCGCGAACTCAGCGTGAGTTCGAACGACAACGGGGAGGTCATCCGCCTCGTTTTTCGCTGAGAGTGCTCCGACGCACCCGGCATCCCTCATTTTCCGAACAACACATTTTTTCATGAAGGCACTTGAAGAGGCGTTCGATCCGGAGAGGTTCCGGGCCGAGGGGCACAGGGTTGTTGACCTGCTCGCGGACATGCTCCGCTCGGAGTCTGCAGGCGATGGTGCAGTCCTGCCATGGGCTTCCCCTGAGGATGAGATGGCTTACTGGGAGGGGCGCATGGCAGGTCCGCCACAGCGCCCGTCGGAATTCATTGCGGAGGTCATCGCGCGCAGCATCAAGCTCCACCATCCGCGCTACATGGGGCACCAGGTGTGCGCCCCGGCACCAGATGCAGCCCTCGCCGGACTCGCCTCGGAACTCCTCAACAACGGGATGGCCGTCTATGAAATGGGGCCGGCGTCTAACGCGCTCGAACGGTGGATCATCCGAAGGACCTGCGGGAAGATCGGCTTCCCGAACGGCGACGGATTTCTCACATCTGGAGGCACGCTAGGCACGCTGACCGCCCTCCTCGCGGCGCGGTCCAAAATGCCCGCTCAAGGACAGGAGATCGCGGTCATTGCCTCGGAAGAATCCCACTACTGCACGGCGCGAGCGGTCGAGATCATGGGCGGTGACCGGCAGGGGCTGGTGACCGTCCCAGCGGATGATCGGTTCAAGATGCGCACGGACCTCCTCGAGGACGCCATCGAGGAGGCCTATCGCCGCGGGCGCAGACCGGTCGCTCTCGTCGCCAGCGCGTGCTCGACCTCAACGGGAAGCTACGACGACATCAGCGCCTGCGCGGATTTCTGCGAGCGCCACGGCCTCTGGCTGCATGTGGACGGCGCGCACGGGGCGGCGGTCGCCTTCCACCCCGGACTCCGCGACCGGATAGCCGGGATCGAGCGCGCCCACTCGGTCGTGCTCGATTTTCACAAGTTGCTGCTGACCCCGGCCCTCGCCACGGCCGTGATGTTCCGCGAACCCGGCGACTCGTGGGCCGCATTTCACCAGCAGGCACGGTATCTTTTTCAGGAGGACGATTCTGATGCATGGAAGGATGGAGGCCGCCGCACGCTCGAATGCACGAAGCTCGGCATGAGCCTCAAAATCGCCGCCCTCTGGCGCGCCTCGGGGGAGGAGGTATTCCGGGAACATCTGGCCGCCGTGCACGCCCTCGCGCAGGATTTCGCGGCGATCCTGCGGTCAAGGCCGCCGTTCGAGGTCGCCGTCGAACCGGAGTCCAACATCGTCTGCTTCCGTCTGAACCCACCATCGTTCGATGGCCGGGCAGCGGACACATTGAACGCCAGAGCCCGCGTCGCGGTCGTAGAGTCGGGCGGGTTCTACATCGTCCAGACAGTCCTGCGCGGGCGAATCTGGCTGCGCGCGGCGCTCATGAACCCGTTTACGACAACCCGGGATCTTGCGGCCATGCTCGACGCCGTCGAGACGGCTGCCAGCCTGCGGGAAACGGAGCCTTGAGGGTGAGCGCGGCAGTGGTGCCTGAGCCTGGAAATGGCCGCGTCACATTGCTGGGAAGCATACGCACACCGGCGCGTGTAAAGGTCGGCGTCCCGCCGACCGGATCGAAACCCGCTCCGTGGCATGGGGCATCCAGCCTATGCGTGAAGAAATCCAACGACGCATGGGCAGGATGCCCCATGCCACGACAGAAACACCAAGCCCGGCGAGTCGCCGCGCACCACACGCGGGGGCGCGTATGCTCCCCAGCAGATGACATGCAGGGCGAGGTCTTCCGAGAGTCCGGGAACGTCATTGCGATTGGTTCTGCCACCTGACATCCTCCACTCATGCCGGAAAAGGAATGGATGATCGATCACGGGAAGACTCGCATCCGGATTTGGCGGATCACCAGCAATGGAAAGGTCGAAGACTTTTCCGTCGTCCTCATGGTTTGGCTTTCTGGAAAATGGGAGTGTGTCACCCGATACGATTGCGCCCACGGTTTTGCGCACAGGGACGTTCTCGGACTCCGAATTGGGTTGCGCGACAAGCTCCCGTTGCTTAGATTCCACAGCAGGAACGATGAATATGACCACGCAATCCGTGACATCCAAGAGCACGCGCAAGACTACCTCGCCGAATTCCTCGCGCATTGAGGCTTGTGACCGCGTTATCATCGAAATGGGTGGACGCCCGGCAACCTCGGAGGAAAGCCGCTTGTTCCGCGAGGCTGTCGCCCGCCTCGACTCCAAGATTGCACGTCAGCTTGCCGTTGCCTGATTTTGCACATCACCGGTGCTTTTTGACGCGAATTTCCAGCCATGAACCGTTTTTATTCCATCCTTCTCGTCCTTGGCCTTGCGGCAATGGCCGGCTGCGCTTCCTACGACACCCGCCTGACCAGCACCGCTACCAAATACCTCGGCCAGGACGGCTCGATTATCTCTCGATCGAGCCAGTCAACGCTCGCGGAAAAAAATTCCTATTGGGACGGCGATGGCGTCTCCGGGGCTCCTTCGATCCTGATCGACCTCTCCGAACAAACCGCCTCGTTCTACAAGGGATCCAAGCTGGTGGGCGTCTCCGCAATCTCCAGCGGGCGCGAGGGCCGCGTCACCCCGATGGGAAATTACAAGGTCGTTGCGAAGGAACTTGAACACTACTCCAATCTTTATGGGGACTATGTGGATGCGGCCGGGAACGTGCTCGTCCGGAACGTGGATGCCAAAAAAGATCCCAAGCCGCCCGGCGCGGTTTTTGCCGGCTCCCCGATGCCGTTTTTTATGCGCTTGAATTGCCCCGGGGTCGGCATGCACCGAGGGTTCCTTCCCGGCATTCCAGACAGCCACGGCTGCATCCGCATGCCGGAAAAAATGGTCAAGATTTACTACCAGAACGTCTCGGTCGGCACACCGGTCCGGATCGTGGAATGACGCCGCCCGCTTGACCCTGATCAAGGCTTGCCCGCATTTCTGCTTGCCAGCCGCGGGAGCGTGGAGATTCTAAGCTGCGTCCGTTTACAAACCAATCAACAAACCAACTATGTCAGCAACCACCATTACCGCCATCCGTGCCCGTCAAATCCTTGATTCCCGAGGGAATCCCACCGTCGAAGCCGACGTGGAGCTCGCCGGAGGCGTCCTGGGCCGGGCCGCCGTCCCGAGCGGAGCCAGCACCGGCGAACACGAAGCCGTCGAACTCCGCGACGGGGTCAAAACAATTTATCTCGGCAAGGGCGTGACCAAGGCGGTCGCCAACGTCGGCAAGCTCCTCGCGCCGGCGGTCGTCGGCCTCGATGCGCTCGACCAGATCGGCCTCGACAAGACGATGCTCGCCGTGGACGGCACCTCGACGAAGAAGAAGGTCGGCGCGAACGCGATCCTCGCGGTCTCCCTCGCCGCCGCCAAAGCCGCAGCCGCCCAGGTCGGCGTCCCGCTCTACAAATATCTCGGCGGGCCGAACGCGAAGGTGCTCCCGGTCCCGATGATGAACATCGTCAACGGCGGGGCCCACAGCGACGCCCCGATTGACTTCCAGGAATTCATGATCGTCCCGAAAAATTTCCCGACCTTCTCGGAAGCGCTCCGGGCCGGAACGGAAATCTTCCACGCGCTGAAGGGCGAACTGAAGAAGCGCGGGCTCTCGACTGCCATCGGCGACGAGGGCGGGTTTGCCCCGGCGTTCACTTCCGCCGAGGACGCACTCAACACGATCGCCAACGCAGTGAAGGTCGCCGGATATAAGTTCGGCAAGGACGTCTTCATCGCCCTCGACGCCGCCTCGAGCGAATTCTACGACGCCGCCAAGAAATCCTACATCTTCAAGAAATCCGATGGCGCAAAGCGCACGGATGACGAACTCGTGGATTACTACAAAAAGCTCGTCGCGAAGTATCCGATCATCTCGATCGAGGACGGCTGCTCGGAGAACG
>JBAWVC010000032.1:0-16923 GCA_037147455.1 Verrucomicrobiota bacterium | reverse complement strand
GCAAGAAAAATGAACTTTCCCAAGGATTATTTCAAAACTTAAAAAATTACGCGCGAATCAGGGCGACACCGACAAAGCGCTGAATCGCACCCTGTTTTTGCAACTTTCGAGGATGCGCGCGGTTGAATCCCTGCGGATTGTTGCGACGGAATGCACTCCCGCCTATATTTGAGCCATGTTCCTGCGAGTGATTCTAGTGTCTGCGATGGGAGTCGCGGCCTGCCCGGCCGCGATGGCTGCGGCCATTCTCCCGTTCGAGACGGGCCCGCAGGCACAGCGCGTCCCGATTCTCTCCGCAGCCCTCGACGCCCTGGTCTCAACAAAACAGAAGGCGTCGGGGATTCCGCGGGCCGCCCCGTGCTCGGACGGAGTTTTTCTGCGCAGGGTCTTCCTCGACACCATCGGGACGCTGCCGACGCGGGAGGAAGCGGTGGAATTTCTGGCCGACAAAAACCCCGCGAAGCGCGAGGCGCTGATCAACCGCCTGCTCGAACGGCCGGAGTTCGCGGATTACTGGGGGATGAAGTGGGGCGACATCCTGCGGGTCAAATCCGAGTTTCCCGTCAACCTCTGGCCGAATGCGGCCCAGGCCTATGACCGGTGGATCCGCACGAGTCTCAGGCAGAACATGCCGTATTCGGAATTCGCGCGCGAGCTGCTGACCGCCGAGGGGAGCAACTTCCGCGATCCGCCCGTGAATTTCCTGCGCTCGGCCGGCAGCCATGAACCCGCGGCGCTGGCGGCGGCGGCAGCGCTCACGTTCATGGGCGAGCGCACCGCGAACTGGTCGCCGGAAAAGCGGGCCGACCTCGCGGTTTTTTTCTCGCGGGTCGGGTTCAAGAAAACCGGGGAATGGAAGGAGGAAATCGTTTATTTCCGCCTGCCGCCCGGCGATGGCTCGCCGGCTGATTCCGCCCGCCTGCCGGACGGGACCCCCGTCAAGATCAGCCCGGATACCGACCCGCGGGAGGTTTTTGTGCAATGGCTATTGTCGTCCCCGAATTCCCCGTTCGCAAAGAACGCCGCCAACCGGCTCTGGTTCTGGATTTTCGGGCGGGGCATCATCCAGGAGCCGGATGACAGCCGACCGGACAACCCGCCATCGAACCCGGAGCTTCTCGCCTGGCTGGCCCGGCAGTTGCAGTCCGCCAAGTATGACACCAGGCAGCTTCTCAAAATTATCCTGAACTCCGACACCTACCAGCTCTCGCCGCTCCCGCCCGATGGAAAGACCCGGGCCGGGCTGGCCTCGTATCCGGTGCGCCGCCTCGAGGCCGAAGTCCTCCTCGACGCCATCAACCGGATCACCGGCACGAAGGACGAATACATGAGCATGATTCCCGAGCCGTTCACGTTTTTGCCCGACGACACGCGTTCGGTCGCCATTCCTGACGGCAGCATCACCAGTTCGTTCCTCGAGCTTTTCGGGCGCCCCCCGAGGGACACCGGATTGCTTTCCGAGCGGCCGACAAACGTGACCGCTTCCCAGCGGCTGAGCCTCCTGAACTCGAAACACATCCTCAACAAGATCAACAACAGCCAAAAACTCAAAGCCATGCTCCAGTCGTCGCCGGGCCCGCAGGAGGCGGTCTCGCGACTCTATCTGACGTTTCTTTCGCGGTATCCGACGAGCGACGAGCTGGCAACGATCTCCGACTACCAACCGCCCCCGCCCGCCGGGAACAGCCAGAAGCTGGCCGATGTCGCGTGGGCTCTCGTAAACAGCCCGGAATTCCTTTACCGCCACTGACCTTATGAAATTCCTCCTGCTCCCGACCGATGCGACCCTCTCGCGCCGTGCCCTTTTCCGTTACGGCTTTCTGACCACGGCGGCGATGATGCTCGGGGAGAAAGCCGGGTTCGCCCAGCTTCCCGCGCCGGCGCAACCGGGGGCCAAGGCGCAGGCGGTGATCCAGATCTGGCTCTGGGGCGGGTCCTGCCACATCGACACATTTGATCCGAAGCCGGACGCGGGGAAGGACTACAGCGGTCCGCTCAACGAGGCGATCGCGACAAACGTCGACGGGATCCGGCTCGGCAAGCTCCTCCCCAACCTCGCCAAGCAGGCCGATAAATTCTCGCTGATCCGCAGCATGACCCACGAGAACAACGGGCACGAGACCGCCTCCTATATGGTCCAGACCGGGCACCCGGAGGGAGGGCATCTGGTCTATCCCTCGATGGGCGCGGTCGTGTCGCTCCTGAAAGGATACGACGCCGGATACAAAGGCCTCCTCCCTCCCTACATCGTCCTCACTGAGCCGCAGGGACGGTTTTCGGAGGCCGGATTTCTGGGGCCGCGATACAAGCCGTTCGCCACGGGAGGAGACCCCGCGAAAACGCCGTTCGCCGTCGAGGGAATTGTCGCCGAGGGGATTTCTCCCGAGCACCAGAAATTGCGGCGGGATCTGCTCGGACGGCTGGACACGCTCGGCAGGCAGTTTCAAAACGACCCCCAGTTTGCGGAATTCCGGAAGTCCGGCGATGCGGCCTACGACATGATCCTGGGCGAGGGCGCCGAGGTTTTCGATCTGTCCAAAGAGAGCGATGAACTCCGAAACAGCTATGGCCGCAACACGTTCGGCCAGTCCTGCCTCGCGGCGCGGCGCCTGGTCGAGCGCGGGGCAAAGTATGTGACGATCAACTACAAAGGCTGGGACACCCACAAGCAGCATTTCCAAACCATGAACCGGAAGCTGCCCGAGCTCGACCAGGGGCTCGCGACGTTGCTCCAGGACCTTTCGGATCACGGGCTGCTCGGCAGCACGATCGTCTGGTGCGGAGGCGAGTTCGGACGCACGCCCCGCGTGCAGTGGGAGGCCCCGTGGAATGGCGGCCGCAGCCACTACGGGAAAGTCTTTTCGACGCTGGTCGCGGGCGGCGGGTTCCGAGGCGGACACGTCGTCGGGGCCTCCGATGCCCGCGGCGAATCCGTCGCCGACCGGCCGGTCTATCCGTGGGATCTCACTGCCAGCATGTATGAGCTGCTCGGCATCGACCCGGACAGCACGTTCCCGCGCAGCGACGACGAGTCCGTGCGGCTCACCCCGAAAATTGCAGGAAACATCAAGTCCGGCGGACGGTTGAAGGAGATCATGTGAGGGACGGGGCGTGTTTTAAAAAGTTGCAACCGGGGAGGCCAGACCAAAGGGAGCATGGGCGTCTCGCCCGTGCATGCGCAGGTTGGACCGCGAGGGACAGTCTCCAAACAGGCGGGACGCCTGTTCTCCCTGGTTTTTTCGGATCTCGGCCATGTGCGCTGCGGAGTGTCACCACGATATTCCTTCTCATATTTCTCGCCGGCATCTGCAGAGCGCAGCAGTCGAGGGATCCCGATTTGGCCTACGCCTATCCGGCGGGCGGAAAAAAGGGAACAACCCTCGATGTCATGGTGGGAGGCCAGCACCTCGAGGGGATCACCGCGGGCGAAGTTTCCGGCAAGGGGGTCCAGGTCACCGTCACCGGTTTCATCAAACCCCTTCCCCAAAAACGCTTCAACGAGTTCCGCGACAGCATCGCGGAGCACCGGAAGCAGACGATGGATTCCATGCAGCCCGGCAAGAACCGCAAAGAGAAGCTGGCGGACATTACGGCGGTCCTGCAGGAGGACGGCGCCACGGACGAGGAGATCCGCCTATTCCGCATCATGCAATCGCAGCGCAATGACCCGAAGCGGCAGCCCAACACGCAGCTCGCCGAGATGGTCACCCTCCGCCTCGAAATCGCCCCGGATGCCCCGAAGGGACCGCGCACGCTGCGGCTTTACGGAAAAAACGGCGTCACCAATCCGCTCAGCATCCTCGTCGGCGATTACCCGGAACTGTCGAAGCCCGTGTCCACCGAACCTCCGCCGGCTTCGCCGCCCGCGATTCAATTTCCGGTGATCCTCAACGGCCAAATTCTGCCGGGCCAAACCGACCGCTATGTTTTTCATGCCGCCCGCGGGGAGCGCCTTGTCTTTGTCGCGCAAGCCCGCGACCTGATCCCCTATCTTGCCGATGCGGTTCCCGGATGGTTCGAGCCCGTGATGACGATCCAGGATGTCGCGGGCAACCCGCTGACCTCCGCGCAATCGTTCCGCTTCGCCCCCGATCCCGTGCTCGCGTTTGACGTGAAGGAAGCCGGCGACTACACGCTGCTGATCCGCGACGCCCTCTACCGCGGGCGCGAGGATTTTGTTTACCGGATCACGGCGGGCAAGATCCCGTTCGTCACGGGGATATTTCCGCTGGGCGCGCTGTCCGGCTCGAATGCCGGCGTCGAGGTCTTCGGATGGAATCTCCCGCGCCAGCGGATTTCCTTCGCGGTGCCGCCCGGTGAAGGGGTTGAAAAGATGCCTCAACTTGAGAATGGGTTCGCGACGACGGATGTCGCGTTCGCGCACGGCGAGTTTGCGGAGCCGCTCGCGGTCGAACCCGACAATGACCAGGCGCACGCCCAGCCGGTCGCCGTTCCCACAAACGTCAACGGGCGGATCGATTATCCCGGCGACGCGGATGTGTTTTCCATCAAGTGCAAAAAGGGCTCGCCGGTGGTGGTCGAAGTTTTTGCGCGGCGCCTGCACTCTCCCCTGGACTCCTTCCTCCGGATCACCGATGCCGACGGAAAACAGCTCGCCTCCAACGACGATCTCGATGACAAGGAATCCGGGCTCCTCACTCACCACGCCGACTCGCGGATCGACTTCGTGCCGCCATCCGACGGTCAGTATTTCGTTCATCTGAGCGACGCGCAGCGGCAGGGCGGCCCGGAGTATGCCTACCGCCTTCGCCTCGACCGCCCGCGCCCGGACTTCGCGCTGCGGGTGGTCCCCTCCGGAATCAACGGGGCACCCGGAGCCACGGTTCCCGTGACAATTTACGCGGCGCGCAAAGACGGGTTCGCGGGAGAGATCAACGTTTCCACGGCCACCGATGGGTTCCGCCTCTCCGGCGGGCGCATCCCGGCCGGGAGCGACTCCGTGGCCGCTACTCTCACCTTCCCGGAAGCCGCCAAGGGAACGCCCCTGCCGCTGGACATCACCGGCACGGCGGAAATCTCCGGGGCGCAAGTCACGCGGAAAGCGCTGCCGGCCGATGACAGGCTCCAGGCTTTCATCTACCACCAACTGGTTCCTGCCCCCGAACTGCTGGCCTATCCGCTGCCCGACCGCCCTCCCCGGAAACGCCTGCAACTGGCCACGGAGATTGTCAGCATTTCCACCGATGGCGCCGGAGAGGCAAAGGTGGTCCTCCCGAAATCGGTGGATAAGAACCGCGTGCAGGCCGTATTGAAAAACGCTCCCGAAGGGATCTGGATCGACAAGGTTTCCCCAGGCCAGGACGGCGTTGATATCGCGTTCAAGGCAGACCGCACGAAGGCAAAGCCAGGCAACCTCCTCGTCGAATTGACCGCCGGACGAGCCGCGGTCCCCGCCGACAAAGACCAGTCGGAAAAGCGCTGGCCCCTCGGCCTGCTCCCCGCCATCCCCTGCGTGCTGGCCGAAAAGTAGGCAGCCGGAAAAATCAATTGGTCGGACTTTTTTGGGTAGGACAGCCTTTGTCTATTTGGGTATGATATATTTTGGCCATGAAAGATGAAAAATACCCAGAGCCGATAATCTCCTAACCAACCATGAGCAACACCCTCCTCTTCCTCTTTCTCGGCCTCTTGATTGGCCTGATCCCGTTCGTCGTTCTCCTGCTGAGGCATTCAGGAAACGCAGGAAAGTTGGGGGCTCTCAATGAGCGGCTTTCTTCCGGCGAAAATCGTATTTTCACCTTGGAAGAGCAGAACTCCGCGCTCCTCGCGGCCCGTGAGGGATTGACATCGGAAAAGGCGGGATTGCTGGCCGATCTCGCCAACGAACGACGTGCGGCGCAGGAAAAACTGGATCTTCTCAACGACGCCCAAGCCAAGCTCGGCGACGCTTTCAAGGCCCTCTCCGCGGAGGCCCTCAAAAGCAACAACCAGTCTTTTCTGGAACTGGCCAGGACGAATCTGGAGACATTCCAGCAGCAGGCCCGGAACGACCTCACGGCAAAGGAAACCGCCATCAAAAACCTCGTCGATCCTCTCGCCAAGTCGCTGGAGGCTGTCGACAAGAAGATCGGGGAGATCGAGAAAGTGCGAGATGTCGCCTACAAAGGCCTCGAGGTGCATGTCGAGAACATGGCCAGGTCGCAGCTCCTGCTCCAGACCGAGACATCGAATCTGGTCAAGGCTCTGCGAGCCCCGCAGGTTCGCGGACGTTGGGGGGAGATCCAGCTCCGTCGCGTCGTCGAGTTGGCCGGCATGGTGAACCGCTGCGACTTCAAGGAACAGGAGTCAAAAAATACCGAGGACGGACGGCTCCGCCCCGACCTCATCGTGAACCTGCCCGGCGGCAAGAATATCGTCGTCGATGCGAAGTGCCCCCTTCAGGGATATCTGGACGCCCTTTCAGCCACGGAAGAGAAAGAGAGGCTCGCCCATCTCAAGCGCCATGCCTCACAGGTGGCGGACCACGTCACCAAGCTGGGGGCCAAGAGCTATTGGGACCAATTCAAGCCGACTCCGGAATTTGTCGTCCTCTTCCTCCCGGGGGAGACCTTCTTCAGCGCCGCCTTGGAACAGGATCCCAACCTCATCGAGGCCGGAAGCGACCAAAATGTCATCCTGGCCACTCCGACCACGCTCATCGCCCTCCTCCGTGCGGTGGCGTATGGCTGGCGTCAGGAGCAGCTCGCAGAAAACGCCGAAAAAATCAGCCGTTTGGGGCGTGATCTTTACGAAAGGATCGGGACGCTTGCAGAGCATTTTTCAAACATCGGGGGATCGCTCAATGCGGCGCTTGCCCACTACAACAAGGCCGTCGGCTCGCTGGAAACCCGGGTGCTTGTCTCTGCCAGAAAGTTCAAGGAACTCGGTGCATCCTCTCAGGAGGTGATCGAGGCACCCAATCAGATAGAAACGACCCCGCGGCTCCTCCAGGCTCCAGAGCTGAATCAAACCGGGGTGGAAGGGTAATTCCGATCACGACGATCACTCCCATTCTCCCAAGCATTCTCGTAGCGACCTGACCCGGGAAAGGCGACGTGACAAAAACTTGAAATCTTCCTCAACCGACCAAGCCATGCCCATCCGGATCGTTCCACACAAAGACTTCGCAAACCTTCTCGGAGATTTGATCGGCGACATCTCCGGCCGGGAACCAGCCCTGCGGCCGGATCCGGTGGTCATCCCGTCAATCCCGTTCAGCGACCACCTTCAGCTCGCGATCGCTGAGAAGTTCGGGATCTGCATGGGGATGGAATTCCTCACGCCCTCCGGATTCATCTCCCGGCTCACGAGCCGTGAAAACGCCTCCCCGTGGTCCAGGGATCAGCTTGCCTGGCGGATTCTGCCGCATGCCAGCGAATATGCGTGCCAGCTGGGAATCGACCCGGCCGCTGCTTCCCCGCGCGACCTGTTCGCCGTCTCCGAACTGCTGGCGGACCGCCTCGACCAGTATGGGCACTTCCGTCCGGAAATCATCCAAGCCTGGAACGCGGGCCGACGGTTTCTTCCCGAAAACGCGGACGAGCCCTGGCAGATGCAGCTTTGGACGGCATTGAAAGATGAGATCGGTGCGGGCTCGCCGCATCCGGCGATCTCGCTTCAGCAACTCGGTGGAGACGCCGCATTTCAAGAGCGCGCGAAAAATGATTTTCCGAAGCTCACGGTCATCGGGACCGGTTCGATCGACCCGCTTCTTGTCGAGGTCCTGAAGCTCTTGAGTCAAGCCGGCAGCGACATCACTCTCCATGTCCTCCTCCCGACGATGGAATACCTGGGAGAATTGAAGGCCCGCAAAGAGCTTCTCGCCGAGGCCCTCAAGAACCCTGAGGTTTTTTCTGACGATGCCGGCCATCCCCTAATTTCCTCGATGAGCCGCCATGCGGTCGGGTCGTTTCTGTTGCTGGGAACGCTCGACGAACAGTTCACCAATTGGCCCGAGGCCGGAAGCGGCGGCCCTCCCGCCAGGGGGGCGTCTCTCCTGAACAGGCTGCAGTCCGATATCCACCGCCTGGCCGGGCCGGCCAAATGCGAAAACGCGGCCGACGTGAATGGCACTAATTTAAGCCCCGAAGGGGCAACATCCAACAGCCCAGGGCAAGCGTCCGCGCCGCTCTGGGTCTTGAAAAATGAGAAACCCTGCCCTGAATGGGCAGCATCCCAAACCGCTCTTAACTTAGCGCCATTCGCGGCCGACGCCAGCGTCCGGGTTCATTCCTGCTACGGTCCACGCCGCGAGATGGAAGTCCTCCGCGACGAAATCCTTCGCGCATTCCAAGAAATCGACAGACTGCAGCCCGGGGACATCCACATCGTCACGCCCTCGCTCGAGACCTACGCCCCGCTCATCCCTGCGGTTCTCGAGCAGATTTCCCATCACGGCGAAAACCCCGCCGGTCAGATCCCGCTGGAAAAAATCCTCAAAGTCCGGGTCACCGAAATTTCCCGCGCCGGGCAGGATCCCGTCACGCTCGGGCTGCTCTCGCTTTTGGAGATGGCGACGGGCGGACGCCATGAGGCCAGTTGGATCATGGAGCTCCTCCATCTCGCCTCTGTCCAAAAAGCGCACGGCATCAACGACGACGAGCGCGGGTTGGAGCGCGTGCGCGGGTGGATCCGCGACAGCGGGCTGACAAGCGGCCTCGGGGAAAATTCCGCCGCCCCCGAAACCGGCTCGTGGGGGTTCGCCCGCGAGCGCCTGATCGCGGGCCTCTGGCAGGGAAATTTGGAATCGGCCCGCTATCCCGAAGAAGGCTCCTTTGTCCTTCCGGTCAGCGACCAGCTTGCCAGTGACGCGAAACTTCTCGAGGGCTTTCTCGGATGGCATCTGCTTTTGGAGGAAACCATGAAATCCTGGCAGCTTCCCGCAAAGCCTGCCGAATGGGGCGAGCGCTTGAAATGCATACTGCCCGGCCTCCTCGGCGGCGGGGATGGAGACGATCTCAACGTCCGTCCTCATCTTCTCTTCCTGCAGGGCCTCGCCTGCGAAACTCTGGTCGATGCCGGAACCATCCTCGACTGGCTGGACGGGGTGACCGGGGAGGAGCGCCGCCGGTCACCGAACTCGGGCAAGATCACATTCGGACGGTTCAAGCAGCTCCAGAACATCCCCTGCAAAGTCCTCGCGATGGTCGGCATGCAGGACGGCGCGTTTCCGGGCCAGAGCCGGCTCCCGGCCTGGGACCTCCTGCAGGCCTCGCCAAAAATGTGGGACCGGAATCCCCGCGTGGACGACCGCCAGCTCTTCCTCGACGCCCTTCTCACCCCGGGCGACCGCCTCATCATCACCGGCTCCACCCGCAACCTCCGCACGAACAAGGAAGAGCCGTTTTCCTCCTGCATCGACGAGCTCCTCCGCGTCCTTGCCGCCATGGGTGCCGGTCGCAAACAGCTCGTCGTCGAACACCCGCTCCAGCCGTTCTCCGCAGCGTATTTCCTTGTGGAAGGTTCGAGCCTTCCCCGCACATTCAGCCCCACCAGTGCCGCAGTGGCCCGCGGCATCGCCGAGGCGGGCGACGAGCGGAAGCTGCGACCGTTCTGGAAGCAAGAGCCCGCGCAGCCCGCCCCTGACGCGCCAGTCGAAATCGAGATCTCCCTCCGCGACCTGATCGAGTTTTGGAAAGATCCCGCCAAGGCATTCGTCAAGGCTCAGGGCGTCTCGCTCTGGCGCGACGGGGAGGACGACGAGGAACTAGACCGCGCCCCGATCACGCTTGACGCCCTCGAATCCTGGAAGATCAAGGACGCCATCGTCCAGGAGATCGCGTTCGGCGACGGCAATCTGGAACTCATCAAATCCCGGCTCGCGGCAAACCGCCTGCTCCCGCGCGGCCATCTTGCCGCCAATGCCTGGGACGAGAACAAAAGATCCGCCGAGCCGTTGGGAAAAAAGATCCGCGAACTGCGCGGGGAACCTGTCCCCATCGCCTGCGAGCTTTCGCTCGAAAACAACCCGGATGGCCTCCCTGACGTCAACGTCAAGGTGACCGGCCAGGTCTGCCTGGACGCAGCGGGTGAGCACATCGTGTCCTACCGTTCTGGGAAGGCGGATAATCCCCACCACTTCATCGGGCCATGGATCGAGGCGATCTTTGCATCGCATGCCGGAAAAAATCTTCCGACCATCCTGCTGAGCGAGACCCACACCGAACCATGCGAAGAAAACACGCTGGCCGTGATTGTTCCGGGTGGAGATTTCCAGCAGCAATGCGACCTGATTTTCCTGATCCAAAAATTGGTCGCCGCCTACCTGCTCGGCCGCCGGCGCCCGCTTTGCTACGCCCCCGCAACATCGAATGAAATATCAAAAAAACTGGATCCCGAAGCAAGAAACCCGGCGCCGGACCTGGCGACCGCGATTCAGCAGGCGAAATCCGCCAAATGGGATCCGGGTTTCGGAGACAACGAAAACGAGGGGGACAAAGCGGCCGCCCAGATCGCCTGGCGCGACCTCGATCCCTTCGAAGATCACGAGGAGTGGAAGCGCTGGGCCGACACCATCGCCACGCCGCTCCGCGAATGGGGGAATTTCTAATGGCCGAATTCGATATTATTAACAGCAAGATTCCGGCTGGGCTCTCGGTCATCGAGGCGAGCGCCGGCACCGGCAAGACCTACGCCCTGAGCCATCTGGTTCCGCGGCTTCTGCTCGACGGATCGGTGGCCAGCATCGGGCAGATCCTCCTTGTCACGTTCACAAACGACGCCGCCCGCGAGCTCTCCGACCGCACACGCAAGGTGCTGGAAACCCTGCATGACGCGGAGCACGCGGAAGAGCTGAAGAACGCTCCGGGAGTCCACCGCCTCCGGCAGGAATTTCCGGCAGAAAAGCGCGCCGGGATCATCGCCAAGGCACTCCTGGAAATCGACCAGCTCCGCGTCTCGACGATCCACTCCTTCTGCCAACAGGCCCTCCAGACCGAGGGGGCGCTCTGCGGGCTGCCCGTCATGCCGGAACTGGTGGCAAGCACGGACGAAATCGCGGAGCAAGCCCTCCACGACATCTGGGAAAAGGAAGTCGCCGCATCGCCACTGGCCTCCGCCATCGCCATCGCTCAGGACTGGATATTTGATGACGACCTGAAGGTTCTGAAAAAATTCCTACCCAGCCACGAAACTGCCCCCGTTCCGCCGGTCGGGGACTTAGCAGCGGGGGCAAATCAATTGGCGGGCCTCCCCGCCCGGTTCACGCGGGCCGTTTGCGACGAAGTGCGGAGCATTCAAAACCGGGTCACCGATTGGATGAAGGATTGCACTCCCGACGAGACCGGTCTCGCCGGCCTTGTCGATTTGCTGGAACAAGCCCCCGACGCACTTGCGCCCGGATTCTTTCGAGCCGTTTCCGAAATCGCCTCGCTTCCCGGTTGGATTAAGAAAAAAAACAAAGAGGCGCTGCAGGCGGCCGAATCCTGTGCGGCGGTCAAGATCTCAATCGAGGCGTGCGATCTCATCAAAAAACTCCGGTGGTCTTTCCGTATCCAATGCCTCGGGCAGATCCATCAGGCGGTGGAGGATGCGCTGAAAAACAGCCGCCAGATCAGCTACGACGGGCTCATCGCGCACCTCCACTATGCGCTCATCAAAGGCCCGAACAAGGAGCAACTCGCGCGCCGCCTTCGCGAGCGCCACAAGGTGGCACTCATCGATGAATCGCAGGACACCGACCCCCGCCAGTTCGGGATCTTCAGCGCCATTTTTCTCGATGGCGACCACCGGCTTGTCCTGATCGGAGATCCCAAGCAGGCGATCTACGGGTTCCGCGGTGCCGACGTGAACACCTACCTTGATGCCAAGGATCAGTCTCAGGAGATTTTTGACCTCACCAAGACCTTCCGGGCTCCGGCTTCGTTGGTCGATGCCACGAATGCGTTATTCGTCCGTCCGGGATCGCTTTTGAAGGAGGGTCTGGCATTCCATAAGGCCAGCTCCGGAAAGGCCGGAGATCGCATCCTGAAAATCGCCGGAGCCGATCAGGCCTCCCGGATCGAGTTCTGGATCGCGCCGGATGACAGCGCGGATCTCTATTCCAGCAAATCCAAGCGCAACGCACGGATCTCGGCCGAAACCGCTTCCGAGATCGTCCGCATTTTGGAGTCAGGCCAACTCATCAGCGGCGATAAAGACGGCCTCGAGTCAGCCCCGCCCGAAAACGTTCGCCCCGGACATTGCGCGGTTCTTGTTAGCGACAGCTACCAGGCCGAAGCGATTGAAAAAGCCCTCAAGGATCGCAACGTTCCGGCCGTGCGCGCCGGCAGCGATGATGTCATGGTTTCCGAGGAAGCAGCGGACCTGCTCTCCATCCTCAAGGCGCTGGACGACCCGCGGCGCAAAGGGCTGCGCTTTGCTGCCCTCGCCACGCGGTTGCTCGGACGCAGCGACGCGGATCTCCGCGCTCTGGCCGGCTCGGAAGAGGCGATGCTTCCGGAATTTCTCCGCTGGGAGCAGGCGGCCCTCAAATATGGCCCGGCAGCAGCCCTCGCGCTCATCGACCGCGAGGAGGAAATCGTGGTTCGTCTGGCCACGGGAGGCGACGGGGATCGCCGGATCACGAATCTCCGGCAGCTCTCCGACATTCTGCAGGCCGCCTACCTGGAACATGGAAACCACGCGGGCAAGCTCCTTCGCTGGTTCGAGGGCGAGATCATCCGCGCCAAGGATCGGAGCGACATAGAGGAGCGCCAGCTCCAGCTCGAAAGCGACGCCGAGGCTGTCCGCATCGTCACCATGCACAAGGCGAAGGGGATGGAATACCCGCTCGTCTTCTGCCCGTTCCTCTGGGACTCGAGGGATCCGAAAGATCAGGAGAAGCTCTCCCGGCGCGGCGAGCCCGATGCCCTGATCGATACACAGCTTGCGGCCACGGAGCCGGATGACAATGGGGCGACGGCCAAAGATCGCTTCCTCGATGAACTGACGAAAAGACTGCAGGAGACCGAACCCGGCATCGAAAAGAAAACGATCACGGCCGTGTTGAAAAATGCCTCGGCGAGCCGGATCGAAGCCGCTCTGGCCAGGGCCTCGCTGGAGGAACGCCTGCGCCTGGCCTATGTCGCCATCACGCGCGCCCAGGTGCGGGCCTGGGTCCACGCCGGCGAACTCTGCAGTTCCCGCAACATGATCGCCGCCTCGGCGCTGGATTGGCTGCTCCGGACCGACCACCTCGACGACGCCAATTTTTCTGAACCCGACTTCGAACTGTGGCGTCTCAAGGCGGCAACAAGCGGCCGGGGTGCCCGCCATCAGCAGGGACTGGAACTTCTCATCCATTCAGCCGCCGCTCAGGGACTCATCTCATGGAAGACTCCGCCCGCGCCGGCAAACGCCGGATGGAATCCCAACAACCCGGCCGCAGCCCCGGGCGGCATCATTCCCTTGACCGCACCAAATGTCCCGGACCCGTGGTATCTGACTTCCTTCAGCTCGTTGACCAAGGAGAAGGACCCGCACTGGGAGCCCGACGCGGACGCTCAGCCGTCCGATCAGGGAGCTCAGACGGAAAATGCGCTGCCCCCGAATCCCTTCCTGAATGCCGCCGGCGGCAAGGTTGTCGGAACCGCCATCCACGACTGGATCGAGCAGTGGGATTTCCGCGAGCCCGATGCGAACGCGGTCAAAAAGCACCTCGCCGGGTATGCCATCCCTAAGCTCAAGGAAGAGCCCGTCCAACCGCCGTTCGATGAGGCCGTGACTGGGATGCTGCGCATTCTTCGCGGGGCCACTCTCCCCGGATTCGATTGCACCATCGCGGAAGCCTGCCCGGAGCCGAAGGCCTCCGAGTGGCACTTCCATTTGCCGATCCGCAAGGACGCCCCGCTCAGCCCGCAGAGCCTTGCCCGGATTTTTGAGCAGCATCCCCAGACGGGCTACGAGGGCTACCATGCCCGGCTCGCGGAACTCAACGCCGACGGGCTCCGGGGATTTTTGCACGGGTTCATCGACCGCCTTGCCGTCCACCCGCAAACCGGCCAGTGGGGAGTCATCGACTGGAAGACCAACAACCTCGGAACCAGCCCCGCCGCCTACGGCCTCCCCTCGCTTCAAAAGTGCGCGATGGATCACCATTACTTTCTGCAAGCCCATCTCTACCTCGTGGCGCTCCGGCGCTATCTCGGCGGCGCGGATAAAATCCAGGGCGCCTGGCTCGTGTTCCTGCGCGGCGCCTCGGCCGGGACCGGCGTCCTCTCCATCCAACCTCCCGGGCCGCTCCTGGCCGCGCTCGACGACCTCTTCTTCAAACCATGAAAAATCTTCCCGAGATCCAATGGCTTATCGACCGGTGGGAACTGCCGGACGACGGGCCTGCCATCGATCGGGTGCGCGAGCTCCTCGTGGCCGAACGCGTCGCAGGCAGCACGGCGCTTTCCCTCGCCGTCCCCGTCCCCTCCTGGGGGCACGCGGCCGCCGCCCCGGCCGATTCCAACGACTCCCCGCTGGTGCTCCTTGAAGACGGCGCTTATCTCCAGTCGCGGCGCTGCTACCTTGCGGAGAAGAGTGTTGCGGAGCGCATCCTCCATTTCGCCGACCCTCTAAAAGAAAACGCACTTTCCATCTCATCGGACGACGTCGCGGATCCCGTTGCGTCGCTCTTCGACGGAGCTGCCGAAGACGACCTGCAGGTCAAGGCCGCCCGCACCGCCCTGCAGCGCCGGCTCACGATCATAACCGGAGGTCCCGGAACCGGAAAGACCTACACCCTGGCCCGCATCCTGGCCCTGCTCGTCGGCGCGGGACAAAGCCCGGACTTCATCCGCCTTGCCGCGCCCACCGGCAAAGCTGCGGACCGCATGAAACAATCCGTCGAGGCCTCGGTCACATCTCTCCAGACCCCTGATGAGACGCGGCGCCAATCGTTGCTGCAGATCGCCCGCCGCAGCTCCACTCTCCACTCCCTGCTTGGATACAATCCCTCCACGAGTCGCTGCCGCCATGATGCCGCGACGCCGCTTCCGTGCGAGGTGCTCATCGTTGACGAATGCTCGATGGTCGACCTCCATCTCTGGAAGGTCCTGCTCGAGGCGCTCCCGGATTCTGCGCGGCTCATCCTGCTCGGCGATCCGCTCCAACTGCAAAGCGTCGGCCAAGGGAATGTCTTCGGCGATCTCGTCGGGCATGCGAAGGAAGACTCTTCGCCTCTCCATGGCTCGCTCGTCCGCCTGACCGAATCCCGGCGCTTCCGCAACCGGCCCGGCATCAGCAAGCTGGCGGAGGCCTTGGAAAAATCCGACGAGCAGGGCGCGGAGGCGCTCCTTCGCGATGCCGTCCAACACCCCGGCATCACATGGATCGACCTTCCGAAAGGGATGCTCCCCTACGACAAGATCCCCGCAACGATCCGCGACTCCATCGGGGCCGTCGCCAATGCCCCGTCTCCCGAAGACGCTCTCGAGGCCCTCGGAAAAGTCTGCATCCTCACCGCCCACCGCCGCCATTCTTTGGGCGCCGGGGACATCAGCAAGGCCATCACCCGGGAACTCATGAACCGCGGCGCCGGTCCCTCATCCGACCGCGCCCCCAACGAGCCGGTTATCATCAACACGAACGACCCCGAGACCGGCCTGCGCAACGGCGCGGTCGGCATCCTCCACACCGACGAACAAGGCGTCCGCCGCGCCTGGTTCCGCGACAGCAACGGCAATCCCCGGTCCTATTCCGTCGGCAGCCTCCCGGACAACAGCCCGGCCTGGGCGATCACGATCCACCGTTCCCAGGGAAGCGAATACGACGACGTCCTCATCATCCTTCCCAAAAATGAAAGCCCGCTCAACACCCGCGAACTCCTCTACACCGCGATCACGCGGGCCAGAAAAAATGTCATCATTGCCGGCGTCATCGAAGCGGTGAAGGCCGCTGTGAAAACCCTCCCGGCCCGCGTCACCCTGCTCGGAAAAGCCCTCGACCGCACGACGTGAAAATTCCGCTGTCCCGTTTTTGCACCGCTACCAGCCTCCAGCGTGGAGGCGTCTGAGGCGACATGGGCCAGATCGTTTGTTTCCAACGATCCACGAATTTGTTGTCGCGAATTTGTTTGCCACGGTGCTTTACCAGCGCATAGTAGCCGTTGTATCGGTATACAGATACAATGATGTCCCAACTTTCTTCCAATTCGATTCTCGCGCTTCCACTTTTTTGGCTTACTTATGCCAAAATTATGCCGGGATTACAAAATCGGGTGACATGAAGAAGAAACAGGCGTTGAGAAATTATTGTAACATAATATCGTTAAACAACATCGGGGTGTAGCTTAGCTTGGTAGAGCGCCTGGTTTGGGACCAGGAGGTCGCAGGTTCGAATCCTGTCGCCCCGACCACTTTTCGGAACGCGGTTTCCCCTCGGGAAACCGCATGGATAAAGGCTCTGCGGGCTACTTCTGAATTTTGTCCAAGTTGGATCGAATTGTATCGTATTGGAAAAAGTTTGTCAGGAAATGTCAGGAAAAACGCGCGCCTTTGACCGGCTCATTTTCCGTCCAACCGTCCGGGTCCCGGAATTCCGGGTTCAGCTCGAAACCGCGCCCTCCGATGTCCGTGTCGATCAGGAGCAGAAACCAGAAGCCGCCCGTCACGCCATTCCCTTTCGCAGGAGAACTTCACGCAGGTCCGCCGAGGCCGGCACCCGGAAAAGTTGGATGAGGCAATACGTCGCCATCGCGATGTTCCCGAGCAGGAGGATCGCCACCAGCCAGGCGATGCGTGCCAGCCAGCCGGGCTCCTTGTAGGCAAGCCAGACGAAGAAGGTGAGAAAGCCGCAGTAGGCATCGGCCAGCGTAGCCTGGAACCAGAGGTCACCGGTGAGGGCGGCGGGCAACTGCCAGATTGCCGCATCCATGCTGGCGCGGGTCGTCACCCAGAGCATGACGGCGAGGATGCCGAGGAAGAAGATCCGCAGAAAGGTGATCATTCTCCCATACGA
>JBAWVC010000031.1:0-17124 GCA_037147455.1 Verrucomicrobiota bacterium | reverse complement strand
ATTCGGATGGACGGACAATTTCGACGCGGCCGCCCTTGTGGATACCGACGGCGACGGACAGAATGCGCTGCAGGAATTCCTTGCCGGGACCGATCCCACCGACCCGACATCCGTGCTGCGGGCCACGCTCGAACCCGAGCCCTCCACCGGCGGGCTCGTGATCTCCTGGCCGAGCGTTGACGGAAAAACCTACCGCGTCGAACAGTCGGCCGATCTCAGCGGCTCGTGGACCGTGCAGACCAGCAACATCCCCGCGACCCCGCCGCTCAATACCCAACAAGCCCCGCTCCCGGCGGGCGGCAGTATTTTCTTCCGCATCGTCGTCGAGTAGAAGCACCAGACCCATCGGAACAAAAAACAGATGCCATGAAGATTTTTTACTCCGCTCTTGCCATGTTTGCTGCCACGGCTTCTCTCCGGCGTTTTACAAATCCTCGAACCGGTTGACCCGGAATTTACTCTTCCGTTCCGCAGACGGCTTCACCGGATCCGGCTTTTCCTTACCCGTCCTGACGCTGCTGTGGTCGGCCGCCCCGTTGGCCGAAGGGGCAGCCAGGGTGCCGAGGGTGTAGGTGTTGATTGTAATCATCGCGCTGCGACCTCCGCCGGGAAGCTTCCGTCGGGCAGAGATGAACGCGCCCGGCCGGTAGTAATTCAATAAATCCCTTTTGAAGGCGGAGCGGTTGATCCCGATATTCAGGTTTTTGCGGATTTCAAAATGCAGGTGCGCGACATACATGCCATGGTTTGTCCCGATCGTCCCGACCTGCTGCCCGCGCGTAATTTGCTGTCCCTCGCGGACCAGGATCCTGTCGAGGTGGGCATACATCGAGTCCACCGTCTGGAGTTGCCCTCTCTCCATATAGATATGGCGGATCAGAACGACGTTCCCCCACCCCATCCGCGCGTCCCGGGCAAACGTGACATATCCGTTGCCGATGGCATACACCGGCCCACCCAGATCGCTGTTACCGCCCTTCAGCCCGTTCCAATCCTCTCCCGGATGGTAGGAAAGAAAACCCCGCGAGGTGTAGTAGCCATCGCCATCCGGCTTCCCGACCGGCTCGTCAAATCCGTCGGCGACCAGCGTCCGCACCTGGTCCGGCTGCGGGGCCGCAACGAGTGCCGCAGGAGGGCAGAGAAGCGCGATCCAGAAAATCCATCTTCGCATGGGCCTTGCAATTTACGATGCGGATGGCCATTGCGCAATCACTCACCCGCTGGCTCCGGAAAATCAGATCCCGTCGCCGTGCATGCAGGCAATCTCCGCCTCCGCCACTGGGTGTCCCAGGATCACATCGCGAAGAGTGGTCTTGTCCATCAACTCCGCCACAATGTTCCGGGCCCGCAGCAAGATCCGGCGGAAGCGGCAAACCGGTTCCTGCGAACACCGTTTATAATCGGTCACCGAAACGCAGGCTACGGGTGCCAGATATCCATCAAAGTGCCGCACGACCTCCCCCATTGTGATCTGTGCGGGATTTTTCTTGAGCATATACCCTCCCCGCTTGCCGGGAAAGCTCTCCACCCAGTCCCGTTCTTTCAGATCGAGCATGATGTGTTCGAGAAACCGTTTGGGGACATCGTTTCTGCGGGCCAGCTCGCCGATCGGGATCGGCTTCCCGCCATGGTGTTCCACCAGCGTGAATAGCGCGCGCAGGGCATAATCCGTCCGCATCGAGAGCTGCATAGACGACCAGCTTAGACGGGATTACGCGCGGATCAAGAGCGGCCTCTCAAAAATCTTCCACGTTCTCTCGAACTCTCCGCCGACGATCTCGCAATTTTTGATGATCTCGGAGTTTGTGTCCTCCAGCCATCCCAAGGCGGCATTGGCGTAGCGTTCCTGGGCGCGGACGAACTGCTCGTGGATCAGCCAGGCGTGCAGACCGCGATCCCGGCACCCGGGCACAACTCCCAATACGGTCTGCCGGCAGGAGTTGATTCTGTGGGTTTTCATCAGCCAAAAAATATGGGGGAGCCGTAGCCAGTGGGGCGTCTTTTTCACCTTGGCGAGGATTTCGTTGAAGTTCGGGAGCGTGATCGCGACGCCCGCCGGCTTGCCATCCATCTCGGCGATGAGGAGAAGCCTGGGATCAGCGATGGCGCGGATGTCATCGGCGGCGGCGAGAAGGTCCTCCATGGAAATGGGCACGAATCCCCAGTTCCGCTCCAGGGTCGCGTTGTAAACCTCCCGCACGATTTCCAGCTCTTCGGGAAGCCGGGAAATGTCCATCGTCCGCATCTTCAGATTCGAGCGGGCGGCAATCCTGTCCACGATGCGCGCCAGCCTCGCGGGCTGCGGCAGACGATACATCGGAAGGTTCATGACGTGCAGGACCCGCGCGCTCACAAATCCGGCCCCGTCAACGAGCGACAGGTAGTATTCCGGATTCCAGGTGAGGCCGATCATCGGAGGCAGATCGAACCGGTCGGCGAGCAGGCCGCACTCGTCGTTGATGCTCGGGTTGTAGGGGCCGCGGACGCGATCCATTCCAGCCGCGCGCAAAACCTCAGCCACCTGGCGGAACAACGCGTCCGAGGTGGCCGGATCGTTCTCGCATTCGAAGAACCCGAAGAATCCGGCCTTATCCGAATAGCGCTCGTTGTGGGAGCGGTTGATGATCGCGGCGATCCGCCCGACCGGACGGCCGTCGCGGATCGCGACGAACCCGGTGATCTCCCCGTGCCGGATGTGGAAAGCGGACTTCGGGGAAAGATATTTGGCGACGCTACCGGGAAACGGCGGGACGAAGGCCGGATCCGTTCCGTGGAGCGTCTCCGCCACCCTCTCGAACATCTTCCTCTGCGCCGGTGTCCGGCAGGCGGAAATCGAACACGTTTTTTCTGCGCGTGGGATTGACGTAGGCGGGATCATCGAAGGTTCCTAGCTCGCGTGCGAGTTTTTCGAAAATCTCGAGCACGCGATCGAGATCGGAGTCCGTGTGGGTGGCCATGAAGCTCGTGCGGACGATCGCCTCGCCGTAGCGGACGGCAGGGAAGATGGCGGGCGTGGCAAAGATCCCCTCCTCGAAAAGCCGCTGGGTGAAGACAAACGCTTTCGCCTCGCTGCCGATGAGGATCGGGACAATCGGGGTCTGGGTGGTCCCGATCTTGAACCCGATTCTCTTGAATCCTTCGTGCATCTTGCGGGTGTTGCGCCAGAGCTGATCGATCCTCTCGGTCTCGGACTGCATGATCTCGAGAGCTTTGAGGACTGCACCCGCGACCGCCGGGGCCAGCGAGGCTGTGAAGATAAAGCAGCGCGCCCGGTGCTTGAGGTATTCAACCATCTGCGCATCGCCGGCGATGAATCCCCCCATCGATCCGAGGGATTTCGAAAACGTGCCCATGACAATATCCACGTCGTCGTTCAACCCGAAATGGTGCACGGTCCCCCGGCCCTGCGGTCCTAAGACCCCGAGCGAATGCGCCTCGTCCACGTAAACGAGCGCGTCGTATTCCTTGGCGGCTTCGACGAGCGGGGGCAGATCGGCAATGTCCCCGGACATGCTGAAGACTCCATCCATCACGACCAGGCGGCCGGAATCCTCGGGCAGCCGCTTGAGGCGGTTGCGCAGCGAGGTGGCCGAATTGTGCCGGTAGGGGACCAGCTTCGCGGGAGCAAACTGGCAGCCGTCAATGATGCTCGCATGGTTCTCGCGGTCGCAGAGGATCGCGTCCCCCTCCTCGGTCAGCGAGGCTAGCGCCCCCTGGTTGGCAAAGAAGCCCGTGGAAAACAGGACCACCGATTCCCTTTGAAGGAAGGCGGCCAGCGCTTCCTCGAGCTCGACATGCAGCTTGATCGTGCCGTTCAGCAGGCGGGAGCCCGTGCAGCCGGCCCCGTAACGGCGCGTCGCCTCGCAGGCGGCCTCGATCACCCGGGGATCCTGGGCCAAACCCAGATAATTGTTGGAGCCGACCATGATCTTCGGCTGACCCTCGCAGACCACGTAGTTCCCGTGCGGTTCCTCGATGCAGCGGAAGAAAGGGTAAAATCCCTGTGCCCGCGCATCCGCGCTGTCCCGGTATTCCCGGCATTTTTGGTATAAATCTCGTGCCACGGCAGGCTGTTTCCTTAAACGGGTCAGAGTTGCAGGTATGGTTTCAAAGTAAATTCTTTTTGGGGAATCCGGAAGCGCGCCGACCATACGTCATGCTGGCGGAAATAGCTTTGAATATTTTTATCAGCGAACAGGAATGCCCACCGGCACCGGGTTTAAGAGCATCAGAGCGAAGGCGCAGAAGTAGAGCAGAAGGCCGGAAAAGAGGATCATCCCGCCCGTCCGCATGGCGCGCGTCTTCTCGTCCCGACGGACAAGAACCCGCGCGATGGTGGCGTCAGGATCCCCGGTAAGCTCCGAGGTGACCCACCGGATATGCATGACTTTTCGGATCACAAAAAATGCGCTGAAGAGGACGACGGCAAGCCCCGAGATCACCAGAAGCTGCGCGGGCCGGTTCGTGGAGGCGATCAGCCTTCCGGAAAACCCAGTCACCGTCACGACGATGCCCGAGAGCCCAGTCAGCACCTGGGCGCGGGTATAGAGAATGTCGAGCTGGTTTTGCACAATCTGCACGGCGCGGGAAAGATCGCCGCTGACCAGTTCGAGTATCGCTTGGGCTTCCTCTTGGACATTCATCTGCATTCAGCAAAACGAAAGACGCGCGGTTCTGCAAGCCTGCCCTGAATGCGGCGGTGATCAAAAAATGGGGTGAGGCGGATGGGCGGCGTTCGTGCTACCTGCCAAGGATTGGGCGTCTCGCCCGCCCGTGGGAGGCACTGGTTTCGCCTCACCGTTCCGTCAAAAACAGGCGGACGCCTGAACTCTCAACTCTCTATCACTCCCACTGAATACCGGCAGGCGCCATTCTGGCGCTTTCAGCGCTTGAAAGCGCGCCGGGAATGGAAAGACTGCCCGCATGAAATGGCTCACGGCTCTTGTCCTTCTGACTTCGACCTTCACCTCCTCTGCGGACTGGAAACTCACCGGGACCAGGGATCTCGGAAAACTTCCCGGAGGGGCCTCGGTGCGGAGAGCCGAACTCGCCGACAACGGCGTCAGCGCGCAGCTCACCGCGATCGTATTTTCGCCAAAATCCTATTCGCTGCGGGTGGTGGACAGCGAATCCCCCGGGCGCACGAAGCTGGCTTCCGCCTTGCAGGAGGCTGGCTGCGTCGCGGGCGTCAATGGCAGTTATTTCCAAGACGACTTCCGTCCGGTCGGGCTCATGGTCGCGGACGGCAGGGAAATCCACCCGCTTGAAAACGCGAAGCTTCTGGCCGGAGTCCTCTCCGTGCGCGGGACGCGGTTGGAGATCGTCCGCTCCTCGAAGTTCGCCAAATCCTCCGACCTCCGGCAGGCGGTCCAGTGCGGGCCGATGCTCGTCGAGGGAGAGCTCCCGACCGCGGGCCTGAACGCGGCGCGGAGCGCGCGCCGGACGGTTGTCGCCACCGACGGCCACGGCCGGTGGGCCCTGATCTACCTGACATCCGTCACCCTGGCCGATGCCGCGCGGATCCTCGTGACTCCCGGCGCGCTGGGGGATTGGAAACCTGCGACGGCGTTGAACCTCGACGGCGGCTCGTCCAGCGGGCTCTGGGCGGCGTCATCGCCCGAGACTATTTCCCTCCCCGAATTCGGCCACGTGAGAAACTACATCGGCATCGCCCAGCGGTAGTCAGCTCATGGACTCGTTGTAGCGGCGGTCTGTGACCGTCGCACTTTATGGGCGGAGATCCCAACTCGCCAGCAAATCGACCGACGGCCACAGGCCGCCGCTACAGGCTGCGGCCGCCCAAATAACCGCGGTAGTCAGCGCTGCTGGAAATCCAGCCGGTCGACTTCGACCACCACCCGCAGGGCACCGCTGGAACGGGAGCGGAGAACGGTCTTCCAAAGCTCCGCGTCGGACACCGCACGGAACGCGGCGTCATCCGGACGGGGCCGGAGGTAGCGGCGCAGCGCGGCCCGCCAGGCGGAGCGTTCGACGGGGTTCGCCTTGGGCCTCCACGAGGGAAAGGGGAAATCCCCGCGGTGGACGAGCGCGTTTCCGGGCGCCACCGCCTGGATGCGTATGACGTCGTGCGGGTCGGCGGGCAGCCAAATCATGACGACTTCCGGGTTTTCGCTGGCGATCCGGACGAAGGATGCCGGAAGAAGCGAGAGCTGCGGGGCGGCGAGAAATGCCTTTCGGGTTTCCCCGGGTGCCAGAGCGATGGCGGGCAGGCTGTGGGTGTAGGAAGTCGCCGGGTGGTATCCGTTTGAAAACGCGACAAAATACGAGGGCGCGCACCCGCCGAGGCAGAAGACCAGAAGTGCAAAAATCAGCGGGCGCATCAGGATTCCAAATTGTCACGGCTTCGAATCCGCGTAAAGTCCCGCCATGAACCGCCGATGGATTTTGCCCCCGCCCGCAGATCCGCTCCTGGCGGGCCGCCTCCTCCGCGAGCTGGACGTTCCTCCGTTTCTCGCGGCGCTGCTGGTCCAAAGGGGGTTCGGCGAAGTCGCCCGCGCGCAGGAATACCTCCATCCGAAAATGAAATCCCTGCAGCCTCCGGAGCTGCTGCCGCAGATGCCGCTTGCGGCGGAGCGGGTTTGGGAGGCGGTGAGGGCCGGGCGCCGGATCGTTTTGTATGGCGACTACGACGTGGATGGCGTGACCTCACTCGCCCTGCTCTCAAGGGTTTTGAAGGTTTTTGGAGCGGATGTGCAATGCTTCCTGCCGCACCGCGTCGAGGAAGGCTACGGGCTCAGCGCGGCGGGCGTCGAGCGTTGCTGCGAGATGCACCGGCCGGAACTTCTGCTGGCGGTGGACTGCGGGACGACGTCGGTGCGCGAGATCGCGGCGCTGCGGGCAAAGGGAGTCGAGGTCATCGTGCTCGACCACCACGAACCTGGGCCGGAACGGCCGGATTGCACCGCGCTCGTGAACCCGAAGTGCGGCTCCGATTTTCACGACCTCTGCAGCGCGGGCGTCGCCTTTAAACTCGCCCACGCGATGCAGAAACTGTCGCCGGTCGCGGAACTCGATCTGAGAAAATATTTCGACATGGTCGCCCTCGCCACCGTGGCGGACATCGTCCCTTTATCCGGAGAAAACCGGGTCTTTGTCCGGCACGGCCTCCAGCAGATGGCCTCGACCCGCTGGCCGGGCATCGCCGCCCTGATGCGGGTCGCCGGCGTCACGGCGCCGGTGCGTGCCGGCGATGTGGGATTCCGGCTTGGACCTCGCATCAATGCCGCCGGCCGCCTCGGCCCCGCGCAGGAGGCGCTCCGGCTTCTCCTCACCGATGACCCCGATGAAGCGGCCCGCCTGGCCGCCAGCCTCGACGCCCATAACCGCGAGCGCCAGGGGGTCGAAAAGGCGGTCGTCCTCGACGCCGAAGAGTGGGTCGAAAAGCATTTCGACTCCGGGCGGGACACGACGATCGTCGCCGGCCGCCGCGACTGGCATGTCGGCGTCCTCGGCGTCGTGGCCTCGCGCGTGATGCGCCAGCACCACCGGCCGACATTCATCGTGGGCTTCGACGAATCGGGTCTCGGAAAAGGCAGCGGGCGCAGCATCGAGGGCCTGCCGCTGGTCGATCTCCTGCGCGGATGCTCCGAACACCTCGAAAAATTCGGCGGACACGACATGGCGGCCGGTCTGACAGTCGACGAAAAATCCTTCCCCGCCTTCCGTGAGGCATTTGAGCTAGCCGCCCGGAAGCTTGCGAACGAGGAGATCCTGACCCCCCGCCTCAAACTGGACGCCGAGATCGAACTCCCCGGCCTCGATATATCGATTCTGGAGGCGCAGGACATGGTGGAACCGTTCGGCGCCGCCAACCCTCAGCCTGTCCTCTACACCCGCTCGATCAGCCCGGCCGGAACTCCCCGGACGATGAAGGAAAAACATCTGAAAATCGAATTTGCGGCAGGCCGCCGTCGCGTGCCTGCGGTGTTTTTCAACGCGAAGCTCGACGAGCTTCCGCGCCCTCCCTGGGATGTCGCCTACACGCTCGACTGGAACTCCTGGCAGGGCCGCACCGAGGCGCAGATGCGGATCGTCGGCGTGCGGAAAAGCCATTAACAGATGCAGATTCACTCGGCATCCGACGGCAATCATTCAGGGGGCACAGGCGATGTTTCACTTCGTTTCAGCTGTGCTCCCTGCACCAAACATTCGTCCTCCCCTCTTTTACGAAAGCGCTACCGCGCTGGTTTTCCGCCTGTGTGTGGCGCTGTCCCCGCTACGAGATCCTGTCTCCAAACGGGCGGGACGCCCGTTCCCCCTGGCTTTTTCAGGAGGGCGGCATGAGCCGGCTTCCCGCCGCAACGAAGCTCGAGGAATTGGACTGGGTGCCGCGACAGCGGATGGCGCCGCTACGTCGGCTCGGACTGCAAACATTGGGCGATCTGCTGAAACATTTCCCCCACCGATACGAGAACCGCGTCAAATTCGACCGCTTCCCCGACGAGGCTTCCGAAACCCCCGTCTGCCTTTTCGGCGTCGTGAAAAAAACCGTTTACCGCAGGTTCGGGGCGCGCAGAATTTTCGAGGCCCGGATCGAGGACGAGTCCGCGGGCGTGCTCGGCTCCCCGCTGATCTGCCGGTGGTTCAACATGCCGTGGGTGCAGAAGATGATCGCCGGCGACCAGCAGATCGTCGTCTTCGGAAAACCCCGCGTCCGGGGCAACCAGGTCGTCATGGAACACCCGGAATTCGAGGTCATCGAGGAGGATGCCGAACGCTCGATCCACTTCGACCGCATCACGCCGGTTCATCCCGCAGGCGACGGCGTGACGCCCCGCGCGTTGCGGGTTTTGATCCACCGCGCGCTCGAGGAAATCGACCTCCAGACGATCCCGCTGCTCTGGCCAGGAAGCGCGGTCTCGGAAAACGTCTGGCGCGAAGTGCATTTCCCCGAGAGCTTCGAGGATCAGGAAACCGCACGGCGGCAGCTCGTGCGCGAGGAGTTTTTCGGTATCCAGCTTGTCGTCTGCGCGCGTTACGCCGCGGCGCGCGGCCTGGGCGGATCGCCGAAGCCGGCGGACGGCACCTCGTGGAGGAAGGTAGAGGCATCGCTGCCGTTTGAGCTGACGGCCTCCCAGCGCAAGGTCATCGCGGAAATCTCCGCCGACCTCGCCTCCCCCCACCGGATGAACCGCCTGCTCCAGGGCGACGTGGGATCCGGAAAAACCCTCGTGGCCCTCCACGCCATGCTGCAGGCCGCAGAGGCCGGCTGGCAGGCCGCGCTCATGGCTCCCACACAGATCCTCGCCGAACAGCACTACCTGAACTTCCGGCGAATCCTTGACCCGCTCGGGATTCCGGTCGTGCTGCGGACCGCCGCGCGGAAAGAATCGTCTTCCTCGTCCAGCTCGTCCGCCTCGTCCGGCGGGACGCCGGCCACAACACCCGAAATCCGTGACGATCTCCGGGGAGCACCCGCGTCTCGCGTGTCGGATCCGGCGTCCCACCGGATCCCTCCGCTCGTCATCGGCACGCATGCCCTGCTCTTTGAAAATGCCGGGCTCGAGCGACTCGGGCTCGTTGTGATCGACGAGCAGCACAAATTCGGGGTCCTCCAGCGCTCGCGCCTCATCGCGCGCGGAGACGCTCCAGACGTGCTGGTGATGACGGCGACGCCTATCCCTCGCACGATCACTCAAACGCTCTACGGCGACCTCGATGTTTCGATCATCCGCGAAAAGCCCGCCGGCCGCGGGAAGGTGATCACCGCCGTCCGCGAGCCCTCGAAGCTCCCGGACATCATCGCCTTCCTCCGCGACAAGATCGCCGAGGGCCGCCAGGCTTACGTCGTCTATCCGCTCATTGAGGAATCGGAGAAGCTCGATGTCAAAGCCGCCCGGGTGGAATTCGAAAAATGGACCGGCCTCCTCGCCCCCGCGAAAGTCGGGCTCGTCCACGGCCGCCTGGACCCGGAGGAAAAAGAACTCGTCATGCGGGAGTTCCGCGAAGGCAAAATCGCGGCCCTCGTGGCGACGACCGTCATCGAGGTCGGCGTCGATGTCCCAAACGCCTGCATCATGCTCGTCGAGGAGGCCGGCCGGTTCGGGCTCTCGCAGCTCCACCAGCTTCGAGGCCGGATCGGGCGCGGCGCGGAAAAATCCTACTGCATCCTCCTGCAGGATGACCCGGGGGCGCTGGCGAAAGAAAAGCTCTCCGTCCTGGAAAACACCTCCGACGGATTCGAAATCGCCGAAGCCGATCTCAAACTGCGCGGCCCCGGAGACATTCTAGGCACCGCCCAGGCCGGCCTCCCTCCCCTGTGCCTCGGGGACCTCCTGCGCGACGGGGAGCTGATGACCGAAGCCCGGAAAGCCGCCCGCGCCCTGCTGGAATCCGACCCTGACCTCTCCAAGCCCGGACACGAGCACTTCCGCGAGTTCGTGGAAACAACCGCCGCCCGAACGGGAATCGCCGAGGGTTAGCCGTGACCATCGATAGATTTTAGTTTTCCTCCCGATACGGCTGGTGGAAATGCACCGGCTTCTGCGATTTTTTGATCAGCTTGAGGTTGAGCATTTCCACGAACACCGAGAATCCCATCGCGAAATAGATATACCCCTTCGACACGTGCTGGCCGAACCCGTCGGCGATCAGCGTCACGCCGATCAGCAGCAGGAAGCTCAGCGCCAGCATCTTGATCGTCGGATGCGCCTCTACGAACCGGCTGATCGGCCCGGAAAAGAACATCATGAAGATCACCGAGACCACGACCGCGCCGACCATTACCGGGATGTTGTTCACCATGCCGACCGCCGTGATCACGGAGTCGAGCGAAAACACGATGTCGAGCAGCATGATCTGCACGAGGACCGCCGCGAACGACGACGCGCCCGCCCCGGGCCCGTGCCCCTCATCGCCCTCGAGCTTTCCATGGATCTCTGTCGTGCTCTTCGCCACAAGAAAAAGCCCGCCGACCACCAGGATCAAATCCCGCCCGCTCAGCCCGTGCCCGAACATCGTGAAAAGCGGCCTCGTCAGCCCCGCCATCCAGGAAATCGTCAGCAGGAGCAGGATCCGCATGACCATCGCCAGCGCGAGCCCGATCACCCGCGCCCGGTCGCGCCGGTGCGCCGGCAGCTTCCCCGCCAGGATCGAAATAAAAATGACGTTGTCGATGCCGAGCACGATCTCCAGCGCGCACAGCGTCAGAAACGCGATCCAAAGCTCGGGGTTTGTCATCCAGTCCATAGCAGCGTTGTTTTACCAAAGCACGCACCCATGTCCATGACGATTGGCGGAGCCCTCCTGCCGAGCACACGCGACCCGCGTGTTGAGGTCGGCGACCAACCGACCGGATCGGTCTCCGGAAAATGCAAGGTGACTGGCGGGTCGCCAGTCACGACACGCGGTCGCGTGTGCTCACCAGAATACCGCGAATCTGATCGCTTTTCATGCATTTCCAAGTAAGTCCGCGGTTCCGAAAGATAGGACATGGGAGTTGGTTTTTCTGCTTATTGACAGGGATTTGAGGGGGAGGCGGTGATGCCGGAAGGAGTCAGCAGATTCGCGGGGGGGTTGGGAGCGGGATTTTTTCGCCTCCGCACCGGCATAAGCGACGGCTCTGAAATGGCGGCCGCGGCGGTTGCTCATCAAGAGTCGGGAGTGAAGAAGGCAGGGGGGGCTCAGGAAGGCGCGGGTCGGAGGTCGTCGAGGAGCAGGTCGGCGGCCAACTGGCGGGCGAAGTGGATTTTGGACATGGCCCGATGGGCGGGTGACTTCAGATTGCCCGTCCAGAAGCGATGGAAGAGAGCATGGGCGGCGAAGAGGATGAGCCAGAGGGCCGTGATGGCCACGGGGTGGTGGTGGAAGTAATGGTCGGCGTGCCAGTGGTTGGAGAGTTCGTTGAAGCCCTCGTTTTCAACCTGCCAGTGGCCGTGTCCGTATTGGAGGGCGACCCGCGCCGTGGGAGCCAGCGCCTTGGGAAGATTGGTTGCCCACCACCAGTCGGTGACGTTCCCGCATCCAGCTATGCACGTTAGACCGCGAAATTCGACGCCCTTCAGCGCAAATGCAGTCAAACTCCACTATGAAGATTCGCGCAGAGTTTATCTGAAAACCTCCCTGCCGGGCATGACATCCTTGCCCGCCCTTCCACGGTGATTTAGTTTCTGCATGATTTTATCAGAAATTCCGGAACATAATGCGTATGGAAAATAACGGGGCGTTTCAATCTGGAGGGTTCAAACTGACTTCACCACCGCCCCGCAAGTGGGTGAACGTGCATTGCACGGATCCCGTCAACAAGAGCGGCTTCCGGGACAACCTTCAGAACGACATGGCGCTTGCCCTGTGCGACTATCCCCTTGTGAAGCAGAACCTGAGCTGGGCCGTGGCCTCGCAGAACCGCGACGGAAGCATACCGCACGGATCCCCTTTCATCCAACCGCCCGACGGCGGGCATCACACCGTCCAAGTCACAACTTGATCTCCATGGACTACGGCCACTTCGACGCAGACGCCCGAGAATACGTCATCACGCGTCCCGACACGCCCCGCGCGTGGTCGAACTACATCGGCTCGCGCAAATACGGAGGGATCATCACCGCTGGCGCGGGAGGCTACTCGTTCGTCCGCTCTCCCGCCGAAGGCCGCATTCTTCGACATCGATACAACAGCGTCCCCATGGACTTGCCCGGACGGCAGTTCTACATCCGTGACGCCGGCTCCGGCGACTTCTGGAGCGCGGCCTGGCAGGCAACGGCGAAACCGCTCGACGCCTATCAGACCGAAACCCGTTTCGGTCCGGGCTACGCGCTCATCACCAGCACGTATGCCGGCATTTGCTCGGAGTCGCTCTACTTTGTCCCTCTCGATGCGGAGCACGAAATCTGGCGGCTCCGCCTGACAAATACCGGCAACATGCCGCGCGCGTTCGATGTGTTTTCCTTCTGCGAATTCACGACGGAATGGAATCTCGTCAACGACACGCTCAATCTTCAATACTCGCAATACATCGGCGAGGCCCGCTGGCGGGATGGATTCATTGCCGCCTCCTCGTGCGCACGGCTTCCCGAGGATTCGGGTCATTTCGCGAACCGCGACCAGTCCCGCCACTGGTGGATGCGCCAGACCGGAGGAGAGATCTCCGGCCACGACTGTGACCGAGAGGCATTTCTCGGCCGCTACGGAGGATTCCACAATCCAGAGGCCGTGGTCTCCGGCACCTGCACGAACAGCACCGGCTTTTCCGACAACACCTGCGGGGCGATCCAGAGCCGCCTCACCCTCGCGCCGGGAGCCTCGGCGGACGTCCTCGTGCTTCTCGGCATCGGTCCTGCGGATACCGCAGGCAGAAAAATCTCCGCCCGGTATGCGGATACCGGTCGGGTGGACCGCGAACTGGCCGATCTCAAAGCCCACTGGCACGGGCTGTTGGGAACAATGACGGTCCACACCCCCGACCCGGCATTCGATCACATGGTCAACACCTGGGGTGCATACAATGCGCTCATGACCTTCGAATGGTCGCGCTCGTGCTCGCTGGTCTATACCGGCGACCAGCGCGACGGCTTCGGGTTCCGCGACACCGTGCAGGATTGCCTCGGCGTCACCTCGATGATCCCGCAGGAGGTCCGAGAACGCCTCATCCTCATGCTTTCCGCTCAGGACGCGACGGGCGGAGCCGAACCCGAAGTCCGCCCGTGGTCGCACAGCCCCGGCCACATGCCCGCCACCCCGGCATCGCACTACCGCTCGGACGACTGCCTCTGGTTTTTCAATGCGATCCCTGCGTATGTGGCGGAAACCGGCGACACGTTTTTTTACAACGAGAGCGTGCCCTTTGCCGACTCCGGCTCTGCGACCGTGCTGGGCCACCTGCGCCGCGCGATCGAGTTCAACCTCGGGCACCTTGGTGCGAACGGGCTCCCCTGCGGCTTGCTCGCCGACTGGAACGACTGCCTCAAGCTCGGCTACAAGGGCGAGTCGGTCTTCGTTGCCTTTCAGCTCCGCCTCGCGCTCAAAACCTACGCGGAAATCACCGCCTCGCTCAGCCATGCCGTCGAGCAAGCATGGGCGGAATCGGAACTCTCCACGCTTGACGCAAACATCGCGGCCGTTTGCTGGGATGGAGACTGGTTCATCTGGGCGATCGCCGAAGACGGCACCGTCTTCGGGACAAAAAACTATCCCGAAGGCCAGGTCTATCTGAACACCCAGGCGTGGGCGGTGCTTTCCGGTGCCGCCTCCGACGAGCAGTCAGCCAAATCGCTGGCTGCCGTTCGCTCTCGTCTCGCTTCGGAGTGGGGCGTCGCGATGTGCGCGCCGCCATTCGAGAAGACCCCGGTGAATGTGATGCGGGCGGTGCTTTTCAATCCCGGCAACAAGGAAAACGGCGGCATCTTCTCGCATACGCAAAGCTGGGCAGTGCTGGCCGAAGTGCTGGCCGGGGATGGTGACACCGCTTGGCGATACTACCGGTCTTTCATGCCATCAGCCCAAAACGACAGGGCGGACATCCGCGAAATCGAACCCTACGTCCACTGCCAGAGCACGCACTCGCAGTTCTCGGAAAAATTCGGGCGCTCGCGTATTCCGTGGCTGTCCGGCACCGCCTCGTGGGCGCACTTCACCGCCACCAATTTCCTCCTCGGCATCCGCCCGGAACCCTCCGGCCTGCGCATCGATCCGGTCATCCCGCGCGACTGGCCGGGATTCACCGCCACCCGGAAATTCCGCGGCGCCAACATCCACATCGAAATCAAAAATCCTGGCGGAAAAAACCGCGGGATCACGCAACTCACCGTCAACGGAACCCGCGTCGAGGGCAACCTCGCACCGGTCGGGTTGCTGAAACCCGAAACCACCATCGAAGCCGTCCTATGAAATACGTCGCCATCTACCACGCAAACCTCAACTACGCGTTTCTCGAACCCCACAAATATGAGCAGGTCATCCGCGCCAGCTACGAAACAATCATGGACGTCCACGAGAAGGCCGGTCCCGCAGCAAAATACGTTTTCGAGGCCAGCGGGTTCACCATCGACCTGATGGCTGAAAAGTGCCCGGACGTCGTGGAGAAACTGCGGCGTGCGATCGCGAGCGGCCAGTGCGAACTCATGGGCGCGCCTTACGCGCATCCGGTGATGGCCAACATTCCGGAGGAGGACGGCTACTGGTCCTGCGAGTTTTCCCAGCGCGCTTACGAAAAGCACCTCGGCCGGCGCGTGGAGAGCTTCTGGAACCCGGAATGCACGTGGATGCAATACGTGCCCCGCGCTTTTCAGAAAGCCGGGGCCAAATACCTCACTCTTGATTTTGAGAGCTACATGAGCTCGAACGACAAGGAATACGCATGGGTCGAAAAAAACCGGGCGACCGACATCTACTGGGGCGGCCACATGCCGTGGTTCGACCTCGATCCGGACTGCAAGTTTCTCCATTACCCGTTCCGGAATATCGTTCCCGGGCTCCACGGGCTCTGCCGCAGCGACCGGATCGTTGGAAAATACGTCAGCTACTTCATGGGAAAAACCTCGCTGGAGGAGTATCTTACAAATGTCCGTCACTGGAGCGGCAGGGAAAACCGCGGCGCGACAGTGATCATCGCCGACGACGCCGAATACTGCGGCACCACCGGATATTTCTATGTGAAATACTACCGCGATTACAGCCGCTCGTTCGAGCGGAAGCCGGATGCCTCGGAAAAGCTTGCGGCCCTGGTCCGCGGAATCCTGGAGATGGGAGAACTCGCCACATTCAAGGAGTGCTGCGAAGAAATTCCGGCTGTCGGGGAGCCGTTCTATGTCGAGGACCGCTACGCCTGGCACCGGACATACTCGGATTGCTGGGGCGGCACGCCGGAGGCAAGACACTTCGACCCGATCGTCTCTTCGCTGCGTTCGGAATATAAGACAAAATACCAGCCGGTCACCGAGGGCACGCACCGGGAAGAATTCGCCGAGCTCACCTCAAAATTCTGGTTTCACTGCACGAACTCCGCAAACTCTGACGGCCGCTGGCCGCCACCGCCCGCAGAACCCTGCGAATTCAACCGTCAGTGGGTCCGCAACGAGATCGCCGCAACCCAGGCGGTGCTCGCGGAGCTCGCCGGGGCCACCAAGGGGATTTCCCTGCCGCGCAAGCCCGAAATCGATGAACCCGCCGACGGGCCGGCCTACGGCCTCCACTTCACGGACAAAAATCCGGACGACCTTCCCAACCTCAACTTCTATGAACTCCAGCATGCGCTGTATGCGGCCTGGCGGGCGTTCGACCAGACCCAAGGCGAGGAGAAGGCAGCTAATCGGCCACGCATTCTCGCGATTTATGAGGAATACCGCCGACGCGGGATCACAAAGTTCAGAACGCCGAATCCATGATCAAGATCGTTCAATGCTGGGATGATGGTGTCATGGACGACATCCGCCTCTGCGAGATCCTGCGAGAGCACGGTGCCCGGGCGACCTTCAATTTAAATCCGGGCCTTCATTCCGCGCAGCGCGCCCATTCGCATCGCCATCGTGAATGCAAGGACGTCATGCGTCTTGCGCGGCAAGAACTTCTCCCCACCTACCAGGGATTTACCATAGCCAACCATTCCCTCAACCACCCGTGGCCGACAAAAATCACGGCAATAGAATGGAGAAAGGCGGTCGTCGAAGGCCGCAAGCAACTCCAGGATATTTTCGGACAAAGCATCGATGGATTCGCATATCCATACGGGGATGCAAACGAGGAAGTCGCGGAAATCGTCAGGGAGGCTGGTCACACCTATGCGCGAACCTGCAGGAATTCGACCCCCTCCTTCCCTCCGGCCGATCCCATGTGGTTCGCATCGGACTGCCATTTTGCCGCTCCGGATTTCTGGGACCGCTACGAAAAAGCCAAGGCTTCCAGTTCGCCGGTCTTTTATTTCTGGGGTCACAGCTACGAATTGGTCACCGCTGAAGACTGGAGGAACTTCGCTGGAAAACTCGACAGCTTCGAGGGCGATCAGGACGCCGTCTGGTATGATCTCCCCGAACTTTTTAAACCGAAAGCGTCTATTGCAGGGGATGAAATGACGCAACGTGTTTTCCATTAGATGCTTAAATACTGATATGCGTTTCCGGCTGTGATCAGGTTCAGCGCTATAAACATGTTCTTTTACTGATAAACTATGCG
>JBAWVC010000030.1:0-17251 GCA_037147455.1 Verrucomicrobiota bacterium | reverse complement strand
AATCCACAAAGATGGCTAGAAAACCGAGATTGGAGTTCGAGGGCGCGATTTACCACGTGATCAACAGGGGAAATTACCGGAAGGATTTATTTTCCGACGAGAGGGCTGCCGGGGCCTTTGAAAAGGCGCTTTTTGAGGCCTGCGAGAAATGCCGGTGGACAGTCCATGCGTATGTGGTGATGCGCAATCATTTCCATCTGGCCATAGAAACTCCGGAAGCCAATCTGGTGAGTGGGATGGCATGGCTGCAGGGCACCTTTGCGAACCGCTTCAACCGCGTCCATGGCGAGAGCGGGCACGTCTTTCAGAGCCGATACAAAAGCATCCTGGTCGAGGAGGGCCGCCCGCTGCTGGGTCTGGTCAACTACATCCACCTCAATCCGGTGAGGGCCAAGATAAAAAGCCTCCGGGATCTCGAGAGCTTCCCTTTTTCCAGTTATCCGAAGTTTTTCAAAAAGACCACGCCGGCCGGCCTGTGCCGGGCCCGATTTTTGGGGGCCTTGGAGTTTCCTGATTCCGTCCGGGGAATGCGGAAATACGCCGAATATCTTGAGACAGCCGAAGAGAGGGACGCGACAAAATACGAGGAACTCACAAAGCGATACTGTTCCGGTTGGGCGCTGGCCTCAGCGGAATATCGGAAGGAGATCAAAAAACTCTACGCGGAGATCCCGGAAATGGCGGGTTGGCAGGGCGGCGACGTGCGGGAATTGAGGGAAGGAAAATGGGAGTTCGAACTTGAGAAGCACTTGAAGCGCGCCGGGAAAACCATGCGTGACGTTCTGGGGGCAGCCAAGTCCGCGCCCTGGAAAATACGGATCGCACGCGAACTGAAGCGCACAACCACAGCAACCAACTCTTGGATTGCCCGCTCTCTCGCCATGGGACATCCCAGCCGGGTTTCAAACTTGGTGAATGACATTTAAATTATAGGCCTGACCCCGTATTGCTCGTGACCGACATGACTGACCAGCCAGATAACATGATCAGGCTTTCGCATGTGCCGGCGACTCGCGGGGACGGTCCGCTGCCGGGCCTTTGCCAGGCAAGCCCGGTCTCCGAAAAGATCGCTTGTTTTCGTTCGCTCTTCCGCGGTCGCGAGGATGTCTATGCGCGGCGGTTCGAGAATACGCGCTCGGGCAAATCCGGTTATGCGCCGGCGTGCGGGAACGAGTGGGTGCGCGGGGTCTGCGAGAAGCCGCGGGTCAAATGCTCGGACTGCCCGAATCCGTGCTGGCTGGCGGTCGCCGACGATGTCGTCCACTGGCATCTTGCCGGGCGCGATGGGGGCGACCGTCCGTTTGTGATGGGTTTGTATCCGATGCTTCGCGACGAGACGTGTTTTCTTCTCGCGTTGGATTTTGACGGCGAGGGATGGCGGGATGATGTATCGGTCTTTGCGCGGATGTGCGGGGAGCGCGGCGTGCCCGCGGCGATCGAGCGCTCGCGCTCGGGGGACGGCGCGCATGCGTGGTTCTTTTTCGAGCAGGCCGTTCCGGCCGTCCTCGCCCGCAAGCTCGGTTCTCACCTGCTCACGGAAGCGATGGAGTCCCGCCCGGAGCTGGGGCTCGCTTCTTATGACAGGCTGTTTCCGAACCAGGACACGCTCCCGCGCGGCGGGTTCGGGAACCTGATCGCGCTCCCGCTGCAAAAAGCCGCGCGGGACCGCGGCAACGCCCTCTTTCTCGATGAGCATCTCGAACCGCATGCCGACCAGTGGCGGTTCCTGGGCAGCATCGAAAAAATCGCGTCCGGACGGGTTGCAGAGCTGGTCGCGGAGGCCGAGCGCCGGAACCGCGTGATCGGCGTGCGGGTGACCCCGGATGAGGATTTCGCGCTGTCCCCCTGGCAGGCTCCGCCTTCGCGACGGTCCAAAGATCCGCCGATAACCGATCAGCTGCCGAACGCGATCCGCGCCGTGATCGCCGATCAGATTTACCTGCCAAAGGACGTCCTCCCGCCCGCGCTGCGCAACCGGATCATCCGGCTTGCGGCGTTTCTGAACCCCGAGTTCTACCGCGCCCAGGCAATGCGGTTGCCGACCTTTGAAAAGCCCCGGATCATCGCCTGCGCGGAGGACCATCCGGAACACATCGCCCTCCCGCGCGGGTGCCTGGATGACCTCCAGAAGCTATTGAAGACCCACCGAATCCGGCTCGATCTTCAGGACGAGCGCCAGGCCGGCACCCCGCTGGAATGGCATTTCTGCGGCGAGCTTCGCCCGGACCAGCACGCCGCTGCAGAAGCCATGCTCGCGCACGACACCGGCGTTCTCGCGGCGACGACAGCGTTCGGAAAAACCGTTCTGGCGGCGTGGCTCATCTCGCGCCGCGCGGTCAACACCCTCGTGCTTGTCCACCGGCAGCAGCTCCTGGAGCAATGGGTCGAACGGCTTTCGCAATTTCTTGGCCTCCCGGAAAAATCCGTGGGCACGCTCGGCGGCGGAAGGCGCAGGCTCAATGGCACGCTCGACGTCGCCCTCCTGCAATCGCTGGTGCGCAAAGGGACGGTGGATGACGTCGTGGCGGGATACGGCCATCTGGTCGTGGACGAATGCCACCACCTCTCGGCGAGGAGTTTCGAGCTCGTCGCCCGGCGCGCCAAGGCGAACTATGTCACCGGCCTCTCGGCCACGGTCGCGCGCAAGGACGGCCACCACCCGATCATCTTTATGCAATGCGGGCCGGTCCGCCACCGCGTGGACGCGAAGGCCCAGGCGGAGGCGAGGCCGTTCGAGCACCGCGTGCTCGTGCGACCGACGGCGTTCCGTGCCGCCGCGGAACCGGATGCCGATGCGCGCGTGGAATTCCAGCAGCTCTGCGAGGCGATCGTTCACAGCGAGGCGCGCAATGCCATGATCTGCGCCGACGCAGCCGCGTGTTTGCACGAGGGCCGGCATCCGCTGGTTCTTACCGAGAGGACGGAGCACATCGATATTCTCGCCGCCATTTTCGCGGAGCAGGGGTTACCGGTGATCCGCCTCCAGGGCGGCATGGGAAAGAAGGCATTGCGCATAGCACTCGATGCTGTGGGGAACCACGCCTCCGAACCCCTCATCCTCCTGGCCACGGGAAAATTTGTTGGCGAGGGGTTCGACGACCCGCGGCTCGACACGCTCCTTCTCGCGATGCCCGTCTCCTGGCGTGGAACGATCGCCCAATACGCGGGGCGGCTTCACCGGCTGCACGAGGGAAAAACCGAAGCGCGCGTTTACGACTACGCGGATTTGAATGTCCCGATGCTCTCCCGGATGTTCGACCGCCGGTGCGAGGGATACGAGGCCGTCGGGTATTCGCTGCTGCTCCCGGCCAGCGCTGTCCCCGGCTGGCCGCCGGACGTCCCGCTGCCGATCGATCCGGAATGGAAACGCGACTACGCCGCCAGCGTGCGCCGGCTGATCCGCGACGGCGTGGACAGCGAGCTGGCGGATCTCTTTGTCCGGGCCGCACTCACGCCCGCGCCGGACGCCGAGGGCGTAGCCCGCGCGCGCAGCGCGTCGGAAGCGTTTCTTTTCAGGCGTCTGGAATCGCTCCCCGCCACGCGCGGAAGATTCCGCCTCAACGTCCGGCTTCCCATCCCGTTCGACCAGGAGGGCTCGATGGAAGTGGATTTCCTTGATGAAAAGGCGAAGCTCTCGGTCGAACTCGACGGCCCGCAGCATCTGGCCGACGAGGAGGCGTGGCGGCGCGACCGGCTCAAGGACGCGCTCCTCCAGCGGCACGGGTATTTCATCCTGCGGTTTTTGGCGTCCGACGCGGGAAAGAAATTGGACGCCGTGCTCGACTCGATCCTCGCGGTCCTCACCGCTCTGTCCTCGGATTCGAAAGGAGGCGCGCACGGCCATAATGAGCCATCGCCGGAGGAATAATTAGCCGGCGTTTGGAGTGTGTTTGGAGTGGCGGCCCCGTGCGGGCAGCGCTATTTTCCCCGCATGCCAGTGGAATTGCTTGCCCCGGCTGGGGATTGGGATTGCCTACGGGCGGCCGTGGCCAACGGGGCGGATGCCGTCTATTTCGGCATGCCGAGGTTCAACGCGCGGATGCGGGCGGACAACTTCCGCAACGAGGAGCTGCCTGCGCTCGTGGCGTTTCTCCACAGCCACGGGGTCAAAGCCACGGCCGCACTGAACGTGCTGATCTTCACGGAGGAATTGTCGGACGCCTTTGCGGAGCTGCAGCTTCTCCACGCGTCCGGCGTCGATGCCGTAATTATCCAGGATGTCGGGCTGGCCGAAATTTCGCGCCGGATGTTTCCGGATTTGCGCGTCCACGCCTCGACCCAAATGACGATCACCTCGCCGCAGGGCGTCCGCTTTGCCGAATCGCTCGGGATCCGGCAGGTCGTGCTCTCGCGGGAGCTTTCGTTGCGGGAGCTCGAAAAATTCCCTCCTATTCTGCCACTTGAGGTTTTTGTGCACGGTGCGCTCTGCGTCGCCTACTCGGGCCAATGCCTCACCAGCGAGGCGCTCGGGCGCCGGAGCGCGAACCGCGGCGAGTGCGCGCAGGCGTGCCGGATGCCATACGAATTGATCGTGGACGGAGAGCTTCGCGATCTTGGCGAAAAAAAATACCTGCTCTCGCCGCAGGATCTCGCGGCCGTCCGGGAAATCCCGGACCTGATCGCGCGCGGGATCACGAGCTTCAAAATCGAAGGCCGCCTCAAGTCCCCGGAGTATGTGGCGGCGGTCACGGCCGTTTACCGCAAGACGATCGATGCCGCGCTGGCCGGGCGGGATCCCACGCCCACGGATGACGACCAATACCGGTTGGAAATGACATTTTCGCGCGGCCTTTTCAGCGGGTGGCTGCACGGGGTCAACCACAAGGAACTGGTCGGCGCACGGTTTGGAAAAAAGCGCGGGGCCTTTGTGGGAATGGTTTCCCGGACCGCCCGCGACCACGTCGAGCTCGAGGCGCCGGCCGTCCACCTGAAGCCCGGCGACGGCGTCGTCTTCGACACCGGCGGAGATCCCGACCGGGAGCAGGGCGGAAGGATCTTCGAGGTCCGCGGCAGTGGGATTTTTTTCGAACACGGAAAACTCGATTTCTCCGCGATCCCCGCCGGCACGCGGGTCTGGAAAACCGATGACCCCGCGCTCGACCGGGAACTCCGAAAATCGTTTGCGGGAAAACTCGAAGCCCGGCAGGGAAAATTGCAGCCGCTCGATTTTGTCGTGAGCGGCAAGGCGGAACGCCCGCTGGTTTTGGAATGCCGCGGGATCACATTGCAGTCGGGCATTCCCCTCGAACCCGCCCGGACCCGGCCGCTGACGGACGAATCCCTCCGCGCACAGCTCGGGAAACTCGGCGAGACTTCCTTTGTGCTCGGCGAAGTGCGCAACGAACTCGAAGGCGATGTCATCCTGCCGCTCGCGGAGCTCAACCGGCTCCGCCGCGAAATGGTCCTGCGGCTTTCCGTCCGCAAACCGGAACCCCAAGTCACGCTTGAGTCGCTTTTGCCACCTTCCAGAGCCGCCGCCACAAGTGCCTCGGCACTCATGGTTCTCTGCCGTTCGCACGAGCAGCTTTGCGCAGCGCTGGAGTGCGGGGTTACCACCTTGGCCGTTGATTACGAGGATATCCGGCGCTACGGCGAAGCGGTCGCTGCGGTCCGCGACGCCGGAACGGCAGATATTTTTCTCGCCACGCCGCGTATCCAGAAAGCCGGCGAGGAAGGGTTTTTCAAACTGATCGAAAACGCGGCTCCCGACGGCGTCCTCATCCGCAACGTGGGGGGAATTTCCTATTTTTCCGGGAGCCCGCTGCGGCGGCTCGGGGATTTTTCCCTGAACGTCGCGAACCCGGTGACGGCGTCCGTCTTCCACCGGATGGGGATCGAGCGGCTCACCATCTCGCACGACCTGAACCTCGCGCAGATTCTCGCGCTCCTGAAAGCCGCGCCGCCGGATTGGTTCGAGCTGACGATCCACCACCACATGCCGATGTTTCACATGGAGCACTGTGTTTTTGCAGCGTTCCTGTCCGACGGGACCGACCACACGAATTGCGGGCGGCCGTGCGACAGCCGCCGCGTCCATCTCCGCGACCGCACGGGGATGGATCATCCGCTCCGCGCCGATGTCGGCTGCAGGAACACCCTCTTCCACGCCGTGCCACAATCCGGTGCCGGATTCTTCCAGGATTTTCTGGACGCCGGACTCCGCCACTTCCGCATCGAGCTCCTCGAAGAAACCGACGACGAAACCCGCTGCGTCGTCCGCGCCTACCAATCCCTGCTCTCCGGAAAAACCGGCGGGGCGACGCTCTGGCGGGATCTGAAAGCCAGAAGCCAGGTCGGGGTGACCAGCGGCACCTACGTTTAACGAGGTTCGCTCCAACGGATGCCCTGCGGCGGATTTTTTGCGCAAATCCTGCTGGATGCCGGTGTGCGGGGCCGGTAATGTTCCGGCGTGAGCTACCGAGTCTTTGCCAGAAAATACCGCCCCCAGACGTTCGACGAAGTGATCGGCCAGGACCACATCACCCGCACGCTCCAGAACGGGGTTTCGGCAAACCGCCTCGCGCAGGCCTACCTTTTTGTCGGGCCGCGCGGAATCGGAAAGACCTCCACGGCCCGCATCCTGGCGAAGGCGCTCAACTGCGTGAACGGCCCCACGACAACCCCCTGCGGGGTCTGCGATGCCTGCAAGGAAATTGCCGACGGGCGCAGCCTCGACGTGATCGAGATCGACGGGGCGAGCAACAACGGCGTCGAGAACATCCGAGACCTCCGCGACAACGCCGCCTACGCGCCGGCCCGCGGGCCTTATAAAATTTATCTCATCGACGAGGTCCACATGCTGAGCACCGGGGCGTTTAACGCGCTGCTCAAGACACTCGAGGAGCCGCCGCCGCATGTGAAATTCATCTTCGCGACGACCGAGGCCCAGAAGCTCCCGGCCACGATCACGAGCCGATGCCAGAGGTTCGACCTCCGCAGGATCCCCCCCGAACTGATCGCGAAGCACCTGGCATTTATCGCGGAGAGCGAAAAGATCTCCCTTGACCCGGACGCCGCCGAGGCGATTGCGCGGGGGGCGGAAGGCGGGCTCCGCGACGCCGAGAGCATGCTCGACCAGATGGTCGCATTCTGCGGCGAAAAAATCCACGTGCGGGATGTGATGGACGTCTTCGGGTTCACCTCGAAAGAGACGGTCGTCGGGCTCGCGAAAAACCTCTTCGCGAGAAATGCTGCGGGCGCACTGGGCATCGTCGCGGAGCAATCCGACGCCGGCAAGGACCTCTCCCGGCTGACATCGGACCTGATAGCCCACCTCCGCGACCTGCTGGTCTCGGCGGCGACCGGAAAATCCGCCGATGTCCCGCAGGGCAAGCTCCTGGATCTGGTCGACCATTTCGGGGAGGCCGAGACCCGGATGAAATGGGTGGCCGACAAAAAGCTCCAGCTCGATGTCGCGGTGATCAAGGCGCTCCACCTCCTTGACGAAACGAGTCTCACGGACGTCATCGAAACCCTCGCCGGCCTCAGCAGCGGGGAGATCCCACAGCCAGCCCCTGCGGCGAAGAAGGAGGCCAGGCCGGCTGCCGCGCCGCCGCCAGTCCACGAAGCGCCTGCAGAACCCGCGCCCAAGGTTGCCGCCCCGCCGCAACATGCCGCCGACCCCGAGGACGCCGGAGTCTCGGCAGCCACAGCCTGGGAAAAAACCGCGGAGTCGTTCGCGAAGGAATCGTTTATCCGCTACGGCTGGCTTCGCGAGGGGCTCTTCGAGCGGTTTGAAAACGGCAAGATGTTTGTCCGGTTTCCGGCATCGTCGAAGGAAAGTTCGGAAAGCATCTGGATGGAAAAGGGTCTGAAAGATCTGGAGTCCGCGCTCACCCGCGCCCTGTCGCAGGCCGTCCGGCTGGTCCTCGAATGGGACGAAAGCCTGGAGCAACAGCCCGACCCCACCCCGGCGCGCGAGGAGCCGCCCGCCGCTGCCGCACAGCCACCCGCGCCGCCCGCGGACCCGAACGAGGACTTCAAAAACGACCCGTTTATCAAGAAAGCCCTCGAAGTTTTCAAAAGCACACTCCAGACTAACGCCGCATGAATATCGCCAAGATGATGAAGGAGGCCCAGCGCATGCAGGAACGCATGGCCGAGGCCCAGAACGAACTCGCCGCACGCACGATCGAAGCCACGGCCGGCGGCGGAAAAATCAAAGTCACCGCCACCGGCGCGGGCGACATCGTCTCGATCAAGATCGACCCGCAGGTCGTGGACCCGCAGGACGTGGAATTTCTCGAGGACCTCGTTCTCACCGGGGTCAAGCAGGCGCTCGAAGACGCGAAGGCCCTCGCCGGCGCCGAGATGGGCAAGCTCACCGGCGGCCTCAAAATTCCGGGCTTCTAAATTTATGTCAGTCTGTTCCGACAAATGGATCCGCCGCATGGCGGTTGAGAAGGGCATGATCGAGCCGTTCGTGGACGGCCAGATCAAGCAGAACGAAGACGGCAGCCGCGTCGTGAGCTACGGGCTCTCGAGCTACGGCTACGACCTCCGGGTTTCGGATGAGTTCAAAGTCTTCACCAACGTCTTTAACACGATGATCGACCCGAAGGCGTTCGACGAGAAGTCGTTCGTGGACATGCAGACCGACACCTGCATCGTCCCGCCGAATTCCTTCGCGCTCGCCCGAAGCGTCGAGTATTTCCGGATTCCCCGCGAGGTCCTCACGATCTGCGTCGGAAAGTCCACCTACGCCCGCTGCGGGATCATCGTAAACGTCACCCCGTTCGAGCCCGAATGGGAGGGCCACGTCACGCTGGAAATTTCCAACACCACTCCGCTGCCGGCACGCATCTACGCGAACGAGGGCCTCGCCCAGGTCGTCTTCTTCCTCGCCGACGACGTCTGCGAGACCAGCTACGCCGACCGCGCCGGAAAATACATGCGCCAGCGCGGGATCACGATCCCGCGGCTCTGAACGACACTTCGCAGGGAAGAATTTCACCTCGACCATGGCTACAACCGAATCTCTCCGCGACATCCGCCATCGGCTGCAAATGGGAGTCGGAAAATTTGGGTTTTCGCGCCCCTGAAACCGGAATATCATGGATTCTATAAAAAATGATCCCGCCCAGAAAATTTCCGTCAAACGGAACGGAAAAATCCTCGGCGAATACCCTCCGCAGGAGATCGGGTCGCTTTTCGAGACCGGCCATCTCAAAGAGCAAGATCTCTATCTCGATCCGAAGAGCGGCGAATGGCTCCCCGTCAATGATTTGTTGCGGCGAGAGCGGCCTTCGCGCAGTCGCAGCGGGCGGAGGGAGCGTAGCGGAAAGACGCTCAAACGGAGATTGCTGCTTTTCTTCGCTGCCTTCGCCGTGGTTACGGGAATGGTTGTATGGGAAAGCAAGACATCCGCGGAAATTGACACCCTGAAAGCCAGCCTCGCCAAAGCGGCGGCGGAAAACTTGGAGTGGAAGCAGAAATTCGAGAACGTCCTCTTCGCGGCGCGCGAGGTGGCCTCGAACGACCTCGTGCGCGGCAGGGTCATCATCCGCGACGCCAACGGCCAGCGCGTCGTCCTCCCCGGCATCAAAATCCGGCTTTATCCGAGGGCGGAAATCGAGGAGTTCCTCTCCGAACGTTACAAACGCATCGCGGACGCCGACGGAACCGACGCGAACCGGCTTTCCGCGCATTTCCTAAAAACCATTCCGCTCCCCATCGAGACGACGACCACGGATTCCGACGGCCGTTTCGAATGCAAGGTCCCTCAGCCCGGAGAGTATGTCATCCAGACGGGCATCCGCTCCGGAAAGACCGGCAGCCTGCGCCTCTGGTTCGTGGCATTTGACTCCCGCGATCCCCTGAACACCCCGGTGGATATCACCGAGACGAACGCCGTCCAGCAGTTCAACCCCCTCTTCATGCTGGTCGATGGCCGGTGAGAAGGAGTTGACCGGATGCTGAATTACATCTGGCTCGGCCTCGTGGTGATGGCGGTCCTCATGGGAGGATTTTCCGGGCATTTGCAGGAGGTCTCGAACGCGGCGTTCGAGGCGTGCAAGGTGGCCGTGATGAATATCGCCCTGCCGCTGGCCGGGGTGATGGCGCTCTGGCTCGGCCTGATGAAGCTCGCGGAAAAATCCGGGCTGGTGGTGATCCTCGCGCGGGCGCTACGACCGGTGCTGAAATGGCTATTCCCCGACGTGCCCGCGACCCATCCCGCGATGGGCTCGATGGTGATGAACATCGCGGCGAACATGCTGGGCCTGAGCAACGCGGCCACGCCGCTCGGCCTGCGCGCGATGCAGGATCTCGAAAAGCTGAACCCCCGCCCGGGCACGGCCAGCAACGCGATGTGCACGTTCCTCGCGATCAACACGGCCTCGGTCCAATTGATCCCCGCGACGACGGTCGCAATCCTCGCTGCGGCGGGCGCGAAAAATCCGACCCAGATCATCGGCACCGCTTTTTTCGCGTCGTGCTGCTCGACCCTTGCCGGCATCGTCTCGGTGAAATTTTTCGAAAAGCTGCCGATGTTCGCGCTTCCGCCGGCCGGGCTTGTTCCGGCCGCGCTGGACTCGCAGGCAGAGGAACGCCAGGCCCCGCGCCTGATCTGGTGGGGCACCTACGCGCTGCTCATCTTCGCGGCGGCTTTTGTCTATTTCGGCTGGCGGCACGCAGCGCTTCCCGACATGGCCGCCCGAACGCCGCTCGTCCGGATTGTCGAGTCGGTCTCCTATCTTGCCATCCCGTTTCTCGTAGGATTTTTTCCGCTCTACGCGGCGCTCTGCCGGGTGAAGGTCTATGAGGAATTTGTCGAGGGCGCGAAGGAGGGATTTCAGGTGGCGATTAAAATCATCCCGTATCTGGTGGCGATCATCTCGGCGGTGGCGATGTTCCGGGCGGCCGGCGGCATCGACCTCATCACGAAAGCAATCGGCCCCGCGCTGGCCGCGGTTTCCTTTCCCTCCGAGCTGCTGCCGCTGGCGCTCATGCGTCCGCTGAGCGGGAGCGGTGCGACCGGTATTTTTGCGGAGCTCGTGAAAAGCCAGGGGCCGGACAGCCTGATTTCGCAGATGGGGGCGACGATCATGGGCGGGACCGAAACGACGTTTTATGTGCTCGCCGTCTATTTCGGATCGGTCGGCGTCCGTCGCACCCGCCACGCAGTTCCGGCCGGACTTTGTGCCGATCTCGCGGGCGTCACGGCGGCCGTCGTCATCTGCAACCTGGTTTTCGGCCATTAACTGCACGGGATGTCCCGTCTCCTGCGGATCATCCTGCCGGTGTTCCTCGTCATCGGCGCAGGCCTATGCCATGCGGCGCCCCCGGATCCTCATAGAACAGATTCTACGATCGCGGTCTGACCGCAACGCCGTCGCCGACCGTGTCCGGCGGGTGGAGGATGACTTTTTGGCCATCTGAAAGCCCGCCCGTCACTTCGGCGGCGATGCCGTTGGTGTGTCCGATTCCGACCTTGGTCAGCCTGGCATGTCCGCGCTCGACGACGAACGTCATCCATTCGTTGCCGCGGCGGAAAAGCGCGCCGGTCGGGACCTGCAGGACGTTCTCGCTGGTCCATGTAACAATGCGGGCTTCGACACGGTAGCGGTCGCCGAGCACACCGGCCGGGAGGTCGGTGAAGTTCACCCGGACCTTGACCCGCTGCTCCTCGACTCCCAGCGCGGACACCTTGAGAAATCCCCCCGGCTCGACGAGCGCGACTTTCCCGCGCAGTGGATCGCCACCGCCCCACTGCTCGATGGAGACGTCCGCTCCCGGCTTCACATTTACCGCGTCGCTGGAGAGGAGTTCGATCTCGGCTTCGAGACCCTTCGGATCCCCGACCTCCATGATTGGAAGCCCCGGCGTCACCGGCCTGGCGCTCTCCTCAAGGACATTGAGCACGAATCCGGAAACCGGCGCGCGGATCTCGATCGGCTGTCCGCTCCCGTCGGATTCGCCCGTGGCCTGCACGAGCGCGGCTTTTGCCTGTTCGAGTTCGAACTCGGCCACCTTCAACGCGAAATGCGTTGAACCGACCTGCTTGCTGAGCATCTCGACATGGTTGGAGGCGGTGTCGAAGTCCTTCACGGCGATCGCGCCTTTCCCCCGCAGTTGTTCGGCCCGGACCAATTCCTTGCGCGCCAGTTCGAGTTCTGCGGTCGCGCTCTGCGCCTGTTCGTTGCGCTGCTGGAGGGCTGCCTCGGCCGACCGCACCGCGGCCTCGGCCTGCGCCCGGGTGCGAGGGTCGAGGAAGCTCGAAGGCGAGGCCTCGATCACGGCCAGCAGGGTTTCGCCGGCCACGATCGGATCGCCCGCCCGCACCGGCACGCGCCTCAAATACCCGGCCACCGGAGGCGACACGACGTAGCGGTCGCGGATCCGCGTCTTCCCCTCTTCGAGCACGGAAACCGTGAGCGGACCGCGCTTGACCGAATCCATTTCGACCTCCGCCGGCTTGGGCATGAGGCCGGTGACGATGAACGCGGCGAGCGCGAGGCCGGCGGCGCAAAGGGCGACCCTTCGCCAAAGGGTGTTTCTTTTTGCAGTCCGGCCCGTGCCGTTTGGCGTGGTGGTTTTCATTATTCGCTGGCCTTCAGCACACCCAGGAGATCGAGGTTCCGGATGCGGCGGCTCACGACATAAAATGAAACGCCGGCGGAAAGGAGCACAATCAAAATCGCCGTGGCATAGGTTTGGTGGGTCAGGATGAGCGGCAGCCGGATCGTCTCCGTGCTCGCGGCGAGCACGATCCAGTTCGCGAGCCGTCCGCCGATCCAAAGCCCGGCCGGGATCGCCACGGCGGTGAGCATGACGAGTTCGCTGATCAACACGCCCGCGACCTCGCGGTTCGTGAAGCCCACCACCCGCAGGGTTGCCAGATCTCGGCTGCGCTCGGAAAGGGCGATGCGCGCGCTGTTGTAGACGACGCCGAATGCGACGATCACCGAGAATGTGAAATAGATGCCCTGGATGAGGTTGATCGACTCCGCGGTCGTCTTGCGGAAACTCTGCTGCAGCGCCGTGGTGATGCCGATGTTCGCGATGCGGGGCACTTCCTTGACTTTGTCGAGAAAGTCCGCCCACTGGCCCGCATCCACCGAAAGGTGTGCGCCGCTCACCGTCCCCCCCTCCTGCATGAGGCGGCGCAGGGCGTCGATGTCCATGTAGGCCGACAGCCCCGCGTAGTCGGTGATCAGGCCGTGGACCGGCACCTTCCGGCTGGGCCGGCGGCCTTCCTGCACCTCCATATCGAGCGTGTCCCCGGGCTTTGCGCCCAGCAGCTCCGCCAGTTTCTCGGATATAAGCAAACCGTCCGGCGGCACGGGCAGCGGGTTGCCGTGTTCGTCGAGCGCGCGGTTGAGCAGGGTTCCCGCCGGCACGCCGGTCACCGCAAGGCGATGGCTGCGGTGCCCGAAGCGCAGCCGCGCCGGCACGCTCCGGAACGCCTCGGCATGGATCACTCCAGGCAGATGACGGATGTCGTTGAAAGCGCCGGCCGAACCCGGCTCGATGAGCGTCACCGTCACGTCCTGCCGCTGCGCGAGCGTCCACTGGAAATCGAGGAGGAAAGCTACCCCGTCCCGCATCGCGCCCGGCACGATCGGGATTCCGACCGCCAGCGCGAGACCCAGCGCCGTAAAAGCCGCCTGCCACGGCCTCCGCTCGATGTTCCGCAGCGCCATGCGCATCGAGGGACCGGCGAGGTTGGTGACACCCATGCGTTCGAGGAGCGAAGGCTTGAAGTCGGCCGGCGGTTCAGGCCGCATCGCTTCCGCCGGCGGGAGGCGCATCGCCTGGCGCACCGCGCCCACGACGCCGAGAAGCGATGCGGCCGAACTCACCAGAAAAGCCACTCCGATGGCTGCGAAATCAGGGTGGAAAGTCAGCGAGGGAAACTGGAAAAATTTATGGTAGAGCATCACCACATTCGATCCGAGCCACATCCCAGCGATCCCGCCTGACAGCAGACCGATGGCCACGATGACCAGCGCGAATTTCAAATAGTGCGCCCCGACCTGGCGCGACGAATACCCGAACGCCTTGAGCTGCGCGATCTGCTCGCGCTGGAGGCGGATCACCCGCGCCAGCACCGCGCTGGTCATAAACGTGGCGATGCTGAGAAAGACAACCGGGTAGGCGATGGACATGCCGTTCAGCATGGCGATCTCGTCGTCGAGTTGTTTGGCCGAGGCGTGGTCGCGCCGGTCGTAGGCGATCAGTCCGCCGTAGGGCTCGAGCAGGCGGTCGAGTTCCGCCATCACCGGCGCCGTATCCGCGCCCGGCGCCGCATCCACAATGACATTATTGAACGCGCCATCGAGATCGTTCGCCTTGGCCAACTCGCGCTCGTTCATCCAGAATACCCCAAACCGCTTGTTGTCCGGCAGCGCCTGCCCCGGACGCGCCTCGAAAACGAACTCGGGCGAGAGCGCGATCCCCACGATGAAAAGCCGTTCCTTCGCCCCGCGCAGGATGACGTCGATAAAATCGCCTGGCTGGAACCCGTGCGCCTTCGCGAACGCCTCGCCCACAATCACCTCGTCCGCCTTCCCGATTTCCGGAAACCGACCGGTGCGAAGGGAAAGCATGTTCAGGCGCATCGGGCGGTCCTCGGGAATCGAGATGATCGTGCCATCGGCCGGCTCCGCGAGCCCCGGCAGATCCATGCGCAGGCCGGCGACCACCCGCGTTTCGACCGCCGCCACGCCCGGGATCGCGGCGAGCCGCGCGCGCAGGGAATTCGGCGCGCGCTTTAAATCGCAGAACACATCGGCGAACCGGTTGCGCTCGTAATACGCTGCCCGAGTCGTCTCGAGCGAAAGAATCAGGCTGCGCGCCATGATCATCATGGCCAAGCCGCAGGCCATCACCAGGCCGACCGCGACCATCTGGCCCTTCATCTTTCCGACATCGCGGAACAGTTTCAGGTCAAGGGCTCTCACAAGAAGTTTTCAGTTTTCAGTGATTCAGTTTTCAGAAAATACCGGCGCACGCATATTTCTGTGCTGAACGCTGAAAACTTGATTCACCATTGCAGCGAGCGCACGGGGCGGCGGGTCGGGTTGTTGTCGATGCGGGAAATCTTACCGTCCGAGAGATGGATCACGCGATCAGCCATTTCGGCCATGACCGCGTTGTGGGTGATGATGACGGTGAGGGTGCCGAGCTCGACGTTCACTTTTTCGATCGCTTCGAGGACGGTGATGCCGGTTTTCAAATCCAGCGCGCCGGTCGGCTCGTCGCAGAGGAGGACCTCCGGCCGTTTGGCGATGGCGCGGGCGATCGCCACGCGCTGCTGCTGGCCGCCGGAAAGCTGCGACGGAAAATGATCCATCCGGTCGCCGAGGTCGACCAGCGCGAGCGCCTCCTCCGGCGTCATGGGATCGGGAGCGATCTCGGTGATCAGCGCGACATTCTCCCGCGCGGTCAGGCTCGGGATCAGGTTGTAGAACTGAAAAACAAACCCGACGGCATTGCGGCGGAAAAGCGTGAGCTCCCTTTCGTCCGCCTCCGTGAGATCGCGCCCGCGATAGCTCAGCGCGCCGCCGGTCGGCACATCGAGGCCGCCAAGGTTGTTGAGCAAGGTCGACTTTCCGCTGCCCGACGGGCCGAGCAGGACAACCATCTCTCCTCTGAAAAGATCAATATCCACGCCATCCAGCGCCCGGACCTCCGTCTCGCCGGCCGCATAGATTTTCGTCAGGCCCCGCCCGACGAAAACCGTCTCGCGCCCGGCGTCAATGGATGGCGGTTTCATGGCGACCCTTTTTAGAAGATCCCTCCCAAATGTCACGGATCTAGACAGGCCGGCAATAACCAAGCGGGCAGCCGCCACCATCGCCCATCCGTTTTCCCTCTCCCGCCATGCCGTCGACGGCCATATGTCAATTGGGAAGACTCCTTTTCGTGCCGGAATCGCGACATCCGGCATCATCTGCAACCTGGTTTTCGGACGCTGAATTCTTAGGCCGACCTGCGGCAGCGGGCGACAGTTAATGCAAATGCGCCTAAACCGAAGAGGGCATACGTCGAGGGCTCCGGCACTGTCATATAGGAAGCAACGTTGCCGCTCCCGGTGGAATAAATTCCCAGGACAATATTATCGATGACCGTATCCCCGGTCGTCATGGCGCCGGGGCTGATCTGGTTCGTGACAGCGGTCCAAGTCGGTGTGCCGAATGATCCATCGTTGTTCACCGGGAGGAACGCATACCCCGCGCCCTGCACGGTGGTGGATGTCAGCGAGAATCCTCCTACCACAGCGCTGATCCCCTCGAAGTGGGTGATGAGGGAGGGATTGTTGTCGAAGCTCAACTGGGTTTCGTTCGTGATGTTTTGCGTGGCGGAGTCATAATTGAAAACCAAACCCTTGCCTCCATTGCTGACATCGGAAATCCCACCAACGATGGTGTATTTGGTGCTGTTGGAGCCGCCATTCTGCCAGATGCCGTAAAAGGTCGTGCTGTAACTTCCCAGATTGAACGTGGACCAGGGGGCGCTGGGGTTGCTGAGGTTGTAGATGAATCCAACTCCTGCGGCGGGAGCGGACTGCAAATCAAAATTCCCGACCACGAGATTGCCCATCGTGCTGTGGGGAATGGTATCGCCTACCAGGTCAAACGGATCGCCCGGCACCTGAATCGAGAGCCATAAGCCACTGCCATCCATGGGGCCGGTGTAAATCATGCCATCCTGGTAGGGGGCGCTCGCAGTTGCCTTGTAAGCCCCCACGGCGCGGATATTGCCAACTCCGATGGCGGGGTTGTAGTAATTTGTGTTGGGTCCGTAAAACTGGGCGCCGCCGGTGATCGGCCCGCTGCCGAAATTGGGCGTGTAGGTGTGCAAACCGCTTCCGTTCGTCGTGGACGGGATCGAATTGATGGGGCCGGAATACAGAAATGCTGGAGTCGCGGCATCCAAACTCGGACTGCCGGTGCCTCCCGTAATGAGGACATTGCCGCCGCTGTCCTGGCGGATTCCCGTGACGCCGTAGTTGGCGGGAAGGATTTGTTCGATCTGTGCATTCAACCCGCCAAGAGCCGCAAAAACTCCCGCGATCAAAGTGAATCCGGCGCGGCTGATCGAAGGTGTATTTTTGATATAGGTCATAACTTCGTTGGCTGGGGGTATGGGGCCGCGAGGTAGTGGTGTAAATGTATTTCGGCGGATATTTCGCCCGGCCTAAACAGGTCGCACGCCGCTTGTTGCCGGGGGGCATTGACGTGGCCTGTTTGCGGGACTAGGGTCCGCCCGCCATGGCCAAAAAATATCCCGCTCTTTTTCTCGCGAC
>JBAWVC010000029.1:0-17538 GCA_037147455.1 Verrucomicrobiota bacterium | reverse complement strand
CAATCGTAAAGGCATGCCGTAACACACTCAAGCCTCCAATCCTGAGAAATATGGCCGACCTTGTAAAAACAAGACCCCACCCCAACGCGCGATCCTGGGACGCCTCGCCGAGGGGGTCCGTATAATTTTGATCGAGCGGCGCGCTGCCCGCCCCAAAAGTCGGACATCTCGGCGATGTGCCCCCACCGGGTCTCGCCACGCCGATTGTATTGGTGGGGACGCCTCGCCGAGGTTGTCTCCGTCGAGTGAAGTTGAACGGCGATCAGTTTGACTCGCGCCTACCCCGCGCCTCGCCCTGAGGGTTGCCTTCGGCAGTCTGGCCGTTTGGGGAGTCCGCATAGTTCGCGCGTTTTGCGAATTTGCCGCTCTGGACGACCATTGTCGCATTCGGTTACGACCATCCCCCCTGATGTCGGGGAAACCCGGTTGGATCGTCACAACGACCACCGGGAGCTCAACCGATCCATCGCGATGGTGCCGCCGAATCCTCGACACAAAAAAAAGCCGCAAGCCTTGCGGCCTGCGGCTCTTTTGTTGGTTAGAACTACTTCTTTTTGGCTTCGCCTGGGCGGTATTCCTCTTCGGCGAACTGGAAGGCCTGGTCGAGTCCGACCATATCTTCGCCGGGACGCAGGGTGTCGAACGCTTCCGCTTCCTTGCGGAGAGCTTCCTCGCCGTAGTTGGCGGCCTTGATCGAGAGCCCGATGCGGCGCTCTGCTTTGTCCACCTTGATGACGCGGGCCTCGACTTCCTGGCCGACTTTGAGAACGTCTTTGACCTTCTCGATCCGGTCCTCGCTGATCTGCGAGATGTGCACGAGTCCGTCGATGTCGTCCTGGAGTTGGACAAACGCGCCGAAGTTGGTGAGCTTGCTGATCGTTCCCTTAACGAGATCGCCGATGCGGAACCGGGTGTCGATTTCCTTCCAGGGGTCGGTATCGAGCTGCTTGATGCCGAGGCTGATCCGCTGGTTGGCCTTGTCGATATCGATGACCACGGCTTCGAGGTCGTCGCCCTTCTTGAGCATTTCGCTCGGGTGGTTGATCTTGCGGGTCCAGGAGAGGTCGGACACGTGGATCATGCCATCGATCCCCTCCTCCAACTCCACAAACGCGCCGTAGGCGGTCATGTTGCGGACCTTGCCCTTGACCTGCTTGCCGATGATGTAGCGAAGTTCTATCTCGTCCCATGGATTCGGTTCGAGTTGGCGGACACCGAGGGAGATCTTCTGCTCCTCCTTGTTGACGCCGAGAACAATTGCCTCGATGTCCTGCCCCAACGTAAGGACGTCGGACGGACGGGCGATGCGCTTGGTCCAGGAAAGTTCGGAGACGTGGATGAGACCCTCGACCCCCTCTTCGATCTGAACGAATGCGCCGTAAGGCATGAGGTTCGTGATTTTTCCGGAGACCTTTTGGCCGACCGGGAACCGCTCCTCGATCTTGTCCCAGGGATTCGACTGCATCTGTTTGAGGCCGAGGGAAACACGCTCCTTCTCCTTGTTGATGTCGAGAACCTGCACTTCAAGCTGCTGCCCGACCTTGAGGATTTCTCCCGGATGGTTGAGTCGCGCCCACGACATGTCGGTGACATGCAGGAGGCCGTCGATGCCATCGAGGTCGATGAAGGCCCCGAAGTCGGTGATGTTTTTGACCGTTCCGAGGATCTTGTCCCCGACGTTGACCCCGCCCAAGAATGCCTGGCGCTTCTCCGAGCGTTCCTGCTCGATGATCTCGCGGCGGCTCAGGACGACGTTTTTCCGGTCCTCGTTGATTTTGACGATTTTGAAATCGTAGATGTTCCCCACGAACTGCTGCAGGTCTTTCGGTGGGATGATGTCGATCTGGGAGGCCGGCAAAAACGCCTCGACCCCGACGTTCACGATCAGGCCGCCTTTGACGACCGAGCGGACTTTTCCCTTGATCAGGCCGTCGCCCTTGAAGACGCCGACGATCTTTTCCCAGTTTTGGCGCTGGGCGGCTTTTTCCTTTGAGAGAACAACCATTCCCTCGTCGTTTTCGAGTCGTTCGAGAAGGACTTCGACCTCGTCCCCGATCTCGACCTCGTCCGGGTCCTCAAACTCTGAAGCGGGGATGACTCCCTCGCTCTTGTATCCGATGTCCACGAGGAATTCCCGGGGTCTAATCTCGAGGATGTGTCCCTTGACGATACTTCCTTCGCGGTAATTTTTGATCGAGCTGGCGATCAATTCTTGCAATGCTGGCATAATGTTGATGGTTTCCTTTAATGTTTCCGCCGCCGTTGGATTAACTCCTACGGTTGCAACCCTTCTGGCGCGGGCGGGTTGTTGATAATAGATATCCCTTTCCAGCGAGCAATCTTTTTTCCTGACTTTTTCAGTTTCAGGGGCTTGTGGAAGACAAGAGAAGAAGGTAGGGGTATCCGGTGACTGAAATGACGCCGGTGCGTGTTTGCGCCAAATTTTTCTTCGAGGGGGACAACAAGTTTTTCATCAAGGGGGTGACTTACGGCCCGTTTGCGCCCGACGCGAACGGCGAGTATTTCGGCACTCCGGAAGGCGTGGCGAGGGATCTGGACCTGATGGTCGAGGCCGGGATCAACCTGGTCCGCATCTACTATGTGCCGTCGAAGTGGTTCCTGGACCTTTGTGCGGAGCGCGGGATCCGCGCGCTGATCTCGATTCCCTGGGCCGAGCACCTCGAATTTTTGAAGGACTCGAAGATCCGCTCCGAGGCGGAGAAGGCGGTCGAGGAGGGGGTTTCGAAAAATGCGGGGCACCCGGCGGTTTTCGGCTACCTCGTGGGAAACGAGATCCCGACGACGATGGTGCGCTGGCTGGGCGCGCGCCAGGTCATCGAGTTTGTCGAGCGCCTGATCAACATCGGCAAGCTGGCCGATCCCAAGGCCCTGTTTTCCTACGCGAGCTATCCGCCGACCGAATATCTGCTTCCGCAAAACAGCGATTTTGTGACGTTCAATGTTTACCTGCACCGGCAGGAGGATTTCGAGCGCTACCTGGCGCGCCTGCAGAACCTCGCGGAGGACAAGCCGCTTATCCTCGGAGAATTCGGCATGGACACGATCCGGCATCCGGAATCCGAGCAGGCGGAAATGATCCGCTGGCATGTCGAGAGCGTGGTCCGCGGCGGACTCGCAGGAACGATCATCTACGCGTGGACCGACGAATGGTTCCGCGGTGGGCAGGAGATCCTGGACTGGGCGTTCGGGCTCGTGCGCAGGGATCGTTCCAGGAAAATGGCATTCGAGACCGTGCGGCATCTTTTCTTAGGCGAAGGCTCGATGGCGTCGCGGGTGAAGCTGTCGTCGTATCCCAAAGCTTCCGTCGTGGTCTGTTCCTACAACGGAGGAAAAACTCTCGGGCGATGCCTCGATTCCCTCAAACAGATCGACTATCCGGATTACGAGGTCGTCCTCGTGGATGACGGGTCGAAGGACGACACGCAGGAAATCGCCGCGAAGCACCCGTGGATTGTCAACATCCGTCAGGAAAACAAGGGACTGAGCTACGCCCGCAATGTCGGCGCGCACGCCGCCAAAGGCGACGTGATCGTTTACACCGACAGCGACTGCATGGCCGACCCGGACTGGTTGTATTACCTGATCGGCACGCTCCTGAGCGGCGAATATGCGGGCGTCGGGGGGCCGAACGTTTCGCCTCCGGCCGAGAACTGGGTGCAGGCCTGCGTCTCGGCGGCTCCCGGCGGACCGAGCCACGTCCTGCTGACGGATGTCGTCGCCGAGCACATCCCCGGCTGCAACATGGCGTTTCACCGGCGCGCGTTCGATCTGGTCGGCGGGTTCGATCCCGAATACCGCAAGGCCGGCGACGATGTGGATTTCTGCTGGCGGCTCCAGCAGGCAGGAGGAGTGATCGCGTTCAGCCCGGCGGCGATCGTGTGGCACTACCGGAGGTTTTCGCTGCAGGCCTTCAAGAAGCAGCAGGAAGGTTACGGCGAGGCGGAGTCCATGCTGCGGTTCCAGCACCTCGTCTTTTTTGGCCCGACCGGCACGGCAAAATGGAAGGGCCAGATCTACGGTGCCCCGCGATTCACATGGCTCGTCAACAAGCCGGTCATCTATCATGGCGTCTTTGGCGAGGGGCTCTTCCAGTCGATCTACCCCACCCCGCAGTCCGACCTCGCCGCCTACCTCAGCAGCATCGAATGGGTGGTGCTCGCTCTCTTCATCTTCGCCGTGTCCGTTCCCCTCCCCTTCCTGCGGATTGTCCCGTATATGATGTTCGGCGGCACGTTGCTGGTGGCGCTTTCCTACATGATTCACGCGCGGCTCGAGCCGAAGCACGACACCGTTCCCGCGCGGCTTCTGGTCGCCTTTCTCGCGCTCGCACAGCCGCTCGTCCGCGGGTGGGCGCGCTATTTTACCTGGTTGAAATTCAAACGGACTCCGCCCGCGGTCATCGCCAGCGTGGAAAAAAATTTCACGCCATCGCGCGGGAGCATCTCCCACCTGAAATTCTGGAGCGAAAACGGTCACGGGCGAGATCAACTGCTGCAGGAAGTCGTCCAGGCGCTCGAAAGCGAGGGCTGGAACTACTCGATGGACACGGGCTGGAAGGATTGGGACGTCCAGATTTACGGGAGTTTCTGGTGGGGAATCCAGCTCCGCTCGGTCACGGAATATCACGGCGGACCGAAATGCCTGACGCGCGTCCACCTCGGCACCCGGATGGTGGCGACCACGTTTCTGATCAACCTCATCCTTCTGGGAATCCTTCTCTACCGGCAGTTTTTGGTCGAGGGGAGCGACTGGTGGCTGTGGGCACCCTACTGCATTTTTGTTTACGTGCTGCTCCGGAGGATCTGGCGGCTGAAGCGTCGCGTCGCCAATCTCGTCGGGGCCGCTGCCGCTCGCTGCGGGCTCACCAGAATGGCGAAGTGAGGCGGCGGGCCACACGCGAGCACGTTCGATGAAATGCTTGGCAGGGACGACTCGCCGAGGCGTCCGTCGATGTGACATGTTTCCGTGACAGTATGAGCAACCTCGTTTCCGACTACTTTTACGAACTCCCGCAGGAGTTGGTCGCGAGCCGCCCGGCTCCCGCGCGCGACGGCTCGCGGATGATGGTCGTTGACCGTGCCTCCGGCGGGATTTCGCACCGGATGTTCCGCGATTTTCCATCGTTCCTTCGCGAGGGTGACCGCGTGGTCCTCAACAACACGCGCGTCATCAAGGCCCGTCTGCTCGCCAACGAAGGCCGCATCGAGATTTTCCTGCTCGAACCGCTGGGAGACCGGCGTTGGAAATGCCTGACCAGGCCCGGCCGGAAAATGCGTCCGGGGGCCGTGGTGCCGATCGCGGGTTCGGAAGCGCGCGTCCTCGAGTCGCTTCCGGGAGGAGAGCGGATCGTCGAGTTTCTCGCGGAGCCGGATCTGGATAAACACGGCCACATGCCGGTGCCTCCGTATCTCAAGCGCGAATCGGATGCCGGGGACGACGAGCGATACCAGACCGTCTATTCCAGCCATCCCGGCTCGGTCGCCGCCCCCACAGCCGGGCTGCATTTCACCCCAGAAATCCTCGCACGAATCCCGCATTCCTTCCTCACCCTCCATGTCGGGGCGGGAACGTTTCTCCCGGTCAAATCCGAACGGATCGAAGCCCACGTCATGCACGAAGAGCGGTTCGAGATTTCCCAAGAAACCGCAAAGGCCGTCAACGCCGCCAAACGGATCGTCGCCGTCGGCACCACGGTCGCGCGGGTTCTGGAATCGCGGAAGGAAGACCGGCTGGAAGCGTGCTCGGGCACGACCGATATTTTTATTTATCCCCCGTATCGTTTCCGACGGACCGGCGCGCTGCTGACCAATTTTCACCTCCCCTGCTCGACCCTGCTCATGCTCGTAAGCGCGTTCGCGGGAAGGGATTTGATCCGTGACGCCTACGCCGAAGCCGTGAGAGAACGCTACCGGTTTTTCAGCTACGGAGACTGCATGCTGATTTATTAGAATGCCGCCATTACTTGTAAAATGCGCCGACTTCCAGCGTTCGATACAGCGTTTGCTGCTTGTGATTTCAACTCGTTTGTTAGAGAGTTCCGCGGTTTTCATGGGATCACAATTGCACCCGTAGCTCAGTGGATAGAGCACCGGACTTCTAATCCGATGGTCGCTGGTTCGATCCCAGCCGGGTGCGCCATGACTTTTCTTGCCATGGGAAGCATGATTTCTCAGCGGCTTTAATTGTTCGCGTAGTTCGCGTATATTATTAACGTGCGTTTATAACCAATAGGTTAAAGATCAGTAAAAGAGAAAACCAACCTGCTCCTCGACAACGGTGAGGAGTGGGATATTTTTCCCCGAAATGGAAAACGCACTCAGGCAGGTAATCCGAGACACTCTGGTTTCTTACGAGGAGCTGGGCGGGTTGAATAATACGGACGGGCACAATCTGCCGTCGAAGCGGATGCTTGGGCAGATCTGTGGCCAGTTGCTTCAGATACTATTTCCGGGATTTCACGATGAGAATCCGATTCACAAGAGCGAGCTGGGAGAATTGACCGGGGAGCGTTTGAAGAAGTTGGCAAAGGGCCTTGGGGATCAAATTACGAAAAGCCTGCAGGTGGCGGATCCGGCGTGCCCGAAGACCAAAGCTCAGGACGTGCTGATGCGGTTTCTCCAGCTTCTTCCGGAGGTTCGCAATCTTCTGCGCACGGATATCGAGGCGGCCTACGAGGGAGATCCGGCGGCGATCAGCAATGAGGAGATCATCCTCTCCTACCCGTGCATCGAGGCGATCGCGATCCAGCGCGCGGCGCATATTTTGTATCTTGCCGGCGTGCCGTTGCTGCCCCGGATGATGACCGAATGGGCGCATGCCCGCACCGGGATCGACATTCATCCGGGCGCGGCGATCGCCTCCCATTTCTTCATCGATCACGGGACCGGGGTGGTGATCGGGGAGACCTGCCGGATCGGGGCGCACGTGAAGCTATACCACGGGGTGACGCTCGGGGCGCGGAGCTTCGCGAAGGACGACGCCGGAAAGATCGTGAAGGGCGGGAAGCGCCACCCGGATGTCGAAGACCGGGTCACGATCTATCCGAACTCAACGATCCTGGGAGGAGAGAGCGTCATCGGAGCCGGTTCCACGATCGGGGCCAACGTTTTTCTCATGCACAGCATCCCGGAAAACTCGCTGGTTTACTACGAGGAGAAGCAACTTCGCATCGCGGACAAATCCGGGCCATCCCGGCAACTCGAATGGTCGATCTAGGAATGGTCTATCTCGATTACAATGCCACGACCCCGCTCTGCCCCGAGGCGAAGGAGGCAATGCTTCCCTTCCTTGAGGGACGCTTTGGCAACCCGTCTTCGGTCCATGCCGAAGGGCGGATCGCCCGGGCGGCGGTGGACGACGCCCGCGACCGGCTGGCGGCGGTGCTCGGGGTCAAGCCGCACGAGATTATTTTCACAGGCGGCGGAACCGAGTCCTGCAATCTGGGGGTGATCGGGATTGCCCGCGCGCATGCGCCCCGCGGGAAGCACATCATCACCTCCGCGATCGAGCATCACGCCGTGCTGCATGCGTTTGAATACCTGAAACACTTTGAGGCTTTTGAAGTCAGCATCCTTCCGGTGAATCCGGCTGGAATCGTTGAGCCTGAGAGCCTGAAAAATGCGATCCGCCCCGACACCACGCTCGTCTCGGTGATGCACGCAAACAACGAGGCCGGAGCCATCCAGCCGGTCCGCGAGTTCGCGTCCATCTGCGAAAGGCACGGGATCGTTTTCCACACGGACGCCGTACAGAGCTTCGGAAAAATCCCCCTGCAGCCGGGCGAGGACGGGATCTCGGCGGCGTCGATTGCCGCGCACAAGTTTTACGGCCCGAAAGGAGTTGGCGCGCTCTTCGTTTCGGAGGGCGTCGCCATTTCGCGCACCTCGCATGGGGGAGCGCACGAAAACACCCGCAGGCCGGGCACGGAAAATGTTGCCGGGATTGCTGGCATGGCCGCGGCGGCGGAGTCGGCGGTTTCCCATGACTGCTCGAAGCTTCGCCCGCTGCGCGAGATGCTTTGGGACGGCATCGCAGGGGCGTGCCCGGAGGCCGTCCGCAACGGAGATCCGGGCCTTTGCCTCGCGAACACCCTGAACGTCAGCTTCCCCGGCGCGGACGGCGAGTCGCTGCTCATGGGGTTCGACCTGGAAGGGATCTGCGTCTCGAGCGGCTCCGCGTGCATGGTGGGATCCGTCCAGCCATCCCACGTCCTCATTGCGATGAGAGTCCCCTCCCCGATCGCGCTGTCCAGCGTGCGGTTTTCGCTCGGCCGCGAAACTGCTGCATCCGACATCCGCCTGACCCTTCGCGCCCTGGAGCGCGTGCTCGAACTTCAACCGCTCGCCGCCCGATGAAATACCAGCAACTGCTGATGGATTTCGGGAGGTCCGTGATGCGGAGGGTCAGGGCTTCGCCCGACGAACTCAGGAAACCGAGAAAGAGCTCGCGCCTTCGGCAGGACCCCTTGCTGGAGGACTTCGCGAACCAGCTTCTGAGTGCCGCCAACTGCCGCGGGCTGAAAGTTTCGGTCTGCTGGAACCCCGGGCTCCGGACAACGGCAGGTTTCGCGGTCTGGCGGGAACGGAGGATCATCCTCAATCCCAAGCTCGTGGAATTCTCGGCGGGCGAAGTGCAGCGAACCCTGCGCCACGAGCTGGCCCACCTGCTCGCCCAGCACCGCGCCGGGCGACGCCGCATCGAAGCCCACGGCCCGGATTGGAGGGCTGCCTGCGCAGACCTCGGGATCCCGAACGAGCCGCGCTGCCATGACCTGCCGTTCAAACGCCGCAAAATCGAGCGCAAATTTTTCTATGCGTGCCCCGCGTGCTCGACCGTCCTCGCCCGCGTGCGGCCGGTGCGCAAGCGGATCGCCTGCGTGATATGCTGCCGCAAGCACAACGGCGGAGCCTACCAGGAACGGTTCCGCTTCAAACCCATCGAGCCGCCGACCGAGATCGCGGCCTGAACCCCGACCCCCTTCGCGTTGCCGCAAGAATGCGACGGTCACAGACCGCCGCTACAGGCTGCGGCCTCCCGAATCGGGGGGTAAGAGAACCCGGCTAATTCAACGGATGGTTGCGCGAGTCGAGAAGGTTTGTCCCCTCCTGCTTCGGATCAAAATTGATAACGAGCATTTCCGGCAGGGTGAGCGATTCGACTTCTTTCAACTCTGCGGCGCTGCTTTTCATGAAGGCCGCGAGTTCGGTTTGAAGGCTGAGCGTTTTATGGGTGTTCCGTGCAGCCACGATCGAAAACCCGATCCGCCGGTTCGCCGCGAGCAGTTTTGTCCGTTGGGCGTCGAGTTTGAGAATGGTCAATCGCGCGCCATCGATGGTTTCTTTGCAGGTCTTGATGTTCAGGCCCAGGGCGGCTGCTCCCTGGGCGTTCTCCAGCGCCTCTTTCGTGAGCAGGGCATCCTGCGCCTCGCGGATCGTCTTTTCCGCCTCGGCGACGATCGATTGCGCATACGGGATGTGCACGGCCTCGATTTTATCCATGTAGTTCTTCTGGATCTTGTCGAGCGCCATGAGGAGCACGGTGTAGGTCGCATAATATTTTCGCGCGAGGTTCTTGTCCGGCTGCGCGAGCACCATGAGCTCGAGTTCTTTTGTCATGACCTGGATGCTTCGGAAGCTCTGGGCGAGGCCGATGATGTCGTTTCTATCAGGTGCGACGCACAGGTTTTTGACGCCTTGAACATCGATCGGAAACCCCTGCTTCTGGAGCGCATTTGCGATTCTTTCAGCCAGCTCGTTGTTCTCCTCCGTCGAGGTCTGGATCTGTTTGGTCGCATCCTTGGTGGACTCGAGGCTCCCGGCTTTCGACCGGGCGATCGCCTCCGCCGCAGCCGGGTTGCTGGCCTTCACCGCCACCACGTCCGAATCCGAGACCTTCGCGAGCTCCTCGCTGTTCGCGATCCGCTTCCGGGACACGTTGATGAGCTCGTCGTTTTCGCGGTAGGTCTTGATCAGGGAATAGAGCTCCGAGCTGCCGAGTTCCACGGCCAGCGCCTCGAGCATCTGGGAGATCGTATTCTCGTTCGAGAGGCGGTTCTCGCGCAGCAGCGAGCGCTCAGGGAGCAGGGCATTGCGATCGAGACGTTCGGCCAGTTGCTGGGCCAGCCTGATTTTTTCCGGGCTCGGCACCTCTTTCAGGGGAGGATCGGGCAGAAGCTCCACGGACGTCCCGTTCGGCTTCGTCACAGTCACCGATTGATGCGCCAACTGGACCGTCCAGCCGCCGTTGATCAACCGGGAGAGAAGGCCCGATTGATAAAGCGAATACCCCAGCCCGACAGCAAGCAAGGCGAGGATTCCTATGGCCGGCAAGACCGAGGCGTATTTGCCCCCGCCGGACGGCTCAGGCGATGGCTTTGTGTTTGCCATCGCAAAACGGCGGGTTGGCGGACTGCTTGCACTGGCAGAGATATGCGGGGCCGGAATTCTCAGCGGTAAATTTCAAGGGTGCGAACCCGCTCCCCTTGTGGGCACCGTCGCAAAACGGCTGCGCGGCCGAGAGACCGCAACTGCAATACCAGTAGTCTTTTCCGGCTTCCAATTCGACTTTGGCAGGGACCTTCGCGGCAATATGTGGATTCATGCCTGTCATCCTCCTCCAATGCCCACGAATCCGAAAGCAAAAACTCAGCCGAGCAGCTCCCTCAACTCCCCCACCCTCCGGGAAAAGAGGTCCAGCGCGGCCTGCACCGGGGCGGGACCGCTCATATCAACTCCGGCCGCCGCGAGGGTCTCGATCGGATACCGGCTGCCCCCGCATTTGAGGAAGTCGAGATACGCGGAGGAGTCCCCGGATTCCAGAATGCGTGTGGCCAGCGCCGCCGCGGCGGAAATGCCGGTCGCGTATTTGTAAACGTAGAACGCGTTGTAAAAATGCGGGATCCGGAGGCCTTCGAGTTCGAGCTCCGGATCGAGCGCGAACCTTGGCCCGAAATAGTCCGAGAGCAACCCGCGGTAGATCCGCTGGAAGGCGTCGAGCGTCAGCGCCTCGCCGGATTCCTCGGCGGCGTGGATATCGCGCTCGAACTCCGCAAACATCGTCTGCCGGTAGAGCGTGCCCCGCAGGTCGTCGATCTGCCGGTTGAGGATGTAGGCGCGGGTCCGCTTGTCATCGGTGGTTTTGAGCAGGTGCTCGGTGAGAAGGATCTCGTTGAACGTCGAGGCCACCTCGGCAAGGAAGATCGGATAGTGGTAGTTCTGGTAGCGCTGCTCGCGCTGGGAATACCAGGTGTGCATCGAATGCCCTGCCTCGTGCGCCAGGGTGTAAACATCTGAGAAGACGTCCGCTTTGTAGTTCATCATGATGTAGGGCGGGCTGGTGTAGGTGCCGTAGGAAAATGCCCCGCTGCGCTTGCCCTTGTTTTCGTAGCGGTCGCACCAGCGCCCCTCCCGCAGCCCACTCCCCAGGGTCGCCACGTATTCCCCGCCAAGCGGAGAGACCGCCTCCAGGACCCGCTCGACCGCCATGTCCCACGGCACGTCGGCCTGGACGTTTTCCACCATCGGAACATACGTGTCGTAGTGGTGGATTTCTTTGAGCCCGAGAACCTCGCGGCGGAGCTCGAAGTAATCGAACAACGCTCCCAGATTGTTCCGGACGGTCGAGATCAGCCCGTCGTAAACCCCGACCGGCACGTCGTCCCCGAACAGCGCGGCCTCGCGAGCGGAAGGATAATTTCTCGCCCTCGCCTGGAAGACATCCGTCCGGACAGAGTTCGTGAGGCTCGCGGCCAAGGTGAATTTGTGGTCGGAGAACTCGGTGTAGAACTGGTGGAATGCCGCCTTGCGAACCTCCGGATCGCGCTGCTGGAGAAACGATGAGAACGAGCTCTGCGTCAGTTCCCGCTCGTTGCCATCCCCGTCGCGCAGCTTGCCGAACTTCATGTCCACATTGGTGAGCTGGGAAAATGTTTCGCCGTGCCCGCGGAGGGCGGACGAACCGAGGGCCATGAGACGCTCCTCGGCCGCGCTGAGCGTGTGGGGGCGCATCCTCCGCAGCTTGCGCAGAGGGATGGTCCATTCGCGCAGAGCGTCCGAAGAGAGAAACGCCTCGAATTTTTCATCCGGCAGCGACTGGATCTCTGGAGAGAGAAACGAGAACGCCTCGGCCACTCGCACGAGCAGGCTCTCGAGCCTCGCCTCGCGGGCGAGCGCCGGCGCATTCGAGCTGTCCTCGGTCACGCGCAGCGCCGCGAACTGGTTGAGGCGCTCGATTCTCAGCTCGACCGACTTCTCAAATTCCAGGGACTCGGCGAGCACATCCGCCGACTCGCCCAAGCGTCCACGAAAGCCTCCGGCTGCGGAAAATTCTTTCTGGAGAATCCCGAAGTCCTCCTCCCATGCCTCATCGGACGGATAAAGCGGCGACAGATCCCATGTGTCGGAGACGGAGACTTCAGTGCGGAGCGGAATGTTGGTCATCGCCAGGGATCATAAGCATATCCCGGCGAGACTGCAAACCGCTCGGCCCGTTCCTGATTTCTCTGCCAGAGCACTCCGATATCAAAATGAGTAGATCCCTCGAAGAGGTGACCTTTGCTGGAGTTCTTCCGGGCGTCAATCCGCGCGCACTACTTCAATGAATCCAGCGCCGCCTGAACCTCTGCCGCGTGTTCGGCCGTCTTGGCGCTGAGAGAAGCCCAGACAACCTTGCCGCTCTTGATGATGAACGACTGGCGGCTGCTGATCGGGAGGCCGAATACGCCTGGAACGCCGAACGCCTTCGCCACCTTGCCGTCCGCATCGGCGATGAGCGTGAAGGGAATGTGCTGCTTCTCCTGGAATTTTTTCTGGGCCTCCGGCGTATCGCGACTGACTCCGAGAATCTGCAGGCCTTCGCCGTGCAAGGCCGCGAAGGCATCCCTCAGCGAGCACGCCTGGGCGGTGCAGCCGGGGGTTCCGGCCTTGGGATAAAAATACACCAGCGTGATCCCCTTTCCGTAAACATCTCCGAAGTTCACGGCTTTTCCATCCTGGTCGGGCGCGGTGACGGACGGGGCGGGGGCTCCGACTTCGATGGCTTGGGAACGCGGGGAAAAAATGGAAAACATGGCGAGAATCAATACGGTTGCACGTGCGGGCATGAGAGGAGCATATTCTCCGCCGGTGCGATCCGCAAACGACATTTCCATTTTGAAGATTTTACCGGCGGTCTTTGGGAGCCTGGCCGCCGGCATCCTGTCCTCCCTCTCCGGGGTCTTTGACCGCGCGGAGGCGATCCGCTCGGTGGGCAGCGGGCTCGTCTCCGAATCCGCATCCCGGGGGGACAAGCTCGCCGCCTTCGCGTTCCAGCTCGGCGGATGGGGGCTGACCGACGCGCTCCGCCTGCTTTCCGGCACCATGCCCTGGTTCCTGGGTTTCCTGGTTCTCTTCTGGGGCGCAGGCCGGCTCGGAGGATGGGCGCGCAAATCGTGCTCGATCGTGGTCTGGCTTCTTTGCCTGGGCATTTCGGCGACAGGTATTTGGGGCGCATTTTTTCCGACTACCCCGCCGGGAAAAGATCCGAGGCTGCTCGCCCCGCTCGCCCTCGTGGAAATGGCAAAAAGCGATCGGGGACGGGTGTTCATGAATCCCTCCGCCCGCCCGTATGTGGCGCCATTCGCACCAACGCTCCTGGACAGATCCCTCACGGAAAAAATGGCCGCAACCCTCGCGAGCTCTCCGGAGAAATGGAGGGCGGAAAATCGCTCGCGGCCGTTTTCGTCCATCCTGATCAGCGGCCGGGGCTTCGAGGCGAAACCCTTGATCCAGCACCTGCTCGATTCCCCGGACTGGTATCTCGCGCGGGTTGACAACCAGGGCCTGCTTTTTTTGCCGGGAGAAAGGCCGGACCTGGCGGGCTCCCCGGTCCCGGATTTCGGCAGCCCCCGCGAGCGGGCAATGTATCTCGCCCAATACGCGCTCAACCTGGAACTCGCCGGGTTCAGAACCCTCGCCACCACCAGCATGGACGAAGCGCGGAGCCTCGCGGGAAAGGACTACGAGGTTTTGTTCCGCGCCTCTTCGCTCTCCGCTTCCCAGAGCCAATGGGAGCGTGCCCGGAAGCAGGCCGCAGCAGCCGCCAAGGCACGTCCCGGCGCCTATGAGGCAAACTACCTTCTGGCCCTCTCTCTTTTGGAAACCCGCGCCTATGACAAAGCCTTTGAATGCACATCCGGTCTCGCGCGCAAATACCCCGGTAACCCCGGCGTCCTCATGCTCCATGCCCGCGCCGCGAGGGCCGCACACGATTTCTCCGAGGAGACAAAAACCCTCGACCGCCTTCTCCAGATGGCGAAGGACAGCAACGCCCCGACGGCCCGCATCCATATCTTTTTAGCCCAATCCTGGGCGCAGCGGGGGTTCCCTGAGCAGGCGATCGCGCACTACCAATCCGCCCTTTCGGAGGAGCTTTCCAAAGAGGAAGCCAGCGATGTCCGCGCCGCCCTGACCGCCATTGATAACAAACGCCTCAAGCATTGATTTTCCGCCTAAGACCCCCTCATATCGCCGGCATGAAGTTCGCCCATCTTTTCCCGGCAAACACAAAAACGTTCTGTGTGCCGGAGGTTGCCGGGATGCGCCGGATGATCGCGGATGCCTGACGAGCCCCTGCTCCCCGCCTCGTGGTTCGAACCGGATGCGCCCCGGCTCGAAGTGGACTTCGGTTGCCACCGCGGAACATTCCTTCTCAGGATGGCGGAGAATTATCCTGAGACCAATTTCCTGGGGATCGAAAAGCAGGCAGCTCGCGTGGAAAAATGCCTCGCAAAAATCCGCCGGCGCGCCCTGCCCAACGCGCTGGCCGTCCAGGGTGAGGGAGCCGGGGCGCTCGCCCGCTGGCTCCCGGAGCAAAGCGTTTCGACCGTCCACGTTTCTTTTCCGGACCCGTGGCCGAAGCGGCGGCACGCCTCGCGCCGGCTCGTCACCAGAGGCTTTCTGGAAGCGGTCGCCAGGATACTCCGCACGGGAGGTGTTCTGCGGCTGATGACCGACGACAGCGCGTATTTTTCGGAAATGAAAAACCTCCTGGCCAGGGGCTGGGAGGAATGCTCCTGGGACGATGCGATCGAGCGGCCGGCCACGGCGTTCGAAAAAACCTTTCTCGCACTCGGCCACCCTCCGCACCGCTGCGCGGTTCGCCCGATTCGCTGAAACGGGTTGTAGCGGCGGTCTGTGACCGTCGGACGATTTGCGACGCTCATAGAGCGCCGATACAAGCGGTAACGTCCCGCCCCGCAGGCTCAATCGCCGATCGTCACCGGGGTTCCGACGGACACCTTCGAGTAGATGATCGGGGCGATTTTTTCTGGGAGCCGGACGCATCCGTGGGAGGCGGGATAGCCTGGCAGAATCCCGACGTGCATCCCCTCCGCGCGATGGCTCTGCGACGTTTCTCCGAAGCGCATGAACCATTTCATCGGGGCTCCCTTGAAGTGGGTGCCGCTGGGTGCGGAATCGATTTTCGCGCTCACCCCGGCCCGCACGATCATGTCGTTCTTGTCCACAAAGGCACCGTAGAGGCTGGATTTGTGGTCCGGGTCCTTCTGCACGACGACGAAGCTCCCCTTCGGGGTCATGCCGGCGCGCTTCCCGGTGGAAACCGGTGTGTCGATCCCCACCTCGTCTCCGACCTTCAGAAACGCCCTTTGTTTTCCCAGGGAAATGTAAACGCTCACGTTCCCAGGGGCCGCCTGGTCAAGCACGCGCGGGATGACTTTCGGCGGAGCCTGCTTCTTGATCATCTCGCTGGCGGGTTTCTGCTGTTTGTCCGGCCTGCCTGCCTGCTGCTGGGCCCCGAGCGCCTGGCAAAAAGCGAAAACTCCCGCGAGGGCCATGGCGATCGCCGCGAGATTCGGGAGAGGAGAAATGGGCCGGGCTGTGAGTGTCGCTGACATGATCGTGAAAATATCTTTCCTCCGCTTACAGCTTGGCACTGACGAAATCAACGACATTCCATGCGGCTTCGGAAATGAGATTGCCCTCAGCCGCCTCGTCGGAGAGTATGCGGGAAACTCTACCACCTATGCAAATTGCCATGATCGGTCTCGGAAGGATGGGCTCCAATATGGTGCGCCGTCTCCTGCGCGGTTCCCACCAGTGCGTTGTTTACGACACGAATCCCAAGGCCGTCGCGGAGCTCGTGGCCGATGGGGCCGTGGGGGCTGGCTCGCTTGAGGAACTCGTTTCAAAACTCGAAAAACCACGCGCGGTCTGGATCATGATCCCCGCAGCGATCACGGACAAAACCGTTAACGAACTGGCGGGGCTGTTGGATGCCGGCGATACGATCATCGACGGGGGCAACTCGTATTTCCGCGACGACCGGCGGCGCAGCGAAGCCCTGCGCCCGAAGGGAATCCACTATCTCGATTGCGGCACCAGCGGCGGCGTCTGGGGCCTCGATCGCGGATATTGCATGATGATCGGCGGAGACAAGGTGGCGGTTGATCGGCTCGATCCGGTCTTCAAGACGCTTGCGCCCGGAAAAGGCACCATCGAAACCACCCCGGGCCGCGAAAAGCACGGCGGCACGGCGGAAGACGGCTACCTCCACTGCGGCCCCTCCGGCGCGGGCCATTTCGTGAAGATGGTCCACAACGGGATCGAATACGGGATCATGGCCGCCTTCGGTGAAGGGTTCGACATCCTCTCCAACGCCAATGCCAGCACCAAGCAGACGAAACAGGATGCCGAGACGGCCCCCGCCATGCACCACGACCTGGATTACGATTTGAACCTCGCGGACATCTCCGAAGTCTGGCGCCGGGGAAGCGTGATCAGTTCGTGGCTCCTCGACCTCTCCGCCGCCGCATTCGCCGGCGACCCGAACCTCGAAAAATATTCCGGCCGGGTTTCTGATTCCGGCGAAGGCCGCTGGACGATCATGGCCGCCATCGAGGAGGCGGTGGACTGCGAGGTCCTCACCGCCGCGCTCTACGCGAGGTTCCGCTCCCGCAAGGAACACACCATGGCGGAAAAAGTCTGCTCGGCCATGCGCTTCCAATTCGGCGGCCACCTCGAACGCCCGGCGGGCGGATAGCCCTGCTCAGGCAGCCTTCCGGGTGGACCGGATGATTTCCGCGGCAGCGGCGCACCGCGCGGTGATCGCCTTCCAGTCGCCGGCGTGGATCAATTCGCGAGGGGCCAGCCAGGAACCGCCGAGCGCGCCGACGATCGGCTCGCCCAGGTAGGCGGCCATGTTTTTTTCGTTCACCCCACCGAGCGGGATATATTTGAGGCCGAGGTGGGCGTAGGGCGCGGCGATATTTTTCAGGAAGGAAAGCCCGCCGGAGGGTTCGCTCGGGAAGAACTTGAGCAGCCGGCATTCGTGTTCCAAGGCCGCTTCGATGTCCGAAGGCGTCGCGATCCCGGGAGCGAATGCGAGCCCGGCCGCGCGGGCGGCGGCGAGGACTTTGCCATTGGTTCCCGGCGCGACACCGAATGCCGCTCCCGCGTCCTTCGCCGCCTGGACCTGCGCGGGGGTCAGGATTGTCCCCACCCCGGCAATCATCTCCGGCAC
>JBAWVC010000028.1:0-17641 GCA_037147455.1 Verrucomicrobiota bacterium | reverse complement strand
GCACTCGAGATCCGCGCTCGCTATTCGATTTCCTACTGGGACAGCCTCGTTCTGGCCGCCGCACAAACGCTGAAGTGTCGCGCGATCTTGTCCGAGGATCTGAACGACGGACAAGACTATGGCGGCGTGCGGGCGATCAATCCTTTTCTGTAAGGCGCAGCGGAAATTCAAAGATTTTTTATCAGAATGACAATGGCGACGTGCATGTTCTTGAAGTCCTGATGAAGTTGGAACAGCGAAAGCGTTACGGCAGCTCGATCCGGACAAGATGTGATGACTTTCCGGCGCTGTTAAGCCTGTTGCGATGGCGGGGCCTGCCGCTGCAATCAGCAATAGGAACGAAGGCTAAGGGAGTAAGGGAAGCACAACGTCAAAGGCATCGGCAATTGCAGTGGAGAACTGGCGACGAGCCTCGGCTTCGTCCAGTCCCAGCCAGCGGCGGATATTCCTGACTCCCTCGTCAGGGGAGAGCGCAGATCCCGCAAAGCCCGATGTGCCAGGGGCACGAACCACCCTGTCCTCGCCAACCACAAGTTCATGGTGAGCGATCCGGTATCGTCCCGATGGCGCTCCAGCAGCCGCCATGCAGTCGGTCGTAAAAAGCGCTTTTCCGGGCGGTTTCGCGCGGACGAAGTTTTTCAGCACGAATGGGGGCAGGTGGATTCCGTCGGGGATGAAAAATGCGGTCAGCTCGTCCCGGGCCAGGAGCCGCTGGGTCACGTTGTCGTGCCGGTGCATTTCGGCAGGAACACCGTTTCCGAGGTGCGTGCAAAACCTCGCTCCCGCATCGATGGCTTTGTCGATATCGGCATCGGATGCGTTGGTGTGCCCGAGGGAAACCTTCACGCCCGAACTCACAGCATGTCGAATGACATCCGCGCTGCCCGGCAGCTCGGGGGCCAGGGTCAGCAGTTTGATGTGGCCGCCGGCGGCTTCCTGCAGGCGGTCGAAATCCGCGATGTCCGGCGATCCCATGTGCCGGGGGTCATGGGCGCCACGGTATCCGGGTTCCGGTGAAAGCCATGGGCCCTCGATGTGATACCCGCAGGCCGCCTCGCCGACGGCAGGATCGGCGGACCGGATCCGTTCGATGTTTTGCAGCTTGGCGCAAAGCGATCCGATCCCGTCGGTGATGAGCGTCAGAAAGAACCTCCGTGTCTCGTGCGCGGCGAGCCCGTCGACCGCGCGTCGAAGATCCACGGCGGCCAAATCGGGCTGCTGGAAATCCACGCCAGCGAACCCGTTGACCTGGATATCAAACAGGCTGGTTTTCACCTTTTACCTCAGGGCTTCGCGGATGAGTTTTGCGCCGAGCGCGGCAGCGGGCGCCGGCTTCCTGTTTGGTTTTTGCGATGGTGGTTTTCATTCCCTATGGGTCTGATACCCCGAAGCTTGCTTCGGCTTTGTTTCGTGGCTCTCTGAATTCATATTCTTAAATGCCTCGGGGCTTGCCCCGGGGTTCTTTACTGGATTTTTTTGTGTGAGAGAATGGTTGCGCAGGAGCTGCGGATCATGAGTTTTCCGGGAATGGAAACTGTCTTCTGTTGCCGGTCGGCGATGGCGTGGAATGCGGCGGCGGCCATTTCGGAAATAGGCTGCCTGAGCGTCGTCAGCGGGGGGATGGCTTGTGCCGAGACCGGAATGTCGTCAATGCCCGCCACCGAAATATCCTGAGGCACGCGCAACCCCGCCTCGTGGAGGGCGCGCAGCAGGGCCAGCGCGATGGAATCCTCCGCAGCAATCACCGCCGTCGGCATCCGGGCAAGCCCGAGAAGCGTCTTGACCGTCCGTTCGGCAGCCGCGCCCTCATTTCCCGTGAAGGAAACAAATAATTTTCCCCTGACGGAAAACCCCCGCTCGCGAAGGCTCCTGCGCAGCATTTCAGCACGCCGGAGGTTCGTCTTCGCCTCCCTGGCGACAAATCCGATTTCCCGGTGGCCGAGCCCGGCAAGGTAATCGACGATCTCGCCGATCCCGGACTCCTCATCCATGTGAATCTGCGTCGCTCCGGGGAAAACCGTCCCGGTTCCGATTTGGATAACCCGTTCAAATTTGACAGGCTTCTCGGGCAGAAAATCGCTGCCGGCAAAAATCACGGCATCCACGCGGTGCCTTTGCAGCCCGGAAAGATCCTCCTTGCTGGGACCCGTCAGCAAGAGGGATTGCTTGCGGCCCCTCGCCAGGGTCTGAAGCGCGCCGATGAGCCTCCCGAAATACGGGTCATCGAAATTTTTTACGACGACCCCGATCGTGCGCGTCGAGGCCCCGAGCAGCGCGAGCGCCGTGGCGCTCGGCTGGTAGTTCCATTCCTCCGCCATGCGGCAGATCTTTTCCACCGTCTCCCGGGAAGCCCCGATTTCGCCGGCACGCCCGGAGAGAGCGCGGGAAACCAGAGCCTGCGAAACCCCGAGGCGCGCCGCCATCTGCTTCTGGGTCGGAGCCGACAAATCGTGCATGGGAGCCAATTTGACAATATTGCAGAATATGTCAAGCTCATACGAATGAGTTGATGGTATTACGAGCATCTGAAAACTGTGACGCAGCCCATCTTGCTAACCATTTGCCTCGCTCGCTCTCGCTCGTCTCGCCCTTGCGGGCTGCACTGCGCGCAGGCTTCCCCGCCTGCGCCCGCAGGCCGGTGGTGGCCGCCAGAGCCGTCGGCTTCCCTCACCAGATCGCAGCGGATATGCCTCGGTCAGCCGCCGACTCTGTCGGCCAAGCATTACGCAATCTGAGCCACCCTCCTGTGATTTGTCCGGGCTAGTTTTTTTTGTTCAGCGCGGCAGTGAACCAATCCACCTGCGGAGGCTGGGTATTCCCTCCGCCGTGCCGCTGGACATCCCGGGCGTTTCCCTCGGTCCGGCGTTCGCCGGGTTTGACCCGGACGATGTCGGCTTTGGTTTTCATCGAGAGGGCGATCCGCTTGCGGGCGAGGTCCACCTCCTGCACCGTGACTTGCACCCGCTGCCCGACTTTCACGACGTCCGAGGGGTTTTTCACAAACTGGTCGGAGAGCTGGCTGATGTGCACGAGCCCGTCCTGGTGGACTCCGATGTCCACGAACGCCCCGAAGGCGGTCACGTTGGTCACGATGCCGGGAAGCTTCATCCCCGGCTCCAGCTGCTCCATTTTTTGGACTCCCTCGGCGAACTGGAAGACCTCGAATTTCTGGCGGGGATCGCGACCGGGCTTGGCGAGTTCCTGAAGGATGTCCGTGAGGGTCGGGAGCCCGACCTCTTCGGTCACATACTTCTTGGGAACGATCTTGTTTCTCAGTGCGCCGTCGCGGAGTAAATCGGTCACGCCGCACCCCAGATCCCGCGCGATGGTGTCCAGAAGCGGATACCTCTCCGGGTGGACCGAACTGGCATCGAGGGGATTGGAGCCGTCGCGGATGCGGAGAAATCCGGCCGCTTGTTCGTAGGCTTTGGGGCCGAGCCCTGCGACTTTGAGAAGTTCCTGCCGGGATGCGAACGGCCCGTTTTTGTCTCGGTGATCGACGATGCCTGCCGCCGTGCGCGAATTCAGCCCGGAGACGTAGCCGAGGAGATGCTTGCTGGCGGTGTTCAGCTCGACGCCCACGCTGTTCACGCACGAGACCACCGTGTCGTCCAGCGAGCGCCTCAACGCGTTCTGGTCCACGTCGTGCTGGTATTGGCCGACGCCGATGGATTTCGGGTCGAGCTTGACCAACTCGGCCAGCGGATCCATGAGCCGGCGGCCGATCGACACCGCGCCGCGGACCGTGAGATCGAGGTCCGGGAATTCCTCGCGCGCCACCTCGGAGGCCGAGTAAATCGAGGCGCCGGACTCGTTGACCACGACAACCGGAATCTGGCCCGGCAGCTTGCATTTGTTGACGAAGGCCTCGGTCTCGCGGGAGGCGGTCCCGTTCCCAATCGCGATCGCTTCGATCTGGTATTTTTTGGTGACCGAATGCAGGAACTCGGCGGCTTCAAGCTGTTCGCGGGCGCTCTTTTCCGGATAGATGACATCGTGGAAGAGGAGCTTTCCCTGGCGGTCCATGACCGCGATTTTGCAGCCGGTTCGGAATCCGGGATCGATGGCCATCGTGTTCTTCCGGCCCAGCGGGGATGCGAGAAGAAGTTCCCGCAGGTTCTCGGCAAAAACCCGGATCGCCTCCTCGTCGGCTTTCTTTTTGAAAAACATCCGGGCCTCGGCCTCCATCGCAAATCCGAGCAGCCGCTTGTAGGAATCCTCGGCAGCCAGCCGGACCTGCGCCGATGCCGGAGATTTTCCCGCGACAAATTGCGAGACCAGGATCGCGACCGCCTCGTCCTCCGGGGGAGTGAGGCGCGAATAAAGAAACCCCTCCGACTCGCCGCGGCGGATCGCCAGAATCCGGTGGGACGGCGAGTTGACGACCGGCTCGCTCCAGTCGAAGTAGTCCTTAAACTTTGCGCCCTCCTCCTCTTTTCCAAAAGCCACCTTCGATTTGATGACGCCCTTGGCAAGGTAAAGAGCGCGGAGCTTTGCGCGGGCTTCCGCGTCGTCGTTGATCCTCTCGGCAAGGATGTCGCGGGCCCCCGCGAGGGCGGCCGCAGCATCGGGGACTTCTTTTTCCGCGTCCAGAAATGCCGCCGCCTCGACTTCGGGATCCGTGGACGCACCCTGCGCCCAAAGGATTTCCGCGAGCGGCTCGAGCCCGCGCTCTTTGGCAATCGTCGCCTTCGTGCGCTTCTTCGGACGGAACGGCAGATAAATATCTTCCAGCGCCGTCAGGGTTTCGACCGCGGCAATTTTGGCCTTGAGTTCCTCGCTGAGGAGCTTGCGCTCATCGAGCGAGGAAAGGATCGCCTCGCGACGCTTATCGAGCTCGCCGAGCTGCTCCAGCCGGTCCCGGATCGCTGTGATCTGGACCTCGTCGAGCTCGCCGGTCCGCTCTTTGCGGTATCGCGCGATAAACGGGACCGTCCCTCCTTCCTCCAGCAGCACGGCGGTTGCCGCGACCTGGCGCGGCTGAAGGTTCAGTTCCCTGGTGATTTTGACAATGTGGTGCTCGATCATAAAAGACGGTGCGACATGATGCGCACCGATCCGGCGGTGTCAATCGCATGACGAGGGATGAGGCACGAACGCAAGTTGCGGGGATTCACAACCCGGTGGGGCGAGCTGCCGGCAGCGAGGGATTGACCTTCCGACAGGACGATTCTGCTGCTCAGTCGAGCGGCCAGCGAAAGTTCAGGCTGAGGGCCACTTCCAAGCAGCAAACCTGCCCGCGAGTCTTGATTCGCGGGACGGCATGGGTAGATTTGCGTTGATGTCTTATCCCTCGTTCCGCTCGTTCTGCGATCAGTTGGAATCCTCCGGCGAACTCCGCCGGATCGCGGCGCCAGTCGCGACCGAACTCCAGATCACGGAACTCGCCGACCGCGAGATGAAATCTCCGGGCGGCGGCAAAGCCCTCCTCTTTGAAAAGCCGACGATCGACGGACGGGGGTCCGCATTTCCGGTCGCGATCAACACGATGGGCTCGCGGCGACGGATGGCGATGGCGCTGGGCCTTGAAAAAATTGACGAGCTCGCCGACCAGATGCAGTTCCTCATGAAGGCGAAGCCGCCGCGCACCTTGAAGGAGGCGTTCGCGCTTCTGCGCAACGGCATCGATGTCATCCACGCCAAGCCGCGCCACGTCCGCTCGGCGGCGTGCCAGGAGGTCGTCCACGAGCCGGGCGGGAATTTTTCCCTCGACGATCTCCCGGTCCTGCACTGCTGGCCGGACGACGGCGGGCGCTTCATCACGCTGCCAACGGTCTTCACGAAAGACCCCGACACCGGCGACCGCAACGTCGGCATGTATCGCATGCAGGTTTTTGACGGATGGACGACCGGCATGCACTGGCAGGTCCACAAGGTCGGCGCGCGCCACGGAAAGCGGTATTACGAACGCGGCGAAAAAATGCCGGTCGCCGTCGCGCTCGGCGGCGACCCGGCTCTCACGTTCGCCGCCACCGCTCCCCTCCCCGACGGACTCGACGAGATCCTCTTCGCCGGTTTCGCCCGGAAAAAATCCGTTGAGCTCATCAAGGCGGTGACCGTGGACATCGACGTCCCGGCGAACGCCGACTTTGTCATCGAGGGCTACGTCCAGCCCGGCGAATTGCGGCCGGAGGGACCGTTCGGCGACCACACCGGATTCTACACGAACGTGGACGACTATCCGGTTTTCCACGTCACCGCGATCACGCACCGTCGGGATGCGATCTACCCTGCCACGATCGTCGGCATTCCGCCGATGGAGGATTTCTACATGGGCGAGGCCAGCGTGCGCGTCTTCCTGCCGGTCTTCAAAATGAACTTTCCCGAGATCGTGGACATGGCGCTGCCGGCCGAGGGCGTCTTCCACAACCTCGTCTTTGTTTCGATCCGCAAACAATACCCGCTCCAAGCCTACAAAATCATGCATGGGCTCTGGGGCATGGGCCAGATGATGTTTTCGAAATACATCGTCGTCGTGGACGAGGACTGCGACGTCCACAACACCAGCGAGGTCCTTTTCCGCCTCTGCGCGAACACCGACCCGCAGCGCGACAGCACGTTCGTCAAAAATCCTTCGGACTCGCTCGACCACGCCCCCACGGTCGCCAACACCGGCTCCCACATGGGGTTCGACGCCACCCGCAAACTCCCAAGCGAGGGCTACTCCCGAGGCTGGCCGTCATTGGTGAAAATGTCTCCGGAAATCCAGGCTTGGGCGGACCGGTTTTCAGGTTAAGCGCAGATGAGTCGCACCTGGGGAAAATACGTCATGTAACGCCCCTTGTCGCGGGTGAGAATGGAAATGCCCAGCGCCGCAGCGTGTGCCCCGATGAAGAAATCCGGCAGCGGAGAAGTTTTTGTCCCACCCCGCCTTCGGTATTGAAGAAAAGCTTTGGCCGCAAGAAACAGGACCTCCCGGGGAAGCTCGCGATATTCCAATTTCAGATCCGAGACGACTCCCTCGACCTCGGTCATATTTTCAGCTCCCGCGCACAATTCAGCGAAGATGATCGGGTTGATCACAAGCCCCCTTCGATGGTATTTTGTCACCTGCGCGTCCGACCATGCCCCCCACTTCGGATCATCGCTGGCGATGTCCAAGATCACGTTGCTATCAACAAGGACGGGCATCGGCTTCTACTCCCCGCGGGTCAACTTCATGATTTCGTCCGTTGACATCCGGCCCTTCCAGATTCCGCGCACCGTGCCGCAGACGCTCTTGGGCAGCTTCCTCTGTGTGACCGGAGCGGGCGGATTGCCTTTCGTCTTCAGCACCGCCCGAGCGAGAATCTCCCGGGCCTCCGCTTCCATCGCCCGCCCGTTCGTCGCCGCCTGCACGCGCAGCTTCTGCTTCACCTCCAGGTCCAACCCGCGAATCGTCAACGTCGCACTCATGCTGTCAGAATAAGCAATGCATGCAATGCTGTCAAAGAATGAAAATCACTCCGCGGCCGGTGAGATTTTACACCTCACAAATCCCGATGCCCGCGCTCCGAATCCGCCGGCTTTTCCTTCCGGTCCGCCGGCGAGGAGGGAAAAACCCCGACGAGGCGGGCGATGAAGATCACGGTAAAGAGCTGCGCGAGGATCTCGGCGATCACCACAGCCGTCGAGGCCAGCCGGCTGGCGGGCAGCGTGTCCGAGACATCGACCGTCGTGAAGACGTTGCAGGATAAATACAGCATGAAACAGAAACGGGCGGTCCTTCACCCACTGCTTCGATTGGGATGGGCTCATGCGAAAACCATGCGCGCCAGCGGCTTCAGGGCTTGCGGCGGCGGAGGCTGTGCATCCCGCCGTAGGGTTGCAGGGAATGGCTCATGCGCCGGAAGAAGAGCGAGTATCCCTGGTGGGTCATACTGTGCCCCTGCAGGATTTCGTAGAGCGCCATCTTGACGAGATCGAGGACGAACATCCACGCGATGTTGTAGAGCCAGACCAGCCCGATGATCCCCCAGGGCAGCGCGGGAACGACGTTGCCGATGCCGATCCCGCAGGCCAGGACCGCGATCAGCTGGGTGCCGACGATGGCGAAGAACAGCCGGGGATCCGGGAACGGCGGCTTCCAGAAAGCACCGACCGAGCGGGTCACGAAGAGGAGAAGATGGCCGCCGGCGACGAGCTGTAGGAACATCATCGTTTGCAGGTGCTGCGCGTCGAGGTGGTAGAGGTTGCGGCCGAGGAACAGGAGCAGGAAGCTCTGCACGACGGCGAAAAGCCCGAGAACCGAGGAGATGAGAAACACGCGCGGCATGTCCCACTTGACCGGCTTCGGCGCGGCCAGCGCGTTGTCGTAGGCGATCGTCATGATCGGCAGGTCGTCGAGCAGCGCCAGCGCGATGATCATCACGGCGGTCATCGGGAAGAAATTGAAGAACATGACCGAGGAGACGACGAAGAACATGATCGCGATCGTCATAGCCACGCGGTAGAGCATGTAGCTCATCATCCGCTCAAAAATCCGGCGGGCTTCCTTGATGCCGTCGATGATCACCGAGAGACCGGGAGCGGTCAGGATGAGGGCCGCAGCGGCGCGGGCGGCATCGGTCGCGCCCGAGACCGCGATGCCTACATCCGCCTGCTTGAGGGCGGGCGCGTCGTTGACGCCGTCGCCGGTCATGCCGACGATGTGGCCGGCGGCCTGGAGGGCCTTGACCACGCCGTATTTGTGTTCGGGGAATACTCGCGCGAAGCCGTCGGCCGCGACGATTTTGTCCGCGGCATCCGCCGGCAGGGCGCCGTTGAGGGAATCCGCCGGGAAGAGGTCGGAGGCGAGCTGGATGTTCGTGCCCATGCCGAGTTCTCCGGAAATTGTGCGGGCGATGGCCACGTCGTCGCCGGTGACCATCTTGACCCGGACCCCGAGCTCGTTGGCCTCGGCGATGGTTTGCTTCGAGTCCTCGCGCGGAGGGTCCATGAGCGGAAGAACTCCGAGGAACGTCCACGTTCCGCCGCCGTCCGAGCGTGCCGCCGCGAGCGCGCGCATGCCCTTCACCGCAAGCGCGTTCACCTGGGCCTCGACCTTCGACCGCTCGGCATCGGGCAGGGTGCAGAGCGCCAAAATGACGGCCGGCATGCCCTTCGTGGTGAGGAATGTTTTTCCCGAGGAATCCTGCAGGGTGGCCTCGGTCCTCTTCGTGACAGGATCGAATGGCACGAAGGTGGTCTGCTTGTATTTGTCGAGGAGAGAGGGATCCTTCAGCCCTCCCATCACCGCGAGATCAATCGGGTCCTTATCCTCGGCCTTCGAGGCGAGGGAGCCGGCCAGAACGACATCCTGCGCGGAGGCCCCGCCGTAGGGCAGGACGTCGCCGAGCGTGAGCTTGTTCTGCGTGAGCGTGCCGGTCTTGTCCGAGCAGAGGATGTCGACGCCGGCAAGCTCCTCGATCGACTCGAGGCGCGAAACGATCGCCTTTTTCACCGCCAGCTTCTTGGCCCCGAGCGCCATCGTGACCGAGAGCACGGCGGGGGTCGTGAACGGCACCGCCGCCACGAGAAGAACCAGCACATACTCCGCCAGCTTGAAAATGGCGTCCTTTGAAAAATGGTGGTCCATCGCGGCCAGCCGGTCGATCACCAGGATCGCCGCCAGCGCGATCGTGAGGACGATGAGAAAGTTCCCGATCCCGACCACGGCCTGCTGGAAATGGGATTTTGCGCCGGCCGAGGCGACGAGGCTCGCGGTCCGCCCGAAGAACGTATTCCCGCCTGTGGCCGTGATCACGGCGGTCATCTCGCCCTTTTTCACGATCGAGCCCGAATAGACCGTGTCGCCGCCCGTCTTGGAAACCGCCAGCGACTCGCCGGTGAGCGCCGCCTGATCCACGCTGAGGTAGCCGCCTTCCAGGAGCACGCCGTCGCCGGGAACCACGTCGCCCAGGCGGATCCTGACAATATCGCCGGGCACGAGATCCGCCGCCTTCACGTCGTCCCACTTTCCGTCGCGCAGGGCCTTGGCCGTGAGCGCGAGGGAATTTTTCAGTGCGGACAACGCGCTCGATGCCGCGCTTTCCTCCCAGAATCCCAGCACCGCATTGAAGACGAGCATGAACGTGATGATCCCGAAATCCACCCAGTCCTGGATGATCAGCGCCATCACCGCCGGCGCCTCGACCATCCACGGCAGCGGACCCCAGAAATAGCCGGCAAACTTTTTCAGCGCGCTCTCCTTTTCCTCCTCGAGCGCGTTCGGGCCGAATTTCGCGAGCCGCGTGGCGGCCTCGCTGGCGGCGAGCCCCTTGGCGGGATCGACCTGAAGTTCCCCGAGAATCTGCTCCGGCGTCTTGGCGGGTGCGTCTGTGGTATTCATAGTAAGTGAATTTGCATTCAGCCTATCAGTTGGGCGGGGCGTTGACGATTCAAAAACATGCATTCAATAAACCGGGCCTCGTTGATCGGATGACTGCTGATACCAACTCTTCGAGCTGGCTGGATGGTGTAGAGGCGGTTGCGCCAACCGCCTATTGACTCCGACAGGCCCTTGGCACAAGGACCTCTACAACGCGGGAGATGTCCTGCCGGCGGGCAGCATCCCGAGCCCGTGGCGGCGCATCATGTTATAGACGCTTTTCTCGCTGATCCCGAGGGCGGCGGCCACGGACGGCTTGTGTCCGGCATAGTGATCGAGGGCCCGGGCAAGCGCCCGCTTTTCCATCTCTGCGAGCGGCAGGATCGCATCTGCGGGCTGCGGAGAATTTTTGTCCGGCTGCTCCCCGTCCAGGAGGGCTGGTGTGATGAGCTCGGGGCCGATGTCGTGGCCGGGCTCGACGAGGGTGGCGGCGCGGAACATCGCGTTTTCGAGTTCGCGGATGTTCCCCGGCCACGGGTGGCTGAGCAGGAGGTCGAGCGCCTCGTGGGAAAGCGCGACTTCCTGCGGCCCGTCAAACTCGGCGAGCGCCGCCTTAAGGAAGCCGAGCGCGAGGACGGGAATTTCGTCCTGTCGATCGCGGAGCGGCGGGAGGGAGGCCGGCAGCACGCTCAGGCGGAAGAAGAGGTCCTCGCGGAACGTGCCGTCGCGCACCATGCGGGCAAGGTCACGGTTTGTCGCGGCGATGAGCCGGACGTCCACCACGAGAAGCTCGCGCCCGCCAATGCGGAAAAAGCTGCGGTCCTGGAGAAACGTGAGAAGTTTCGGCTGGAGTTCGAGTGGCATGTCCCCGATCTCGTCGAGGAAGAGCGTGCCCCGGTGCGCGAGCTCGACCCGTCCGGGCTTCTGGCGCATCGCGCCGGAGAACGCCCCGCGCTCGTGCCCGAACAGCTCGGATTCGAGGAGCTCGCGGGGCAGCGCGGCGCAGCTGATGGAAACAAACGTCCCTTTCGCGCGCGGCCCGGCATCGTGGATGCTGCGCGCGAGACGGCTTTTCCCAGTCCCGGATTCCCCGGTGATGAGCACCGTATGATTGCTGGAGGCGAGCTTCGGGATCTGGCGTGCGAGCAGCGCCATCGGCGGGAGGGGCTTGCTCACGGGGATTTTTTCGCCTCGAGGATTTTTCCGAGGTTGTCGGCGAAGGCTGGCTCGTTGGGATGGTCTGCGATGAGCGAGCGGACTAGCGTCTCCGCGCGGCCCCAGTCCTTCGCGTTATAGGCGGTTCGGGCGAGGTAGATGCGGGCGTCGTCCGAGGTGTCGCCCAGCGATTTGTAGATCGCGAGGGCGTCGGCCTCTTTTCCTTCCGCGAGGGCCGCCCGCGCGAGAAACTCGCGGCCCGCGACCGACTCAGCGAAGTCCGGCTGGCGCGCGATGATTTGCCTGGCCCCGGCGGCATCGTTGCGGGCGAGGGCTTCCAACGCGAGGAGGAACGCGGCCCGGTAGCCGGCCTCCGGCGTTCCGAGAAGGCTTTCGAAGATCTTCTGCCCCTCGGCCTTCCGGTTGTCCGCCCAGTTGGATTCGCCGCGGAGGAGCTGCATGGCGGGGGATTTTGATTTCGAGGCGGCGAGGAAATCCGCGAGGTGCCGGGCGTCCCCGCAAATCTGTGCGCTGCGTGCGACCGCATAGGCCGCCCACTCCGGCGCATCGGCAAGATCCTCCGGCTTGCAAATATCAACGCCGGCGCGAAGCCATCCGCTCACGCAAAAAAGCGCGGGCAAGACCCATGGCTGGCGCAGGGCCTCGGAGTCCGATTTGTTTTCGTCGAGCCATTTCCAGAACGGGTGCCCGGATTTTTTGATCTCCGGGATGTCGGGCGGAGGGTTTCCGCCCGCGCCTGTGCGGGCCGCGAGGAGAAACTCAAGGGTTGTCCGGAGGAAGGTGTGGCGGGTGGCTTGCTGTGGCGAGGCGCGGGACAGGAGCTTCAGTGCATCGGGTTCGCGGCCCGCCCTGAGCTCCTGGAGGACGCGCAGCCAGAGCGTTTCCGTGCGGTCCGCGAGGACGCGGGATTGGGTGAGAAGAAGGCCGGGATCGTTGCCCCAGAAATCACCCTGTGGCAACGTGGCGAGGCTGGCGACAGCCTCGCCGAGCACTGCCGGATTTTTTATCGGGACAGACCCGAGACCGACCCGGTTCCAAAACCAGGCCTTGAGATAAAAGAGCGCGCTGCCATCGGCGGGCGGGGCCTCGAGCCATGTCTGCACTGCCTGGGGGAGCATCTGCTGGCGGAGGTAAAATTCCGCGAGATTGTCGCGTGCCCGGAGGTTTTGCGTGTTTGCGACGACCGCCGCCACGTAGTCGCGCCGCGCGAGTTCGGGCTTCCCTTCCTGCTCGAGAAGATTTGCCGAAAACGTGCGGACGTCCGGGTTTTTCGGGTCGATCGCGTAGGCCTGGCTGATGAACTCCCACGCCTTTTCGGGCTTGTCGGCATTGAGCAGCGCGAGTCGCGTGAGGCGGTTGACCTCGTCGCTGCCCTCGAGCTTTGCCGATTCCAAGACCTGACGGGCCGAGGCGGCGTCACCGGCTTGCAGCGCTCTGTCTGCGGTCAGTATCGGCCCCGCGTCCTCCGGGATCCCGTCACCCCGGGCCATGGCGATCCGCTCCAGCCAGGAGACCGCCTCGGGATTCCGCGCGAAGCCCACGGGGTCGCGGTCCCGCAAGCGCCGGAGCAGTTCAAACTGCCTGTTTGCCAGGGCTGTCCTCACCTCCAGGTCGAACCATGCGGACCGGCTCGGGCTGGCTTGCTCTGGCGGCTTGGTGGCCTGGAGAAGAACTTGCGCATCCGCCGCCCGGCCCCTCGCCAAAAGCCCGCGGGCCGCAGCCATCGTGGCTGCGGCCCGCCGCTCGGTCGCCGCTTTTTTCCAGAAGAATGCCCCGGCCGCGAGGACTATCGCCAGTGCCGCCAATGTGAAAACCCAGCGCTTCATGCGGGGACAGCCACCGGAGATCCGCCCATCCGCCGGCGGACAACGTAAACCGTCGCTCCCAGAAGGAGGAACGTGAGGACGGAGCGTGGCTCCGGGTTCGCGAGGGCCGCGACGTTGGCGGCTCCGATCTGGACCGCGAAGACGATGTCGTTGAAGTCCCGGTCGCCGCCGCCGGACAGATCCTCGAAGCTCAGGAGAAGGTAGGAGCTGTCCTTCACCCCGAAGCTCGCCATGTGCTGGATCCCGTCGCTGTTGACCGAGGGGCTCGCCGTCCAGACGTGCAGCTTGTTCGCCCCGTTCGCCCCGTCGGCGATCAGGAAGAAGTCGAGCTTCTGCCCGGCTTTCATCGTCCCGAAATCCACAAAGTCTCCCGACATGAGCGGTGCGTTGGAGGTGCGGACTGAACCTCCCTGGTCTTCGCCGAATTTATAAGAAGACTGCTGGCTCGAAGCGTCGGGGAAGATCAGCTTGGGGTCGCCCGAGCGGATGCCCGTGCCCTCGAGGTTGATCCCGAGCGTGTTGTGGAATCCCGCCCCCTCACCTACAAAATACACCCGCACCTGCGCATCTGTCGAGAGAACGAGCTTCGACGGATCCAGCGCTTTCGAGGCGATATTGTCGAGCGGTTTGAATTCGCCCATGTTCTGGTTGACCGTATTGATCATCGCCGGCAACTCGTTTGCCTGGAAGGCTGCCGACCGGGCGTCGCTGCCGGCCAGATACACGGGGCCCGCGATGTCCAAATTGAACGGGCGGGCGGCCGACTGGACCGGCGAAATGTTCGGCGTATTATCCACTGCAACCTTCGAGGCGGATTCGCCCTCCTGGCTTTTCACGTCGGAGGATTCAGACTTGCTCACCGTGACGGAGTTTTCGGATTGGGTCTTGCTGCTGTCCGTCCCATCATCCGAACGAGCGTGAGGTGTTGAGATGCTGAGGGCCAGAATGGCGGTGATGGCGAGTTTGATGGTTGTTTTCACGTCTGATGATATTGCAGGGGGCGTGCCAAGATTGATGGATTTCTTAATGTATTGAATATTAGCGTAATATAAAACAATTGATTTGAGTCAATAATTTGATTTATGAAAATATTACAGTAACAACAAAAAGCAATTGTATTTTTTTCATTATTGAGTCGTAAGCGGGAGCAACAGGGGAGCAATCTCGTTGGCAGCGGCCTGCCAATCGTCTGGCGGGGTTCCGACAGGGCGGAGAATGAAGAGGAGAGGTTCGGAGCCGCTGAGCCCGCGGGAGATGCGGCGGAGGGTGGATTTGATCCAGAATTCCAAGACGGAGGAAAACGGGTCGCCTCCGTCGTAGAACCAGTAGAGCGTGCTGGCAGTCTCACCGTTGCGGGTCATCGTGACGGACATCGCGGAGCCACCCGCGAGAGGCATCCGGGATTTTCCGGTGATCTTCCATCCCTCGCCGAGAAAGCAGTAGGTGGGGTCATGGACGGCCTGGCGGTTGTTAGTGCCGTCGGTGACCGCGAGAAGCCAGAGGCGGCCGCGGAACGAAAAGATGCGCTTGAGCCCGGACGCGCCCCCGAGCCATTTTTTTTCGATCGGTGAAATTTCGACATCGCGGCTTTTGAGCCCGATCCCCTCACGCGGGATACGGGCGAGCGGGTCCGGGTCGCCGGACATGGGAATCCGGGGCCAGAGCATGCTGAGCGCGATTGCAGAGACGAGCAGGATGGCGAGGGGAAGGTTTCGACGATTCATTTCGCGGAGAGTCGGGCGGATCCCAGGCAGGCGATGACAAACAGGGGGCGCAGGAAATCGAGGGGCGTCCCGAGCGCCTGGTTGAAAACCCATCCCCATGCGGGAGTCCAGGAGGAGGCGGCGAAGGCCATGAGAGCGAAGGAGGATGGCCTCCGGCACAGGCTGGGCAGTAGGATCGCCAGGGCGGCCTGTTTGAGCACCTGCAGGCTGCCGAGTTCCCCAACGGCCAGCAGGACGAGGGAGGCGATCCACACGCCCGTCCTCGCCGGCACGGGCCGGGCGGACCACGCGACGAGCCCGCAGCCGGCAAGCCAGAGGACGAATGCGAGCCCGCCGAAGCGGTTCGACGGGTCGTAGATCCATGCGGAAAGCAGCCCGAGGTTGAGGAAGGCGCCCCATGCGGCGACCGAAAAGAAAAACCACCAGGGCACCTTGAGCGGCCCCCTCATGGCGAGGCCTTTCCAACCCTGACGCGCAGGGCCGAGAGCAGCGCGACCGTGAGGCCGACCATGAGCGCCGTCACGGCAAGCCCACCCCATGTGTGGAAGATTCCCTGCGAAAATTCTACCCCCTCGCTGAGCGCGACGGCCGTGATCCCCGCGATGCGCGCCGTGTTGGAAACCCATGCGAGGACCGGGATGGCCGGAAGCAACAAATAGAATGTGCGCCCGATCGGAAAAAAAAGGAGGAGGAGGACGACGCCTGCCACGAGCAGCCCCTGCAGCAATCCCATCCCGGCGCACGCGGCCTCGACGTTCACCGGCAGGCCGCCGACCAGGAGCCGCGTGCCCTCGCGGATGACCGGAAAACCGAGCAATTGAAAAACCGTCCCGCTCGCCGCCGCCCCGCTCAGCCGGAACCACCAGCCGACCGCCGGAAAGTCGTGAGTGATCCATGGAAATACGAAGAAAAACGCAATCCAGCTCCGCCCGACCGGTAGTGCGCTGGACGCCACCGATGCGCGGGACCAAAGGAAGAAGGCCCACGTCCAGCCAACCGCCTGCGGAAAGACGAGCCCCGTCAGATTTCCAACGACAAAAAGCACCGCGGGGCCCGACCAGGCCAGCGGCGCGGGAAGCGGATCGAATTTCCATGTCACGGGGCAATGCATGAAGAGCAGGAAGCCCGCCGCGAGCGCCTGGGCGAGAAAATCCTCCCCGCCTTGAAAACAAATCCAGACCGCCAGCAGCCCAAGAACTGCGGCGAACGCGAGCCGGAGCGGAGGCAGGCGTTCGGAGTTCGTCACGCGGAAACCGTCGCAAAATTCCAGCCGCTGATCCAGAAAGAACCGCAGCCCGGTTGCGGGATCGACCCGAAGATTCTCTGTTTGAACTCGGCAAATTCTCAGGTATCGCTAACTCCCTTTTATGCCAAACGAACCGGATTCCATCGACCGCGCGCTGGACGATTGCCTCGCTCACGCCACGGCTGAAGGAATCCTGCTCGGGGAAATGCTCGATCGTCTCGGCCGCTCGAGCTTCTGCTTCGCCGCGTTGTTGCTGGCCGTTCCGTTTATCCAGCCGTTTTCGCTCGGGCCGTTCACCATGATGTCGGCCATCGCCCAGATGATCATCGGGTGGCAGATGGGAACCGGAAAAGAAAAGCCCGCGCTGCCGCGAGCCTCGGCGCGTCTCATGATCCACGGAAAGGGCTGGGTCGGAGTCCTCCGGTTCTGCAAGCGGCTGCTGGCCTTCTGCCGCAAATTCACCCGCGTCCGGAAGTCCTCCTGGGTTTCCGGATCAAAAGGCGAGCGGCTTGTCGGCTGGCTGATCTTTGCCGGCGGCGCGCTCATCGCCGTCCCCGCAGCCAACCTCCCGTTCAACAACACGCTGCCCGCCCTCATGGTCGTCTTCGCCTGCATCGGCTGGCTGGAGCGCGACGGGCTCATGATCATCGCTTCACTCGCGTGGGGGGCCGCCACGCTCCTCTACTTTGCCGCCGTGCTCGCCGCGCTGTATTTTTTCGGCGCGCAGGTCTGGGCGTGGGTCGCGCATTTCTAGAGTTTTCCGGCGCACAGGATCGCGCGTTGGATATGGGCTCAGTCGGTCAACCGGTTTGCTTTGAAGCGCACCACGTATTTTCTGGATGGGTCGCAGGTGCCCGGATTTGGGACAAGCAGAAAGCCGTCGGCAAAAACCGGTTTTAAATCGGCGCCATCAAGAAGAGTAAAATCCTTCAAGCGGCAGGGAAAGAATTCAACAAGCGGCCGGCCGCCCCGCTGTGAGCCGTTCGTATTGACGGGTTCAAAGGATTTCACGCCACGGTTTGCCTGGACGGTGAACGTGTAGATGCCGTCGGACTCCGTCAAAGATTGATCCCAGGCTTTAGGGGCATCTGCCATGCGGGCCTCCCATTTCGGGTCGCCGTAAAATGCCAGAACATCGCGGTCAAAAAGCAACCCCTCGACATCATCTCTTGTGATCCCATCCTGCCTGGCCCGGGCAGTCAGCTTGCCATGATACTCCGGATTTTCACTAAGCTCCGATTCTATTGTCGCCGCCTGGGGTGCGTAAGTCAGAAGTCGCTGGATCAAGGCGCAATCGTTGGCGCGGAAAGCCTCCGCCAAAGTATAACGGCCGGGCTGCTCAACGAAGTAATCCACACATCCCCAGCCTGCATACCCGAAC
>JBAWVC010000027.1:0-17690 GCA_037147455.1 Verrucomicrobiota bacterium | reverse complement strand
AAATAGGGAACGGCAATTAGATTTCTCGATATGAAAGACTTACTGAAAAACATCCTGATGGGGATCGGCATTGCGTTCGTCGGCATCATGGCCGTCCCAATGGTCATCTTGATCGTGATCTGCAAAGAGCTGGGACCCACAGACACCAAAAATGAAAAAAATGCGAGAAATACAGATGGCCGTTTGAAGTCTGCGTTCAGGCTCTCATGGTGGTGGCCGAGAAACTCGATCCGATCTGGCCCGGTCGCATGGACTACAAGAAAATCAACGTGCTGATTTTCTGCGTGGCCGGGCCAGCCCTCCTCGCTGCAAGCGTCGCACTCAACGCGATCCAGCCCCGGACTTTCACAATCACATTACTGTCAAGTCATTCGCGTCTTTACAAGTAAGGGATCCCACTCTTTTGTTGGAGCCATGAGTTTCACCCTGGGAATCGATTATGGAAGCAACTCGGTCCGCGCGCTGGTGGTGCGATGCGCGGATGGGGCCGAGCTTGGCACATGCGTCGTGAACTACCCCTCCGGCAATCAGGGGATTCTGCTGGATGCGAAAGACCATAACCTGGCCCGCCAGCATCCGGGGGATTATCTGGTCGGTCTGGAAAAAAGCGTGCTGGGAGCGATCGGGCAGGCTTCGAAAAAAAAGGGGTTCCGCGCGGATAAAATCGTGGGAATCGGGGTGGACACCACCGGGTCGAGCCCGATCCCGGTCAACAGGGAAAACCAGGCGCTGGGCCTGTTGCCAAAATGGCGGAAGAATTTGAACGCCCAGTGCTGGCTCTGGAAAGATCACACGGGCTGGCAGGAGGCTGCGAGAATCACGTCAACGGCTGCCAGGCACCGGCCGCAGTTCATCGCCAAGTGCGGGAACACGTATTCCTCGGAGTGGTTCTGGAGCAAGATCTGGCGGTGCCTGAAAAACGACCCTGCGGTTTTTGACGCGGCGTGGTCGTGGGTCGAGCTCAGCGACTGGATCCCTTCCGTGCTCGCCGGGGTGACCGATCCGACAAAGATCCGGCGAGGAGTCTGCGCCGCCGGACACAAGGCGCTTTTCTGCGACGAGTGGGGCGGGCTGCCGGATAAGAAATTTCTTTCGATGCTCGACCCGAAGCTGGCGTCGCTCCGCGACCGGCTTTACGACAGCGCGCACGATGCGACCGGCTCCGCGGGGGAGCTCTCGAAATCCTGGGCGGACAGGCTGGGCCTGAAACCCGGCATCCCGATCGCGATCGGGGAAATGGACGTGCATTACGGGGCGATCGGGAGCGGCGTTGCCGAGGGAACGCTCGTCAAAGTCATCGGCACCTCGACCTGCGACTGCGCGGTGGTTCCGGCGACAAAAAAGGTGGCCGACATCCCCGGTATCTGCGGGATTGTGAAAGGTGCGATCCTTCCGGGATTCTACGGCATCGAAGCCGGACAATCCGCCGTTGGCGACATTTTCAAGTGGTGGGTGGAAACCGTTTGCGAAGGCGATGCCGGCCTCTATGCGAAGCTCGAGAAAGAAGCCGGGCGGGCGGCTCCCGGGGAGAGCGGGCTGCTCGCGCTGGACTGGAATAATGGCAACCGCACGATCCTTGTGGACCCCCGGCTGTCCGGCCTTCTTCTCGGCACGACGCTCCACACCACGCGCGCCGAGATCTATCGCGCGCTGGTCGAGGCGACGGCATTCGGCGCGCGGGCGATCATCGAGCGGATCGAGAAATATGGCGTGAAGGTCGAGCGGATCGTGTGCGCCGGAGGCATCGCGGAAAAGAGTTCGATGTTGATGCAGATCTATGCCGACGTGACCGGGCGGACGATGCAGGTTGCGGGTTCGAGCCAGGCGTGCGCGCTGGGTGCCGCCGTTGCCGCTGCCGTCCTGGCTGGCGAGCACGCCGGATTTGCCAAAGCCCAAAAAGCGATGACCTCGGTGAAAGCGCTGCAATACAAGCCGCGGCCGGCCGAGCGAAAGACCTACGACCGCCTCTACCGCCTCTATATGTCCGTCCACGATGCCTTCGGCGGGGTCAACAAAGCCACCGACCTCTCGCGGGTCATGAAAGACCTTTTGGAAATCCAGCTCACCACCACAAAATGAAAACGCCAGAAATTTGGTTCCTCACCGGCAGCCAGCACCTCTACGGGCCCGAGACCCTCAAAGAGGTCGCCGCCCACTCGCAGCGGATCGCCGCCGAGCTGAAACTTCCCCTGCCGCTGGTCTTCAAGCCCGTGCTGACCACGCCGGACGCGATCCGCGCTACCTTGCTGGCGGCAAACAGCGACGACTCCTGCGCGGGGCTCATCCTGTGGATGCATACGTTTTCGCCGTCGAAGATGTGGATCGCCGGGCTCTCCGCGCTCAAGAAGCCATTTCTCCACCTGCACACGCAGTTCAACCGCGACCTGCCGTGGAGCGGGATCGATATGGATTTCATGAACACGAACCAGTCCGCGCACGGGGACCGCGAGGCCGGGTTCATCCATTCGCGGATGCGGCTCTCCCGCAAGGTCGTTGTCGGACACTGGCAGGATCCGGAAGTGGTCGAGAGGATCTCCGCCTGGACGCGGGCCGCGCGGGCTTGGCACGATTGGCAGGGCGCGAAATTTGTCCGCTTCGGGGACAACATGCGGCAGGTCGCCGTGACCGAGGGGGACAAAGTCTCCGCTGAGATGCGCTTTGGATTTTCCGTCAACGGACACGGGGTCGGAGATCTCGTCGGCGTCCTGCAGAGCGTTCCGGATTCCGCCGTGAACTCGCTTTGCACCGAATATGCCGACACATATTCGCTAGCTCCCGCGCTGGCAAAGTCCGGGGCCCGCCACGAGTCGCTCCGCGAAGCCGCCCGCATCGAGCTCGCTCTCGGGACGTTCCTCGAAGTCGGCGGGTTCAAGGGATTCACCACGACGTTCGAGGATTTGCACGGACTCAAGCAACTCCCGGGGATCGCCGTCCAGCGGCTGATGGCCAAAGGCTACGGGTTTGGCGCCGAGGGGGATTGGAAGACGGCGGCGTTGCTGCGCGCGATGAAAGTCATGGCCTCCGACCTCGGTGGGAAGACGTCGTTCATGGAGGATTACACCTACCACCTCGAGCCCGGAAACCATCTCGTCCTCGGTTCCCACATGCTGGAGGTTTGCGAATCCATCGCGGCTTCAAAACCATCCTGCGAGGTTCATCCTCTGGGCATCGGAGGAAAGGAAGATCCGGTCCGCCTTGTTTTCGACGCGCCGCCGGGGGCTGCCCTCAACGCGACGCTCGTGGATCTCGGCAACCGCTTCCGCCTTCTCGTGAACGAGGTCGATGCGGTCACGCCCCCGCAGCCGCTCCCGAATCTTCCGGTCGCCCGCGCGGTCTGGAAATGCCGGCCCGATTTCAAAACCGCCTGCGCAGCCTGGATCCATGCCGGCGGGGCGCATCACACCGGATACAGCTACACGGTCACCCGCGAGCACCTCGAGGATTTTGCCGCGATGGCTGGGGTGGAATTCCTTGCCATCGGCAACGAGACAACCCTGTCGGATTTCCGGAAGGAACTCCGCTGCAACGAAGTTTATTACCATCTGGCCGGAGGTTTTGCCGCGTGAGCCGTTTCGATGCGATCCGCGAGGAATGCTGCGCCGCGAATGCCGCGCTGCCGGCCGCGGGGCTGGTGGACCTGACTTTCGGAAACGTGAGCGTGTGCGACCGCGAGGCCGGCGTCTTTGCTATCAAGCCCAGCGGGGTCCTCTATGACAAGCTCACGCCTGCGGAGATGGTTATCGTGGATATGGACGGAAAAATCGTGGAAGGCGCGCTCAGGCCGTCATCCGACACGCCCACCCACCGGAGGCTCTTTTTGGCGTTCGCCCATGCGAGTTCGATTGTCCACACCCACTCCCGGCACGCGGCTGCTTTCGCGCAGGCCGGACGGGAAATTCCCCTGCTCGGAACAACCCATGCCGACTACTTCCGCGGGGCTGTTCCGGTGACCCGAGCGCTCACCGCCAAAGAAATCGGGGCCGACTACGAATGGGAAACCGGCAACGTGATCGTCGAGCGGTTCGCCTCGCTCGACCCTGCGGAGATGCAGGCGGTTCTCGTGCGCAACCACGGCCCGTTCACATGGGGTGGTTCCGGCGCGAAAGCGGTGGAAAATGCCATCGCTCTGGAAATCATCGCGCAGATGGCCCTGCAGTCACTTGCGCTCAATCCGTCCGCGCCGGCTCCCGCGCGCGAACTCGTCGACAAACACTTCCTGCGCAAGCACGGGCCGGCGGCCTATTACGGCCAAGGGTCTTCCGCGAAAAGCGGTTGAAAAATCGCCCGGTTAAACCAGGGCGTGATTTTTCGGGCTATGGTGTTGCGGTCGGCGAGGGGGAGGCCGTCGGCGAGGCCGTTGGCTGGGGAACCACTCCCCGGTTTTTCAGAACCTCGGTCAGCATGTTGATCGTGTTCGAGGAATCCAGGCGCTGGTCGTTGGCATCTCTTGTCAGACCCGATTGATAGTTCGCGGAGACCTTGCTTGAGCCGGCGAACCCGTAGGTGACCGTCGTGATGGCGTTGGTGTCGGTGGAGACGGATTCCGCTGCCGAGGCGAGGAGATAGCCTTGGAGTTTGCGGGCGATGCTCAGGCTGTTGCCGGCTCCGACATTCTTGTGGCCGCTGGTTTTTCCAAGGACTTGAAACGCGACCGATGTCGCATTTCCGCCGGATCCAGACGTGGAATTAATGACGGCGTATTCCTGGTTCGAGCCCTCGCTCCTCAGCTCCATGTAGGTTCCCGCCAACACACCCGTGGTGTAGTAGAGGAGGTCGGTGACCGGGTCTGTCTGGATCACGATCGAAGTCACCGATTTCGAGCCGGAATCCACAACGAGGTAGCCCCCTTCGAGAAAGGAGTAGTTCACGCTGGGGCCGGTGGTGTTGAACGAGAGGTCGTAAACCACCACTTGGGCGCAGGCCGAAAAAGCCGGAAAGATTACCGCCAAAGCTAAGAATAAAAGCTTTTTCATACTAGGAGACGGTAGCCGGATTCCGCTCACTGTTCAAGCTTCTCCTGGGTGGTTTGCCCGAAGAGTTCGCTTTCCGAGTAGGGCGTCGTCCGAGGGATCCCGGGCAGATACCCCTGGACATAGCCCACGCCCATTTTTGTCAGCAGGTCGAAGACCGGCTGCGTCTCCACATACTCCGCGACGACAGGAATTTTCAGCGCGGAGGCCAAAGCCTGCACCGCCCGGACGACGGCCTGGTTGAAGGGGTCGGTGTCGAGGCGGCGCACGAACGTGCCCTCGACCTTGATCATGTCGATCGGGAGAGACTTGAGGTAATTCAACGACGAGGTGCCGGACCCGAAGTCATCGAGCGCGAACCGGAAGCCGCGCTTGCGGAGCGCGGTCATCACCGATTTCGCCTGGGGGAGATTGGCGATCACCTCGCTTTCGGTGAGCTCAAAAATGATCCTCTCGGGCCCCACGGAATGCTCCGCGAGGGTGGACTCCACGAAATCCGCAAAGTCTTCGCTGGCGAAAGAGCTTCCGGAGATATTGATGGAAAGGTGGGAGTCCGGCGTGCCTGCAAGAGACTCCACGGCGCGCGCGATGACGAACCTGTCGAGCTTCGCCGTCTGGCCCGACCTCTGGACCGCGCTCATAAACGCCGCGGGATGCACGGGGGCGCTCTCCGGGCGGTCCAGCAGGCGGAGCAATACCTCGTGGCACAAAATCATGTGGCCGACGGTCGAAACGACCGGCTGGTAATAAATCCCGAGCGTCCCGGATTTCATGGCAGCCTTGATCCGGGACGACCAGTCATGGTCCGCGACCAGGGTTTCCAGGGCCCCTCCGGTTTCGCGGTAAAGTTCCACGCGGTTCCGGCCCCCGGCTTTTGCGGCGTAACAGGCGGCGTCAGCCACGCCGAGGACGTCGGAAGGTTCCCTCGAGCCGTCGATGGGGACGATCCCGATCGAGGCCCCGACGCGGAATGTCCGCCCCTCCTCGGCAAACACCAGATTCTCGAGATTCTCCCGCAGCCCCTCCCCGATATTGATGGCGTCCGGAACCGTGCAGTCCGGCAGGACGATCACAAATTCATCTCCGCCGAACCGCACCAGAATGTCCTCCGCCCGGACCGTGTTGCGGAGGATGTCCGCCACGGCGAGCAGCAGCCGGTCGCCCGCCTCGTGGCCGAGCGTGTCGTTCACGACTTTGAAATTGTCGAGATCGATGTAGAGCAGCGCGCCGGTGCGCCCGTTCCTCGCTTCGGCCACCGCGTCCCCCACGGCCAGCGGGAGCCGCCGGCGGTTGAAGAGCTTCGTCAGCGGGTCGTGGTCGGCGAGAAATTCCAGGTCGTTTTCCAGCCGCCGGCGCTCGGCGATGTCTTTGACGGCAGCCTCGGCGACAGCCAGGCGCACATCGAGAAGCCCCGGATGATACGGCTTCCCGATGTAGTCGTCCGCACCGGCCTCCAGGATCTCCTTGAGGTCGTCCGGGCGGTTGTTTCCCGTGCCGACGAGGACGTAGAAATATTTTCCCTCCGGGTGTTTGCGCAGGAGGCGGCTGAAATCCAGTCCGTTCATTCCCGGGAGCTGGATATCCAGGACGATGAGGGGGAAGAACGTCTTGGCGAGGAGTTCGCGGGCCTGCTCGGCGGATTCGCATCCGTGGACATCGTGCCCGCGTCCGCGGATCATCCGTTCGAGGAGGAGCCTTGTCGGCCGGTCGTCCTCGACCACCAGCACTTTGAGGGAGGCTCCCGGGAGATCGGCGGGGTCGGCCAAATCAAGGGAGTCCGTTGGGGCGGCCGGAAGAGACATCCCGGGAATCTTCCTCTCCGCCCTCACAAAATGCAAGTGCGTTGGGTGAAAAGAAAGCGCATTGAAAATCGCGGGGCGGCCGTTACCTTCGGGGCGATGTCACTCGAACGCACCCTGCTTGCCACGCAGGGTCACATTGAAATGAATCCCGTGACCGCGCCGAGCGTCTCCCGCATCCGATCGGCTTTCGAAGCCAATTTTTCGCAAGGCCGCGAAACCGGTGCCGCCCTCTCGGTCTGGCAGGATGGGCGGGAAATCCTCTCTCTCTGCGGCGGGTTCCGCGATGCCGCACGGCAGGTTCCCTGGCGGGAGGACACGCTGGTGCTGATCTGGTCTGCCACCAAGGGCATGGCCTCCGCCTGCGCGCTTCACGCGCTCGATGCCGCTGGGCTCGGGCTGGATGCGCGGGTATCGGAATTCTGGCCCGGGTTCGGCCGCGGAGGAAAATCCGGCATCACCGTCGGGCAGGTTCTTTCCCACAGCGCGGGCCTGGGTGCCTTGGACCGGACCGATCTCTCGGTCCTTGACCATGCGGAGGTCGTCGGCGCGATCGAGGAACAGGTTCCGTTCCAAGAAGCGGTCGGAGGCCCTGGCTACGGTCCGCGCACGTTCGGGTTTCTCGCCGACGAGATCGTCCGCCGCCTGAACGGAGGCGTTCCGCTGGGGAGCTATTGGCGCACGCAATTCGCGGAGCCGCTCGGGCTGGATCTCTGGATCGGCCTCCCCGGGAAACTTCACCACCGGGCCGCGTCGGTGCTCCCGGCAAGAGTCGTGGCACGCGATGGCGAAGATGCCTTTCTCGAGGCCATGAACCGGCCTGGCTCGCTGACGAAGAAGGCCTTCTCCTCGCCCGGCGGACTGCTGGCGGTCACCGCCATGAACACGCCCGCCGCAAGGTCCGCCTCGATCCCCTCGATGGGCGGGATCGGCACGGCATCCTCTCTCGCAAAATTCTACGCCATGCTCGCGCTCGGCGGGGTTTGGCAGGGCCGGAGGTTTCTCGGTGGGAACACCCAGGCCTGGATGACAACCCGCCTTTCCCAGGGCTTCGACGCGGTGCTGCATCTCGACACCGCATTCTCCGCGGGTTTCATGATGGACCCGCTCGATTCCTCGGGAAAAAAAAGCCGGTCGTTGCTGGGGCCGTCGCTCAGCGCCTTCGGCCATCCGGGAGCCGGCGGAAGCCTCGGCTTCGCGGACCCGGAAAACCGGATCGGCTTCGGATACGTCATGAACCAGATGGAGCAGGGCGTGTTGCCGGGAATACGGGCCGGAGCCCTCGTTGGCAGCCTCTACGCGTCGGACTGACCGCCCGCCTATTTGCGCGAGGAATAGAGCGCGACGAGGGCGGCGCCGATCGCCTGCGAGAGCTCGCCCAAACTCGCCGGAACGATTTTGATCGTCTGGCGCTGGAGCGGATACAGCCACGGCTCGGCAGCGGCGCGGATTCCCCCGAGGTAGCGCGCGCGAAATTCCTCGGTGGTGGAATGCGGGTCGATCAGCCCGCCGCCGATCACGACATACGTCGCGTCGAGAGCGATCGAGAGGTTCGCGACATGGAGGCCGAGCGCCTTGGCCTGGATGTCGAAAATTTCGAGTGCGAGCAGGTCGCCTTTCTGGGCGAGCCCGCGGAGCGAGAGGGCCTTTTGTTTTGGCGCGAGCCCGGGTTTCGCGAGTTCGTGGTCAGGGTATTTCGGCAGCAGGTAGTCGAGGAGTTGCGGCAGGCCGGCGATCGCGGTGTAGGATTCGAAGCACCCCCAGTCGCGGCCGCACCCGCAGGTGAATGCCGGGAGTCCGAGCAGGTGGAGCGGCGCGGGCATGTGGCCGGCCTCCATCCCGCAGAAGGCGTCGCCCTCGAGCGGGAACCCGTTCGGATCAATGTAGGCAGCCCCCAGCCCGGAGCCCGGGGCCAGCATGATCACGCCAGCCTTTTTATCTCCGCGGACCTGGGCGGCCTCCCCGACCCCCCCGTAGTTGCCGTCGTTTCCCACGACCAGCGGGACGGGCCTCCCCGCCTGCATTTCGAGGGCGCGCGAATATTCGGCGTGAAATTCCCACCCCGCAAACGAGGGCGGCAGGTTCGGCGTGCGGTCCAGAACCCCGTAGGACTGGTAAGGGCCGGGGATCGCGAGCCCGACTCCGCGGACCTGGCCCCAAACGAGCTTGTTCTCCGCGAGAAATTTTTCGACGCCGGCGACCCAGCCCTCGATGACGACCGAGGTTCCGAGCTCGCTGTTTGTCGAGCTTTGGGCGAGGTGGAGGGAAACCGGTTTGCCATCGGAATAGACGGCGCCAGTCTTGCAGGTGGTGGCCCCGCTGTCGGTGCCGATGAAAATGTCTTTCATAGGCTGGCGACGTTAAGTCCGTTCGCCTTCGCGTGGCGAGAAAGTTTTCTCTTTCCTCCGCGGGCCGTAGCCATCTGAGAATTCTTGTGCCGCGATGGTGCGCGCCGCAATGACGAATAGCAACGGTGGCCGGAGAGCAGGGCGAGGGACGCCGCGCCCCTGAGCGATGCGGCTACTCGGTGATGATGTCCTTGTAGGTCCTGCCGGACGGGATCATCGGGAGCACGTGCTCGGTGTAGGGGGTCATCACGTCGAGGACGTAAACTTCCTTGGAGGCGAGCAGGCGCCCGATGGCGGCGCGGAGATCTTTTTTGTGGAGCACGCGCTCGCAGGTGACGCCGAACCCTTTGCAGATCTGCACGTAGTCCGGGTAGATCCGCTTGAGATCCTTCGGGTCGCCGAGGAACGTGTGGCCGCGGTTTCCGCCGTGGAAGCGGTCCTCCCACTGCACCACCATGCCGAGGTGCTGGTTGTTCAGGATGATCGCCTTGGCGGCGATCCCTTCGATGTGCGCGGTCGCGAGCTCCTGCACGTTCATCAGGAACGACCCGTCGCCGTCGATGTCGATCACTTGCTTCTCCGGGCTGGCGACCTTGGCTCCGATGGCGGCCGGGTAACCGAAGCCCATTGTGCCGAGGCCCGCCGAGGTCAAAAACGTGCGGGGCTTCGTGAAATCGTAGAACTGCCCCGCCCACATCTGGTGCTGGCCCACGCCGGTGGTGATGATGGCGTCGCCTTTCGTCAGATCGTAGAGCTCGCGGATCACATGCTGCGGCTGGATGGCATCCGGCGTGTCTTTGTAGCGGAGCGGGCTCTCCGCCTTCCATTTCGCAATCTGGCGATACCAGTCGGGGTAGAGGGCGTAACCTTTGGCGAGGCGCTTGCGGCCTGATTTCTCCAGGGATTTGTTCAGGCGGCCGAGCGCGTCCTTCAGATCGCCGAGGATCGGCAGGCTCACGAGCTTGTTTTTATTGATCTCCGAGTTGTCGATGTCGATGTGGACGATCGTGCCGTGCTCGCAGAACTTCTCGACCTTGCCAGTCACGCGGTCGTCGAAACGCACGCCGATGGCGAGGAGGAGATCCGCCTCGTTGACGGCGTTGTTGGCATAGACCGTGCCGTGCATGCCGAGCCATTTGAGCGAGAGCGCGTGGGTTTCCGGGAAGCATCCGATGCCCATGAGCGTCGTGGCCACGGGGACCTGGGCGCGCTCGGCAAACTCGAGGAGCTCGGCCGAGGCCCCGCCGGAGATCACGCCGCCGCCGCAATAGATCATCGGCCGCTTCGCGCGTTCGAGCAGGCCCAGCAATTCCTGCAGGGCCGCCGCGCCGGCCTTCTTGTCCGGGTTATACCCGCGAAGGTTCACGGACTTTGGAAAGACCGGCTGCGCGGTGGCGATCTGGATGTTTTTCGGGATGTCGATCAGCACCGGTCCGGGACGGCCGGATTGCGCGATATAGAATGCTTCTTTGACGATGCGCGGAATCTCGTTGATGTCCCAAACGAGGTAGCTGTGCTTCACCATCGGGAGCGTCACGCCGAACACGTCGGTTTCTTGAAAGGCCCCGCGCCCGATCATGTCCTGCGCGACCTGGCCGGTGATGGCCACGAGCGGGATGGAATCCATGTAGGCGTCCGCGATGCCGGTCACGAGGTTCGTCGCCCCGGGGCCGGAGGTCGCCATGCAAACGCCGGCTTTCCCTTTCACGCGGGCATAGCCCTCGGCGGCGAACGCGCCCCCCTGCTCGTGCCGGGGGAGGATGGTGCGGATCTTTTTTGTCTTGGTGAGAGCCTGGTGCAGCGGCATCGAACACCCGCCCGGATAGGCGAAAATGACATCCACGCCCTCGCGCTCCAGGCATTCGACGAGGATCTCCGCCCCGTTCATGACTTTCCCGCGCTCCGGCGCTGGTTTGGCGGATGGTTTCGTGGCTCGTTTGGTTTTCATGAAAATGGAAGAACCGTTTACGATAAGCGCACCAGAATCAAATTGGCTAGGCTAAAATAGAGCGCGAGCGTGCAGATGTCGGCGAGGGCGAGGGCGACCGGGCCGGCGGCGATCCGGGGGTCCAGCTTCAAGGCGCGGGCGCCGGCCGGGATGACGACCCCGACCAGGCACGAGGTGATCGTGGATAGCCAGATGCTTGTTCCGATCGCCAAAGCGGCGGGGAAATCGTGTTTCCAGAACGCCACGATCAGGCCGACGATCAGGCCGCAGGCGGCCCCGAGAAGCCCTGCTGTGAGGAATTCCTTGCCGAGGGTTTTGAGAAGCCACGCCAGGGTCGGCTTCGAGCGGTGCATCGCCTGCAGGGTCACGACGACCGACTGCGCGCTCACGCTTTCCCCGAGGCCGAGGACCATGGTGAGAAAAAACGCGAGCACGATCCGCTGCTCCAGGGTCTCCGCGAACGCGCCGGCCAGAAGCGCGCAGAGCGTGCCGCCCGCGATGGTGGCCAGAAGCCACGGAAACCGCAGCGCAAACGCCCCGATGGCGGAGGCGCTTCGCAGGGCGGAAACCCGGAAGCCCAGCGACTGGAAAAGATCTTTCATCTGCTCCCGCTCGGCGAGGTCGAGGACCTCTCCGGTGAACACGCGCACGTCGAGCACCCCCACGATTTTCCCGCCGGCATCCACGACCGGGAACGCGAGGAAATTGTGCAGGACAAAAAACTCGCACGCGTCGAGCAGGGTCGCCTTCGACGGGATGGCCACGACGCGCCGGATCATGGCCGAGGCGATCGGCGTATCCACGGGGTCGGTGAGCAGGCGCTTCGCTGGCAGGACCCCCGCCAGCTTTCCCTCGGGATCCGTCACGTAAAAATAGACAATCTGGTCCCTCAGCCCCCGCGCCCGCAGCGAATCGATCGCCTCGCCGGCGGTCAGGTTCTCATCCAGAACCGAAAAATCCCTCGTGCAAAATTCGAGGACCGGGCGCTGAAGATCTTCCTGCGGAACCATGCGTTCCTCATACCAGAAATTTTCGGTGCTGCCAAATTTTTCCGGTTTAAGAACAATACTGTTCACATTGCATGGAAAATGTGGCATCGGCGTCCCGCCGATGGAGAAAACCAACATGGCCGGGACGGCCATGCCACTCAAGTGAACGGCGTTGGTGTTAAGAAAGACTTCCGGCGGGCACAGGCTCCCTCGGAAGCTTCACGAAGAAGACGGTCCCCGCGCCGGGATGGGATGAAAACTCCACCTTGCCTCCGAGGAACCTCTCGGTGAGAAGCTTCACACTGTAGGTTCCGAGCCCGCGTCCGACCCCTTTCGTGCTGAACGAACGCTTGAAAATCTGGAGTTGGAATTCGCGGGGGATGCAGGCGGTGTTGTGGACAAAAAATTCGACGGTATCGCTCGTGAGCGCGTGGCAGCCGACCGTGACCGTGCCCCCGGGCGACGTCGCCTCGAGCGCGTTTTTTGCGAGGTTTCCCAGCACCCGCAGGAGGATCGCCATGTCCGTGAGAAGCGGGATCTCCTCGCAGATTTCCGAAGAATGGATCGTCTTCCCGTCGCAGGACTGGCTCTTCAGATACATCGAAATCGTCTTTGCGACAACGTCCCTGCTGTTCGCCTTCCGCATCTGGACGTGGAGCTCCCCTCGTTCCGCCGCGAGCAGGTCCCTTTGGGCGCGGATCTCATCCACAAGCTGTTCGGAGAGGCTGACGATGACGTCCCGGAGATCGCGCAGCTCCTCCGGAGCCGACGCCTCGATGATCTCGCTGATCGACTGGAGACCGCCCGCCGTGTTCAGCAGGTCGTGAAAAAAGATTTTTTCGAGCGCCTGGCGGCGCTTTTCGTCGCTGATGTCCTTGATCGAAAGGAAAAGGAACCGCTGGTCGTCAACGGCGAACGGCCGGGCCCAGATGGTGAGGTCGAGCGGGGTTCCTCCGGCGAGGGCCATCCGGCACTCTTCGACCGACGTTTCTCCGCGCAGCCCTTGGTCGATAGCCAGAAAAGCCCCGCAAACCCGGCACGACTCCGAGTTGCCGCAGCCCCCCGGGGTTTCGCGGCTGTGCATGCATCCGGCGGCTTCGCCGGGGCGCTTGCCCCACAGCTCGCGCGCGCTGCCGACATGAAAAAAATCCAGGGCCGCCCGGTTTGCAAAGACGATCTGGCGGCTGGAGTTGACCGCCAGAAGAATGTCGGGAACGGCATCGATCACCCCCCGGATTTCCGTCCACGTCACGATTTTTTCCGCCTGGGCCTGCACGACGTCCTGAGGCGCGCGGAGATCGCTGGAGATTGTCTCGCTCATCGCGGGCTCGATCATACGCGCGACCCCGAAGGCAAACAACAGAAAAGCCGATTATTTAGGAGGGCGCTATTGGAGGACTTGCGAAATGAAGATTTTCGGGAATCCCTTGCGCGGATTCCACTCTGCGTTTACTCACACTGCGATGAAGCTCCCGCCTATGTTTTCGCCACCGGCAGCTCGCTCCACCGGGTTGTGAATCCCCGGGACTTCCGTTCCTGGCGCATCCCCCAGCGCTGCTGTGTTCCCATCGCCCCGTAGCGCACCGCGTTTGTTCCATACCGGCGGTTGAGCTGGTCGACGGCAGCCTCCAGCGCCTTCCGGGGACCGGCAACCGCAGGCTCGTCGAAAAGCGAAAGCTGGACGCAATCGTCGGGGACCAGCCCGGTCACAAAAATCCCGGTCTTCTTGTAACGGTGGCCGGGGCGGTAGATTTTGCGCAGGAGCGACAACGCGGCCGCGATCAGATCCGGCGTGCGGTTGCTGGGGTGGAGCAGGGAGGTTTCCTCTCCGGCGGTGTATTGCTGCTGGCTCGTGCTGAACGGGTTGGTCGTGACGAACACATGGACGTGGGAGGCGAGGAGGTGGCCGGCGCGAAGCTTTTCCGCGACCCGTGCCGTGTAGGTGGCCAGCGCCTCCTCCAGCTCGGCGAGCGATTCGACCGGACGGCCGAAGGATCTGGCAGAGGCGATCCCCTTCTTCGGCGGCGGCAGTTCCTCGAGCGTCAGGCACGGGATGCCGTTCAGCTCTCTGGCGATCCGCTCGCCCACCACACCGAGTTCCCGCCTCACCCACGCCATGTCGGCGTTCTTTAAATCCCGGGCCGTGCGGATGCCTCCGCGCCCCAGCCTGGCCGCAAGCCGCTTGCCGATCCCCCAGATGTCGGCGCAGGCCACGAGGGCAAGCACATCGTCGGGGTTTCCGGCGGCGGTGAGATCGAAGGCTCCGTCGAGCCCCGGAGTTTTTTTCGCGATCCGGTTGGCGAGCTTGGCGAGGACCTTCGTGGTCGCGATGCCGACAGACACCGGGAGGCCCGTCCACTGGCGCACCTGCGCCCGCAGCTCCCGGGCAAACGCCTCCCCCTGCCCGTCGTCGAGCGCCAGAAACGCCTCGTCTATCGAATACACCTCGATGCCCGGAGCGTGTGATCGCAGGACGCTCATCACCCGCGCAGACATGTCGCCGTAGAGCGCGTAGTTTGAACTCATGACCTCGACGGCATGACGCCGGAAGGTTTCCTCGTTTTTGAAGGCCGGGGCGCCCATCGCGATGCCGAGCGCCTTGGCCTCCTCGCTGCGGGCGATCACGCACCCGTCGTTGTTGCTCAGGACCACGACCGGCCGGCCGATCAGGCGCGGGGCGAACACCCGTTCGCACGAGGCGTAAAAATTGTTGCAGTCCACGAGCGCGATCTTCATTTCGCCTGATGGATGATGAAGGTCACGACCCCCCAGATCACGAGCTCCTGGTTCTCGCTGATCCCGATGGGAGGGAAGGAATCGTTCCCGGCTTCAAGAAAAACCCGGCCGTCTTTTCGCCGCAGGCGCTTGACCGTAAAATCCCCGTCCAGCATCGCGACCACGATCTGCCGGTCCGCCGGCGTGAGCGAGCGGTCCACGACCAGGATGTCGCCGCCGTGGATGCCCGCGTCGCGCATGGAATCTCCCTGCACGCGCACAAAAAACGTGGCGGCCGGGTTGCGCACAAGGTGCTCGTTCAGGTCGAGCGAGCGCTCCATGTGGTCGTCCGCAGGGGATGGAAACCCCGCCTGGACTTTGGCCGACACCAGCGGGATCCGCAGCCGGGTTCGCGCTTCAAAGGGAATCGGCGGGGTCACGTCCTGCATGGCTAAACACCGGCTATCTGCCCGAGAGCACGGACTTCTCGTAGCGCTTCACTTCATCCATCCAACGGGCTCCGCCGGGGACGTCCTTGCGCCGGCAATACTCGTCCCAGACAGCGCCGAGCGGAAGCGTCTTCGCCTCCTCGAAGAGCGCCAGGCGCAGGGTGTTGTCCCCGGCCAGCTCGGCTTCGCGCAGAAGTGTCGCGGGCTCCAGCAGGGCGGCGAGGAGCGACTTGAGCGCGCCGCGCGTGCCGATGACCCACGCGGCGATCCGGTTGATGCTGGCGTCGAAAAAGTCCAGGCCGATGTGCGTGCGTCCGAGGAATCCCCCGCGCACCAGCTCCTCCATGATCGCCCGGGTCGGATCGTCGAACAGCACGACATGGTCGCTATCCCAGCGCACGCCGCGGCTGACATGCAGGAGTAGCTCCGGCACAAACTGCAGGATCGAGGAAACCTTGTCCGCCAGGTTTTCTGTCGGATGGAAATGCCCCGCGTCGAGGCAGTAGAGGAGCTGGTTTTTGACGGCATACGCGAGGTAGAACTCGTGCGAGCCCACGACGTAGCTCTCCGAACCGATCCCGAAGAGCTTGCTCTCGACGGCGTCGAGGTTGAGAGCCCGGTCCACCGGCACCGCGAAGATCTCGTCGAGCGATGCTGCGAGGCGCTCGCGCGGCGACTTGCGGTCATACGGCATGTCCTTCGAGCCGTCGGGAATCCAGAAATTTGTCACAGCCGTCGAGCCGAGCTGGCGGCCGGCCTCGGCGGCGATCTTCCGGCAGGCGACCCCGTGATCGATCCAGAACCTGCGGATCGCGGCATCCGGGTGCGAGAGCGTCAGCCCGTCATCGGCGAGCGGATGCGAGAAATAGCTCGGGTTGAAATCCATCCCCATCCCGCGCTCCTTACACCACGAGATCCAGCCCTGGAACTGGTCCGCGGAGTATCCGTCGCGGTCGATTTTCTTCCCGCCGAGATCCGCGTAGCACGCGTGGAGGTTGAGGCGGTGTTTTCCAGGGATGAGCGAGAGCGCCATGTCGAGATCCTGCTGGAGCTGCGCGATCGTGCGGGCTTTGCCCGGATAGTTTCCCGTGGCCTGGATGCCGCCGCCGGAAAGTGCGGCGTCGGCTTTCTCGAAGCCGCCGACGTCGTCTCCCTGCCAGCAATGGAGCGAGATGGGGACGGCTTCGAGGGTTTTGAGGGTGGCTTCGGTATCCACGCCGAGGGAGGCGTAGTGTTCGACGGAGGATTTGTAGGTTGTTGTCATAAAATTACTGCCTGGGGAGGGCGGGCAGGCCGGAGATTTTTTCGCCCGGCCAGATGTTTTTTTTTCCGAACCATCCCTGCTGCATCTCGAGGGCGTAGGCGATCCGGGGGAATGCGCTCCGGACGATCTTTTCGTCCTTTGGCTGCAGGTCGTGGATTTCCATGATCGTCCCGTTTTCGTCCACGAACGCGATCGAGAGCGGGACGAGCGTGTTCTTCATCCAGAACGAGGCGGGCGCGACCGATGGCATGACGAAGAGCATCCCGGAATCGGGGGCGAGGGATTGGCGGCACATCAGGCCCGCGGAGCGCTCCACATCGTCGTCCGCGACCTCGGCCTTGAGGCTGGTCTGGCCGATGCGCAGCGTGGTGACGGGCAGTTCCGGCTGGGCGGTCTCGGCGGAAAAGACGGCCGGCGCGGCGAGTAAGAGCGCGGCAAGCAGGGCGTGGATTTTCATGCAGGAAGAAAACTTACCGAATCTATTGACAGTCGCGACTTGTATTTTGCACGCTCGTTCATTCTTTCTCCCATGTATCCGTTATCGCTCTGCGTCAAAATATTACAGGGAATTGACTTCCTGCCGGTCTGGCGGGTGCATTTTGGAGAGCCCGCCAGCTGTTTGTCCTAAATCCGGAAGAAGAGACTCACGCCAAGGACGCAATGCACACCAAGGAATGAACTTATGAAGAATATAGCACTCACCACCCGGGTGACACGTTTTCTGTTCAACCCTTTCCGTATCTTTCTGCCTTGGCATACTTTGCGCCCTTTGCGTGAAATCCAACTGCTTTTTCTAGGTTTGTTTGCGCGGTGATTCATGGCAAATTTTTTTCCTCAGTGGACAAACGGGATCCCCCTCAAGGTTGCGGTTTGCCTTGGCGTGGCGGCCCTGGCTGTCGCTGGGGGAGCCACGTATTATTTCACGCAGAAATACACGCGCGTCGGCTACATGCCCGTCCAGCCGGCTTCCTTTTCCCATGCGGTCCATGTGGAGCAGCTGGGGATGGACTGCCGGTATTGCCATAGTTTTGTCGAAGTGGCGTCGCATGCGAACATCCCCACGACTCAGGCCTGCATGGCCTGCCACACGCAGATCAACGCGACGAGTCCGAAGCTCGAGGCCGTGCGCGAAAGTTGGAAGACCGGGCTGCCGGTGAGTTGGATCCGCATCCACAAAGCGCCGGACTACACGTATTTCAACCATGCCG
>JBAWVC010000026.1:0-17725 GCA_037147455.1 Verrucomicrobiota bacterium | reverse complement strand
AACCCGTTCCAACCCCCACCCCGGTTCCGGCCAATGCCATCCGGGTTGGTGCCTTTCTTCCCCTCAGCGGTGGGCAACAGGCGTTCGGGCAGGCGGCGCTCGACGGCATCAATCTGGCCATGTCGCAAATCAATTCGGAAGGGGGACTGGACGGGCGCCCGATCCACCTGGTCGCGCGCGACACGGATTCCAAAGGCAGCGAGGCCGCGCAGCTCGTGCGAGAACTGGTCACCGGGGAAAAGGTGGTCGCGCTCATCGGAGAAATCGCTTCGGAAAATTCCCTACTGGCCGCGCCGGTCGCGGCGGAGCTTGGGATCCCTATGATCTCGCCCGGCTCGACCCATGCCGATGTCACCAAGGCCGGCCCGGGGATTTTCCGGGTCTGTTTCGCGGACCCGTTTCAAGGGCGAGTGATGTCGAAGTTTGCCAGCTCGATCGGCGTGACGAAGGCGGCGATCCTGTTCGACCCCACGGACCCCTACAGCGCCTCTCTCGCCAAGAGCTTCGAGGAGGACTTTCTCGCCCGCGGCGGCAAGATCTCCGCGAAGGAAACCTGCGCCCGCGCCGCCACCGACTTCAGCGCCCAGCTCAATGCGATCAAAGCCGGCCAGCCGGAAGTCGTTTTCCTGCCCGTGTATTACGAGCAGGCGGCAAGCATCATCAAGCAGGCCAGGCCGCTCGGCATCGACCAGCCGTTCATCGGGACCGACGGATGGGAATCGCCGGAGTTCCTGAAAATCGGCGGAGAGGCGCTCAACAACACTTATTTTGCCAGCCACTTTTCATCCGGCGAACCCTCCGAACGGACCCAAAAGTTTGTCGCCTCCTTCAAGGCCGAATACGGGCGCGATCCGCTCTCGCTGGCCGCCCTCGGCTACGACTCCATGAATTTTCTGGCGGACGGAATCCGCCGAGCCGGATCCACCGAGCCCGCCGAGCTGCAAAAATCCCTCTCCGAGACAAAGGATTTTCCGGGCGTCAGCGGGACGATCACCCTCGATGCGGACCGGAACCCCGCCAAGCCGGCCATCGTCCTCCGCGTGGATGACGGAAAATTCACCTACCTCGAATCGGTCGCACCTTGAGCAGAGGCAAGCTCACAGCCGAAAGCGGACTTCGCGGACGACTTTTTTTCCGAACCGCTCCTGAAGTTTCGTGAGGATGTCGCGCTTCCACGTCCGGTCGAGCTCGTAGCGGACGCTCGGCTGGACGACCTGCACAGTGAGAACTCCTCCGCTCAATCCCACCGGCAGCGAGTGGGTCGCGAGAAAATCTCCGACGACCTCGCGCCAGGCCGCGGAAACCTGCTGTTCGCCGAGCCTCTCGCCGAGGCCGAGCTTCGGCATCACCTTCTGAAGAAGTTCCGCCACCGAAGCGCAACGGTCCGCCTTCTGCCTGGGTTCATCAAGCCCCCGCCACTCTGCGAGGGCCTTCCGGCGGAGCGAATCGTTCGCCATAAATCAGGGCCTCCGGCATTCTCCGGAATCCCTTCCTTGAAAGCCGGGTATTATTGGCCGTCGCTTCCGATGGCTTCGACCGGGCAGCCCTCCAGGGCCGAGACGCAGAGAGCTTCCTCTTCGGGAGTCTCCGGCTGCTTGGACACGTAGCTGTGCCCCCCGTCTTCGTTGCGCTGGAAATTTGCGGGAGCGGTCTCGCGGCAGAGATCGCAATCGATGCATTGATCGTCCACGTAGAATTTTCCGTTCACGTTCTCGCCGTATTTATTTGCTGGGTCTGCCATTTGAATGAATTGTTGAAAAATGAAAATTGGGGTTCCTCCGCCAGATTGCAATCGTTTTTTTGAAATGGAGGGCCATATTTTGACCGCCATGCCGCCCATCACTAACCTCTGCCACTCCTTACAAGGGAGGTCTGCCAAGTGACCCTCGAACAAAAAATCCGCGAGGTGGAGGAATCCGTCCGGTCCCGGTCGCCGCTCATCGTCGCCTACTCGGGCGGGGTTGACAGCACGTGCCTGCTGGCTCTCGCTTCGCGCGCAGCGGGCGGACAGGTCCTCGGAGCGATCGCCGACAGCCCGAGCCTTCCGCGCGCCGCCCTCCGGCAGGCGCTCGATGTGGCCGCGCAAATCGGCGCCCGCGTCGAGGTCGTCACCACGTCGGAATTTGAAAATGAGGACTACCTCGCGAACCCGCCGAACCGCTGCTATTTTTGCAAGGCGGAGCTGTTTGCCCGCCTCGAGCAAATCGCGCGGGACCGCGGCTTCCGGGCGATTGCCTACGGGGAAAACGCCGATGACAGCGCCGCCCTGCGCCCGGGCTCCCGTGCGGCGGAGGAGTTTCAAGCAATTGCCCCCCTCCGGGCGGCCGGGCTCACCAAGGCCGAGGTGCGGGAGGTCTCGCGCGCGCTGGGCCTTCCGACCCACGACGCCCCCGCCCAGCCGTGCCTTTCCTCGCGCATCCCGCACGGCACCCGGGTCACTGGCCATGCGCTTTCGCTGGTCGAACAGGGCGAGGAATTCTTGCGCTCGCTCGGGTTTAAAATTTTCCGCGTCAGATTTCTCGAAGGGCCTCCCGTCACGGCAAAGCTGCAAATCGCCCCCACAGAAATGGGCCGTCTCGCAGGGCGGGAGTCCGCTATCGAGACCGGGTTGAGGGATGCGGGATTTGACTCCGTGGTCATTGACCCGGACGGCTACCGGCCGGCATGAACCCGCAATTCCGCCGGCGCATTTCCTCGCACAACCGGCACGCCGTGCTCGCGGCCGTGCTGAGCCTTCTCGGCGCGTGGGTCGCATGGACTGTCGCCTACGGCCTTTTTGTCGGGGTGATCCTCGGCGCGCTCACGGTCGCCCAAGGGCAGGAGGTTCTCCTCGGGGAACGCCTGATGAGCATCCCGGCATGGATGCATCCGGCCGCACTGGCCGCAGCGCTCTTCCTCCTGGTGTGGGCTGCGGTGGATGAAAGGCTCCATCGCTTCCACCCGGCCAGCGACCGGCCGGTCGTCGGATGGCATCTCCTCGGCGACGTCTTGCTTTTGCCGGCGCGCCTGACATTCGGATTCGGGCACCAGCTCGCGGCAGTCATCCGCCTGAACCATACCGAGCAGTCCGCAGCCTTCGATCTCCTGCGCCACATCCACACGGAAAAGCGTTGCCTCCTGCATTCTCTGGGAGCGTGGTTCCCGGATTCCCGGCACCTCCGCAAACTTCTCCTCGCCCTGCAGTTGGCGGGCTGGATCGATCTGCTCCGGACGGAGGAAGGGTGGATCTACATCGTGAAGAGCACCGAAGCGGAGGAAGTTGCGGAGATGTTCGACGACGGAACCGGCGACGACACAGCGGACGAGGACGCCCCGGACATCATCTGATCAGCTCGACCTTACGGAACATGAACGACGGGTCCGTGTCGTAGAGCGTTACAAAGATCGATTCATACTGGCGGAGGCTGAGCAGGCACATGAGCGCCATGGCCACCGAAAAAACCAACCGCTTCGCGCGGGCACCCGCCACGATCCCATCCACACACTGGACGGCAAAAAGGGCGATGGGAAAATCCCACATCACCGTGTGCCGGATGTTCATCCCGTGCGGGATGGCGCACATGACGGCGTAGGTGAGAACGAAGAAGAGCAGGAGGAACCGGTTCAGCGGCGTTTTTCCCGCCAGGCAAATCCCGAAGGCCGCCGCTGGCAGAAAGACCGCAGGGGTCACAAACACGTATTCGACCAGGTAGCGATACCAGGGCCCGCCGCCGGTCGCCAGCGTGTAGGGCAACGTCATGGAAAGCCGCGTGTAAACCTGAAAAACCTCGCGCAGCGTGCCCGCCCCCCCGGAAAGAGCTGACAGGATCGCGACCGCCGCGACCATGGACGACAAGCAGGCAACCGCGAGGCGCCATCCGGCTCTGCCCAAACCCAAACGACCGGCGCAGCAAAACATCACGCCAAAAAACAGACCTACAAAAACCGCCGTCTCCTGCTTGGTCAGCAGCAGGAAAAGAAAGCTGGCGGCAAAACCGGCGACCCACTTTCCGCCGTTCTGGAGGCTTTCCCAAAAGCAGGCTACGCTGAGCAGGGCGGCCAGCCCGGCGACCCCGTCAATGAACGCGTATTGCGCCATGTGGATCTGCAGCGGGGCGCAGGCCAGCAGGGCCAGCGCCGCGAGAGCATTCCGGGGGTTCAGCCACCTCAACGCAAACAGATAGGCGGCGAGCATAAACAAGCAGCTCGAAATCGAGGAGACTATCCTCAGCGCAACCAGCACGGGAATGTGAAGCAGGTTGTGCAACACATAGGCCGGGAAAAAATATGCGACCCGCGTCGGAGGAAGGTAAACGTAGGCCGCTTGCTGAACTTCGGCAATGTAGCTCCGGGAGATTTGCGGAAATCCCGCCGGTCCTGCGGCATCGAGCGCGTCCACATACGCGCAATAGATTTTTTCGTCGAAGCCGACGTATTCGAATTCATGCCACACATGGAACCTGAAGAGGCAGCCGAGCAGGAAAAAAATAACGGCGGCGGTCAGGTGCGGCCAGCCGGGTATAACGAAGCGGGTAAGACTGGGGCTGCTCGATGTCGGTGCGTTCATGGCCTGTTGGATTAAATTTATGCGTTTGCCCTGCCGGCGACAAAGCGCGCCACCTCGCGGGCGGATTCCAGCGTGAACGGCATCTGGTCGAGCGGGCGTTTTTCAAAATTCTGCCGTCGGATCTCCCCGCCCTGCCAGATCCAGGACTCCTCGCTGAACGGCCCGACAAGCCGCGGATCGCTCCAGGTGTGAACCCCGAGCAGCGGAACCCCGGCCGCCGCCGCGAGGTGCATCGGGCCGCTGTCCACGCTCACCACAAAGCGCGCGCCGCGCAGGATGCCGATCAGCTCCGGCAATGTGGTTTTCCCCGCAAGATCGGTGACCCCGGCCGGCATTGAACCCGGCAGGCCCCCCACCCCGACAATCACAACCGGCCGTTTGCTGTTCGTCTGAAACTCCTCCACGAACGCCCGGACCGCACCGGCTTCCATCGATTTCCCCGCCCCGCGCGCAAACGGGTGCAGCACGATGTATCCCTCCGGAAGCGACGGGGCCGCGCCCTGGGGAATAAAAAATTCGGGGTGCTCCGGCACGGGAATCCCCAGCAGCGGCAGCACCCGCAGATAGCGGGACACTGCATGCTCGCCGGGCGATGTTTCCGCTAAGCTCCGGTAAAAAAAACGCGCCCCCTCCCGCGCATCGGAAAGCCCGAATACGATCTTCCCCCGGCTGCATTTCGCCATCAGCGCGCTGCGCAGCAACCCTTGAAGATCCACGACATAATCCGGGCGCAGCCCGCCGAGCGAGGGATACCACCGGGCCGCACGCGCCCAGCCGCGAGGACCCCGGAATTCCTGGCGCGGAAACAACCGGATATGCGAAACCGCCGGGTTGCCCTCCAGCAGCGGTGCCCAGCGCGGATCGATGATCCAGGTGAGCGCGACCTCGGGCCACGCCCGGTGGATGGCCGAAGCGACGGGAAGCGCATGGATGACGTCCCCCATCGAACCGGGCTTGATCAGCAGCACGGAACGGCGTCCCGCCACCGGCGAAGGGTGCCCGACAAATGGTTCCATCCGCTCATCCCTAACCGATACCCGCCGGATTTCGACGCAAAAGAATCTGCGCAACAACACTTCTTTTGGCGTGATTATTGCTTGCAGGAGCAACTGCCATGCCTGATTTTCATGGCAATGGCAGGCATGGAACAGATCGCGGGGATGGCGTTGCAGCAGACGATGTCGCCCCAGATGCAGCAGAGCCTGAATATCCTGCAGGCCCCGCTCGCAGAGCTGCGGCAGCTCGTGGATACGGAGCTCCGCGAGAATCCCGCCCTCGAGGAGGTGCCGCCGGAAAACCCCGCCGCCGCTGAGCCCCGGGAAAATAGTGGCCTCGAGGACCAGTGGAACGAATACTATGCTCAGCGCGCCACCGCCGAACCCTGGACGAGGGAGGCACTCGAAAAGCGCCAGCATTTTTTCGACTCGCAGACCAGGCCCGAGTCCCTCCAGGAGCACCTCCTGTCGCAGTTGCTCACCGCGTCATGGGAAAAGCCTGCGGCCCGGATCGCCATCGAGATCATCGGCAATATCGACGATCAGGGATATTTTCGCACGGATCCGGCCGATATCGCATACGCCGCGGACTCCGACGCCCTCGAGGTCGAGAAGGTGCTCGAAAAGGTCCAGGAGTTCGACCCGCCCGGCATCGCCGCAAGGAACCTCGCGGAATGCCTTTTTCTCCAGCTCAAACGCCAAGGGCGGGAGCATTCGACCGAGGCCAGGATCGTCCGCCACCACCTCGAGGAACTCGGGCGGAAAAAATTCCCGGAGATCGCCGCCGCCCTCGGCGTCACGGTGCAGGATGTGCAAAGCTCCGCCGAGGCGATCGCGAGGCTGGATCCCCGGCCCGGAAGTGCCTTCTCCACGGAGCCCGAACAGATCGTCATCCCCGAGATCGTCGTCGAGCGCGACGGCGATGATTACCTGGTCCGCCTGAACAGCGACGAGATCCCCGCCCTCCGGATCGCCGATTCCTACAAAGACATGCTCCCGGATTCCTCCCGCGAGGTGCGCGATTACCTCCGCGACAAAATCAAGGGCGGAAAATTTTTTATCCGGAGCATCCAGCAGCGGCAGCAGACGCTGATGAATATCGGGCGCGAGATCGTGACCAGGCAGAGGGAGTTCCTCGACCACGGGCCCTCGCACCTGCGGCCGATGACGATGAGCCAGGTCGCCGCCGCGGTCGGCGTCCACGAGACGACGGTCAGCCGCGCGGCCTCGGGCAAGTATATCGCGACCCCGCAGGGGATCTTCGAGATCAAATACTTTTTCACCCACGGCTACACCAACAGCGAGGGCGAGGAGGTGAGCAACGAGAGCGTCCGCCAGGCGATCCTCGAGATCGTCCGCCACGAAACTCCCAGGCACCCCCACAGCGACCAGGACATGGTCCGGCTCCTGAAAGAGCAGGGCCTGACGGTCGCGCGGCGCACCGTGGCCAAATACCGCGATCAGCTCGGCATCCTCCCCAGCCACCTCCGGAAATCGTTCTGAGCCCCCAAACGGGGTCAGGCCTATAATTTAAATGTCGGAGGCACTGCCCGCGATCAATTTGAAACCGACCACCTCCTTTACGAAGCCTGATGTTTCCGCTCCCTGAAGTGCGACTGGCCAGCAGATTTTTCCGCACGGCCGCGAGCGCCTCCCACTCTCACCCGCAGCAAACCTCTTCAATGGCGAGCCCGATCGCGGAGACGGCGGTTTCGAGCTGGCTTTCGCTCGTGCAAAGCGGAGGCATGAGAACGACCGTGTCGAGAACCGGCCGGGTGAGAAGCCCGTGCTTCCTCGCGGCCTCGCAGATTTTTCCTCCCGTTCGCTCCTGCCAAGGAAACGCTTTCCCTCTGCGATCCCGCACCTCGATTCCGGCCATGAACCCGCATTGGCGGATTTCGTGAACGAACGGCTGAGCCTCAAGCTGCTCGAGCAGGGCCACCATAGTTGCGATCTTCGGCTGCAACTTTTCCAAAACCCGCTCCTCTCGGAAGACGTCGAGGCTCGCCAGGGCTGCGGCACAGCCGAGCGCGTTGCCGGTATAGCTGTGGCCGTAGAAGAAGGTTTTTTGTTCCTCGAAGCCGCCGAGAAACGCGGAAAAAATCCTTTCGTTGGTGAGAGTGGCAGCGAGCGGCAGATATCCTCCGGTGAGGCCTTTGGCGAGGCACAGAAAATCCGGGATCACATCTTCCTGCTCGCAGGCAAACATCGTTCCTGTGCGCCCGAACCCGGTCAGGACCTCGTCAAGGATCAGGAGCGCCCCGGTGGCGTCGCACTTTTCACGCAGCCGTCGCAGAAGTCCGCGCGGCCAGACGCGCATTCCGGCGGCGCCTTGGATGAGCGGCTCGATGACGACCGCCGCGATCTCCCCGTGGGCAAGCCCGTCGAGATCCTCGGGGGCGGAGATCCGGTCCACGGGAAATTGGTGGCCCGAAAACCTGTCGTGAAACGCGCCGATGTCGCCCAGGCTGGCCGCGCCGGCCGTGTCTCCATGATAGGCCTGGTCGAAGGCAACGAAACGCCTGCGCTCCGGAACCCCGCTCAACTGCCAGAACTGGACCGCCATTTTCATCGCGGCCTCGACCGCGGTCGAACCGTCGTCGCTGAAAAATACACGGGAAAGAGTTTGAGGGGGGAAGAGCCCGGCTAGCCGTGCCGCAAGCTCCGCCGCAGGGGCGTTGGTCGATCCGAGGAACGAAACGTGGGCCACTCGGTCGAGCTGGTCGCGGATGGCCTCGGTGATTTTCGGGTGCCCGTGGCCGTGGATATTTGTCCAGATCGAGGAATTCCCATCGATGTATTCGCGGCCGCGGCTGTCCCGGAGAACCGCCCCCTCGCCTTCGACCAGGACCAGCGGCTCGTGCGAGTCCGCGCACCACGCCTTCATCTGGGTGAAGGGATGCCAGCAATGGGCCTTGTCCAAGGCGGCCAGCGATTCGGTATTCCAATCGTCTCTCATCGCGGTCTCAAACCTGACTGAGAAATTCGGGTGTCACCCCGGCGAGGGAGGAGACGGCGGCATCGGCGAGGGCGAGGTCTTCGAGGGGATTCGTCGTCGCGACGGCGAGGACTTTCATTCCGGCGCGGTGGGCGGCTTCGATGCCGACATGCGCATCCTCGATGACCAGGCAGTCGGCGGGGGCGAGCCCGAGCCGTTCGGCGGCGAGCAGGAAGACATCCGGGGCGGGCTTGCCATTCCCGACATCGTTCGCGGAGACCACTGCATCAAAAAGCTCGCCGAGGCCGGTGGCGGCGAAGATGGCATCGAGGTTCGAGCGGGGAGTTGACGAGCCGACGGAGCGGCAGATCGAGGCGTCCCGCAGCGCGACAAGAAGTTCCCTGGCACCTGGCAGGACCACGACCCCCTGCTCCCGGACGAGTTTTCGATAAAGTTCCTCCTTGCGGTCCCCGAGTCTTTGAATCTCTGCGGGGTCATCACTCCACCCGTAAAGGCCCGGGATGATCTCCTGGTTCTTTTTTCCAAAACCCGCCTTGAAGTGGCCCGAGGGCAGGGGCTTTTGGATTTCCTCCGCGAGCAATTCCCACGAGCGCTCGTGTTGCGCGGAGGAGTCGATCACGACTCCGTCCCAGTCAAAAATGACGCCCTTCATAGACCGAGAACTTCGCGGACAATTGGCTCATCCGGCGACGGCCCGACGAGTGCGAGCGTCATGCGGGAAGGGTCCAAAATCTCTGCGGCGGCGAAGCGGATTTCTTCGGCTGTCACGGCGCGGATTTTCTGGTGCACGGTTTCGGGATCGACAATTTTGCCATACACGAGGACCGAGCTGCCGAGACGCATGTTCTGGCTCGAGGCACGTTCGAGGGACATTCGGCTGGAGCCGACGGCATATTCTTTCGCGCGCTTGAGTTCGGCGGTTCCGACCAGCTTGGTGCCAAGGGACTCGAACTCCGCAAGGATGAGGCGCAGGGATTTCTCGAGGTTCTTTTTGTCCAGTCCGACCGAGATATTGAAGACGCCGGAATCATCAAGAGTCAGGGGGTGCGTGCTCACCGAGTAGCAAAGGCCGCGCTTCTCGCGCAGCTCTTGGAACAGCCGCGAGCTCGCATTACCGCCTAGCACAACGTGCATCAGGTGGAACGCGTATCGCCTTTCGTCCTTGTGGCTAAAAGCCGGAAGGGCCATGGCCATCTGGGTTTGTTGAATATCCCGAGCTTCCACACTGAGGCGGGGGCGAGACGGGGGAACCGGCGCGGGCTTGGCGGCGGGCTTGCGTCCGTTCCCCAAACCACCAAGAGCCTTGCTCACGCGGGAAACCACATCGTCGTGGCTGACTTTCCCGGCGGCAGAGACCACCGTGCTCGCCGTGTGGTAATGGCTGGCCCGGTAATCCAGAAACTCCTGGCGGCCCATCCCCTCGATCGTTGCCAGCGTGCCGGTAAGCGGCCGTCCGAGCGGGTGCCCGGGCCAGAACGTGCCGTTGAGCAATTCCTGGACATGAGACGACGGCTCATCGCGATACATCAGGATCTCCTCGCCGATCACCCCGCGCTCGCGGTCGATGTCCTGCTTTGACAACCGCGGGCTGAGGTAGATGTCGCAGAGCACGTCGCACACTCGCGGAAAATACTCCGCGGCGGCCGTGGCGTAGTAGCACGTTCTTTCCTCGGCGGTGTAGGCATTCATGTCTCCGCCGACGCCTTCGATTTCCTGCATGATCCTGCGGGCCGACCGCCGGCCGGTCCCCTTGAAAAGCATGTGTTCGATGAAATGCGAGATCCCGTTCAGCGGCGCCGGTTCATGGCGTCCTCCCACCGAGGCCCAGATCCCCATGGCAGCTGTCTGGGCGTGCGGCATTTCGCAGGTGGCCACACGCAGCCCGCCGGGCAGGGTGGTTAATTTGTTGATATTCGACATCGGAAGAGCGACAACCGTATCTGCAGTGATCGCCGAGGTCAAACTCCGGAAAATCGGACATTGGACACCATCGCGCCGTGTGTATTCTGGGCGCGGGTTCACCCCTCCCTCATGCCCGACATTCCCGACAACCTCAAGGCACTGATTGCGATTGTCGTGCTGATCACGTTTTCTCCCTGAGGATGGCCCTGCCGGTCGGCAGATGGCTGGGGCAAACCGGCATCAACGTTCTCGCCCGCCTGGCCGGGATCCTCGTCGCGGCCATCGCCCTGCAAATGATTTTGAGCGGACTGCTCGAGACATTTCCGGCTTGGAAATAGCGGGGTTCTGTCGCGGAAGAGCGGGCCCGTTTTTTGCCTTTTCAGGCTTGACCCCGCAGCAGCTCATTCCACAGAATTTTTTCATGAGCCGCCCCTCATGCTCCCTCCTTGCCCTGAGTTCCGCGTTGCTGTTCACCGTGGCGGGCCAAGCCGACACATTTAACTGGGGAGGTTCCACCGGCAACTGGGACGACCCCTCAAAGTGGCTGCCAGCGGGCGCTCCGTCTATGTTCGGGAATGCGGCGGATACCGTCGAGTTTGTCAATCAGGCCACGTCCAACTACACAGCGACCTATGTTGGCCGGGAGCAACTGGCGACCGACTTTAATTTGGACAAGCTCATCCTCAGCGGTGGCGCGACCACGGCGACCGGCAACAATGTCATCAACAGAAACGAGCCCATCTTTCATACCCTGAGATTTGTCGGAGGCGGAGGCGGCATCGTGAACTCCACTTCCCATGGCGTCGGCTATACGGTTGACATGGCTGTCATGGTCGCTCCGCCCGCGCCGTCTGGCTTCGCCACGCTCAACTTGTCCGGCAACGGCACCTCGGTGGTGGCTTTGGCTTCAGGCATCTTACCGGATGTATCGGTGTTCCCCTCCTACAATGTGAATATTGTGAAAACCGGGGCAAGCACCTTCGAGCTCAACGGAACGCTATCCGCAACCACAACCATCCAGGAAGGGGCGATCCAGTTTGGAGCGCACGGGCAGGGCAACGTTGGCCCCATCAACCTCGGGAACTCGTCGGGCACGGCCGATGCCCGGATCATCCTGCACAACACTGACAGTCTGGCCAACACCGGGGACATCACGGTCGTGAACAGCGCCGACGGCGGCACGCGCACCATCGAAAGCACGGCCGTCGGACTCTCACAGTATGTTGTCATCAACGGGGACCTCGCCATCAACCACAGCGGCGGTTTGAGGATAGACACGGGCACCGCTGACATCGAAGGTCCCCCATCGGTTAATCTGACCGGTGCCATTTCCGGCAACAACGATCTGATCGTGACCGGCACCGGCCGCGTGATCACTTCGGGCAGCATGACGGGATTCACCGGACAGATCGTGGTCGACAGCGGATCCTACTCGGATATGGGCAGCTTTTTTGGCGGCGGCAGCACCGTTCCGGTGATCGTGGGCAGCGGAGCCGGAAACGCAGGGATGAACTTCACGAACAACGGGGCCACCTACGCTCAGCCCATCTTCATCGGCGCGGGCGCGGGCGGACGGGATTTCAGCGTCACTGAAAACGGCACGCTCACCGCGGCCATCACTTTCAACAACGATGCGGGCCTCACGGTGGCTGCGGGCAAAGCCTTTGTGATCGAGGGTGGGCTCACCGGGGCCTCAGGCGGTCTGGAAAAGCAGGGTTCGGGAACACTGACCTTGAGTGGAAACTCGACCTCCAGTTCCCCCTCCTACACGGCGAACACCACCGTCTCAGAGGGCACTCTCAAGGTGAACCGCAACATCTCGGGCAGCGACGTCATCGTGGCCTCGGGCGCGACCCTCAAGGGCAGCGGTGCCGTCGGCGCTGTCGGTGGTGCGGGCCTGTTCTCACCGGGAAACAGCCCCGGCATCATGACGACCTCGCAGATCGACCCCGGCGGCGGTCTCGACTTCGCCTTCGAAATGACCCGCACGAACGCGAACGGGGGCACGAACTTCGGCAGCGACACGAGTCCCTTCAACGACGTGGCGCACATCACCGACCCCACGACACCATTCCTCGCGAACCTCGACAGCCGGAACGAAGTGAACGTTTTCTTCAATCTCCCAACGCTGTTCTTTGGCGATGTCTTCGACTCGGGTTTCTTCACGGACAGCAATGCGGACTTTTTCTCTTCTATCGACCTCGGCACCTTCCACTACTTCCTCGCGGACGCGGGCGGCAGCACTGTCTTCGAAGGGGTGAACTACTCCGCGCTCAATCCCTCGCTCTACTCCGTGGGCGTCAGCACAGTGGCGAAAACGGCCGACTTTGGCGGCGGACCGGTCAGCGGCCGATCCACAAGCTTCACGGTTTCCTCCAGCGTGCCCGAGCCGTCATCGTTCGCGATGTTGCTCGCGCTGGGGCTCTTCGCCCTGGCACTGCGGTGGAAGCGCACAACTGAAAAAGCCGGCTGAGAGCCAGGCGGAGTCGGCGGGCCCGTGCAGCGGCGGCATTAACAACATTATATCCGGTCGCCAGCACTCCGATGTAGCGGAGCTTCGGCAGTTGTCCGATGACAGCGGCGGAGAGAACTGTCTTGTTGGTCAGCACCCAATCAGCCTCCAGAGCCCTCACCACAAGCTTCTTCCGGCGGTGTCCATTCGTAGACTTGGCATACGGCCATCGCCTCAAAAGCATCCCAGCCAAAGTCGCCCGGGTTTGCGGTGTATCCACCCAGGACGACGAGATTCATGCCCCGCTCACCCGACCCAGTCGAAGCGCACGACCTGCTCGATGTCCGGATGCAGGCTATGATGGACCGGGCAGGCCAGCGCGGCGTTCTCGAGGGTTTTCCGCTTCGGAAAATCCGACGGCAGAGGAATCGTGAACGCCACTTCAAGCTTCACAATCCGTCGAGGGGAATTGGTGGACATCACTTTGTCCACGCTGACTTTCACTTTCCCCAGCGTGACCCCGTGTTGCTCTGCAGCGATCCCCATGATCGTCGCCATGCAGGCGCCGAGCGATGCCGCCGTAAGATCGGTCGGCGAGAAAGACTCGCCCTTGCCTTGGTTGTCCACCGGGGCGTCGGTAATAATTTTAGCGCCCGACGGACCGTGCACAGCCTCGCACCGGAGCGAACCAAGATAGGTAATGTCAATGTGAACCATGCCCGGCATTTCGCGCAGAAAACCCCGCAAACATCAACACGGAACACATCCTCAAATAAATCCTCTTGAGTATCTGGATGGGGGGGCCAAGATTCGGCCTATGCGAATCCGGCTGGTGTTTTTTCTGATCGTCGCGGCCGTCGCGTCCGCCTGGGCGGCCTCGGAGCTCGAGCAGAAGCTGGATCTGGCACGCGAGGCGCAGGACACGCATGCGGAGATCGAACTCCTGCGCCGCTGGCTCGACATCCATCCGAACGATGCCGCAGCCGTCGCGGAACTGGTCGGGTTGTGGCTCGAGGTTCCGGATTTCGACATGGCCCTGCAGACGCTCAGGCAAACAGCTTCTCCGGACCCCGGGCTTGTGGCGCGAACAAACGCCGATGTCGCTTGGTATCGGGATGAGAACCAGCAGGGGGCCATAAAAATTTTGCGGACGCGTGCGGCGGAGGTCCCGAAGGACCGGGAGACAAGGCTGTCGCTCGCGGATTATTTGGCCAAGGCGGGCCAACGCCAGGAAGAGATCGCCGTGCTCGATGTGCTGATCGGCGAGGAAAGCGACTTTGATCTTCTGCTCAACCGGGCCGAGGCGAAGCTGGCAGCGGATGATCCCAAGGGGGCACTGGCGGATTTCCGCAAGGCGGCGGCCGACGCTCCGGACGAAACACGCGTGCAGAATTCACGCGCGGTCTTCGAACGCCTCGAAAAGGCGCTCGCCGCCGTTGCCGCTCTCGACAAGGTATCCCCCAGCCCGCAGGTCCATTTCAACAAGAGCTATTATTGGTTTTCCGGCGGAGCTCCCGACCGCGGGCTCGCCGAAGCGCTCGAGGGGCTGCAGGGATGGCCGGATTCCGCGTATGGAAAAATTCTCGAGGCGCGCGGCCTCGTCGCCAACGGCACGCTCACATCCGCGAAGGCCCTTGAGGAGCGCCACGTGGATGTCTCCGCCGCGATGGACGACGAAAAGTCAAGGCAGGGGATTCTTCAGGCCGATGCGGCTCTCGCGAGAAAACCCGGCGACCCGCAGGCGCTCGTCAACCGCGCCTCCTGGCTGAATCACTCGGCCCAATACGCGCTCGCCATGGACGATATCCAGACGGTTTTGAAAGCGGCCCCCTCAGACATCCCAGCCCTCCATTACGCGGTCGCGACCAGCCTCCGCCAGGGGAATTTTTCCGCGGCGGCGGCCTATGCGGAAAAACTGAAATTACTCAAAGCCTCGCGCGAGATCCTCTCCGATGTCTATGCCGGGCTCGCGCAGAGCGCGTTCATGCAATCGAAATTTCCGATCGCGCTGGATTTTGCAGCCCGCTCGCTCGCGGCGAAACCTCTCGCTGTGGTCTGGAAGCTGAAAGCCGCCTGCCACACGCGGCTCGGTCAGCCGAACGAAGCGGCGGACGCCCTGAAGCAGGCGGAGAAAGGAGCCCGATGAACCCGAATCCTTACGGCCAAGATGACGAGGTGAGAAACAGGCGCGGGAAAGTGACACAGGCTTTCCAGCCTGTAAACCGGCTCAGACACAGGCTGGAAAGCCTGTGCCACATTCTCGACCGGCGAGAAATCGTAATGATTGCGGCGATAACAATATGGTTCCTTTCAGCGCTCGTCGCTCTAGGCACCGCTCAGGCGATGCAGACTCCTCCTCCGAGGCCGGAGGGACCGGTGCCGACAGTATCCCCCACCCCGTTGCCGCCGCCGCAGGCATTCGAAATTCCCGAGGACACGCGTCTCTTCAACAACGACCCGGATGCGGGAGGCGTCGCCATTTCCCCGGTGGATGGAAAAATCGCGCCGGACGCGAGTTTCAGCTTCACGTTCCCGGCCGACATCGTCACGCCGGACAAGATCGACGCCGATGCCGCCGAGTCGCCGGTCGTCGCCTGGCCGCCGCTGGATGCGAGGTTTTTCTGGAGGTCTCCGGTCGTAGGGGACTGGATGGTCACCGGCCCGCGGATCCCGGACCAGACCTACCGCCTGCGGCTGCGCGAGGGATTGAAGACGTTGGACGGGACCGCCCTGCCGGTCGGAGCATGGGGCGTCGAACTCCGCAGCGACCCGCTCAAAGTTTCGACCTGGTATGACGAGCGCAGCCAGCTAAGCTCGCGCCCGATCGTGCCCCTGGAGTTCAATTACCCGGTCCGCCTCAACGATGTCGCGGACGGGCTGTGGTTCCAGGACCGCGCCACGCGGAAAAAATTCCCCGCCGAGATCACGGTCCGGATCGAGGTGGGAGACAAGGCGATTCCGACGCCAACGACGATCCGCGCGATCCCCCGCGACCCGCTGCCCGTGGGTGCCACCTACGATGTGGTCGTCGAAAATGTCCGCGATGCCTACGCCGGACGCACGCTCCCGTATCCGAAGGTTTTCCCGCTCGGCAAGACGTGCCCGCTCGCGGTGGCTTACGTCGCCGCGAGAAACTGGGCGACGGACAAACCCCATATCGAGATCAAATTCACGTCGTATCTCTCCGACGATCCCCTTCCTGCGGATGCCGTGAAAGTCGAGCCGGCGGTCTCCGGCCTCTCCCTGAGAAAAGATGGCGAACTGATCAATGTGGATGGGAATTTCGATCCGGCCATCCGCTACAAAGTCACGGTCTCGAAAGCCGTCACCGGCGACCGCGGCTTTCCGCTTGCGGCGAATTCTGTCTGGGGCGCGACGTTCCCGCACAAGCCCCCGACGATCCTTTTTCCGCCGGGGGAATTCCGCCAGCGCGGCGCGCTCGGGCTGAGGTTCGCGCTCGTCCAATCAAACACGGACACCCTGCGCTGGCGGCTCGCGCGGATCCCGAACGAAAAACTTCCGGCCGCCCTCAAGCAGATCCGTTCGGAAACAGATACGGGAGATCCCCTGCTCGTCGATGCCCTCTCCCTCGATGTCGCAGGCAGCGGGGAGTTTCCGGCGGTGACAAACGACAGGGAGGAACTCCGAAAGATCGAGTGGAAATCCGACCTCGCCGGCCCATATCTTTTTGAAGCCTCTGCGGGAGCCGAAGGCAACACGAAGGTCGCGAACCGCGCGCTTATCTGGTTCGGCGATCTCGCCCTCACACAAAAGCTCGGCCCGGATTCCCTCACGGTCCGCGTCGCCGGGATGGGTAACGGCCAGCCGGTTCCGGGCGTCCGGGTCCAACTCCTGACCGACGGGTTGCTGGAGGTCGCATCGGCGGTCAGCGACGCAGCGGGCCTCGTCACTTTCCCGCGCACCGCCTCGACCGCCGCCACGTTTTTCCAGACCACGAACAACGGACAAACCACCCTCTGGCCGGCAAATCCGGACGGGCAATTTTCTTCCGGCTCGACGTATTATTCTCCGCAGCCAACCGTCCTCGGGCGCATCCTCACCGACCGTCCGCTTTACCGCCCGGGCCAGGAGTTGAAGATCAAGGGCTTTGTCCGCACGAAAAAGGATGGCGTGCTCACCGTCCCGGATGGGCAGATGATCAGGTGGGAAATCACGAAGGCCTGGCAGGATGACGTCGTCGCCTCGGGCACTGCGAAGGTCACCGCATCGGGCGGATGGGATGCCGCGTGGATGCCTCCCGAGGGCGGCGCCCTCGGCGACTATCAAGTGCGAGCGAAACTCGGCGCCGCTGATGCCGGCAATCCCGCAGTCTTCCGCGTCGAGGAATTCCGCAATCCCCCGTTCTCGGTGGCTTGTGAGAAGCAGAACCCCGCCAAACCCGCCGAGTCGGTCATCAAGGTATCGTCCCGGTATTTCCACGGGGCGCCGAATGCCGGCAGCCGGGTGAAGTGGAAAGCCACATGGTTCAGCGATCACTCGGGGGCTTTCTATTTCAGCCAGGAAAGCGGCGGGTTCAACCAGGTGGACGTCTATTCCCAGTCCGTGAAGGACCCGGTGTATGAAACCGTTGTCGAGGGCGAGACATCGCTGGATGGCAACGGCCAGGCGACTCTCATCACGCAGCAGCCTTTCCCCGACCCGGGCAACCGCGCGGATTGCACGGTCACCTGGCAGGCTGACATCACCGGGCCGGACGGACAAACGATCACCGGCGGCGCGTCCGATAACGTCAGGATGAACGACGTCACCCTCGGCATCAAGGCGATCGAGGACCGTCCGAAAAGTTCCGTGCGCTTTGCACTCCGAGCCCTCCCGCGGGTCGCTGGGGCATCGGTTCCCGCAAAAGTCCC